>DATIZV010000065.1:0-9511 GCA_035516915.1 Usitatibacter sp. | reverse complement strand
CTCGCGCGCCACCCGCGTCACCTCGGAAGCGAACGACCGCAGCTGGTCCACCATGGTGTTGATCGTGTTCTTGAGCTCGAGCACCTCGCCCTTCACGTCCACCGTGATCTTCTTCGAGAGGTCGCCGGTCGCGACCGCGGTGGTGACCTCCGCGATGTTCCGCACCTGGCCCGTGAGGTTGCCGGCCATGGAGTTCACGGACTCCGTGAGGTCCTTCCACGTGCCCGCCACACCCTTCACCTTCGCCTGGCCGCCGAGCTTGCCTTCCGTGCCCACCTCGCGCGCGACGCGCGTCACCTCGGAAGCGAAGGACGAAAGCTGGTCCACCATCGTGTTGATCGTGTTCTTGAGCTCGAGGATCTCGCCCTTCACGTCCACCGTGATCTTGCGCGAGAGGTCGCCGCGTGCCACCGCGGTGGTCACGTCCGCGATGTTCCTCACCTGCCCGGTGAGGTTCGACGCCATGTAGTTCACCGAGTCGGTGAGGTCCTTCCAGGTCCCGGAGACGCCCTCCACCACCGCCTGGCCGCCGAGCTTGCCCTCGGTGCCCACCTCGCGCGCCACCCGCGTCACCTCGGAAGCGAACGACCGCAGCTGGTCCACCATGGTGTTGATCGTGTTCTTGAGCTCGAGCACCTCGCCCTTCACGTCCACCGTGATCTTCTTCGAGAGGTCGCCGTTCGCGACCGCGGTGGTCACCTCCGCGATGTTGCGCACCTGGCCGGTGAGGTTGCCCGCCATCGAGTTCACCGAGTCGGTGAGGTCCTTCCACGTACCCGCCACGCCCTTCACCTTCGCCTGGCCGCCGAGCTTGCCTTCCGTGCCCACCTCGCGCGCGACGCGGGTCACCTCGGAAGCGAAGGAGCCGAGCTGCTCCACCATCTTGTTGATGGTCTTCGCGGTGCGCAGGAACTCGCCTTCCAGCGGCCCGCCGTCCACCTCGAGCGCCATCGTCTGCGAAAGGTCGCCCTGGGCGACCGCGCCGATCACGCGGGCGGTCTCGCTCGTCGGGTGCACGAGGTCGTCGATGAGGTCGTTCACGCAGTCCATCGAATCGCGCCAGAAGCCGCGCACGTCGCCGATCTCGCCGCGCTGCTTGAGCTTGCCTTCCTTGCCCACCTTCTGGCGCAGCCGCGCCAGCTCCTCGCTCATGCGGCCGTTGAGCTCCACCACCTCGTTGAAGGTCTCGGCGAGCTTGCCCTCGAGCCCGGTCCACTCGATCGGCAGGCGCACGCTGCTGTCGCCCTGCTTGAGGGCGATCAGCGCGTTCAGGATCGCGGCCGTGTCGGCAGAGGCGGGGATCGCCGGCGCGGTCTTCGCCGCGGCCGCGCGGGCGCGCTTTCGCGCGGCGACCGCGGATCCGGTCTCGTGCATCGTTCGCATGGGCTTCATGTCAGCGCTGTCCTTCCTGGGTTCGGCTTCCGACGTAACGATCGAGCGTGCGCACCTGGTCCTCGATGTTGCCGCGCAGCTTCTCGAACGCGCGCTTCATCCCGGCCTCGTCCAGCCTGCCGGTCTCGAGCAGGTGCAGCCATCCGGCCATCGCGGAAAGCGGTGTGCGCAGGTCGTGGGACAGCGAGCGCAGCGCGTCCTTCGGAACGGCGGTGCGCGCGGGCGACTCGGCGGCCGCGACGGCGCGGGCGAGGCCGGTCGCATCCGGGCCCACGCTCGCCGCATCGCACACCACCACCGCGCTCCCGGCGGCGGCGAGGCGCTCGCGGGCCTGGTCCCAATCATCGACCTCCACGACGCCGAGGCCCGCATCGCGCAGCGCGCGAAGCATGGCATCGCGTCCCGAGGCGGTCTTCGATACCTTCAATATCGTCGTCATCATGTGCCTGGTCGCTGCGGAATGGGGCTCCGGGCGCGCGAGGTCGGCACCCGCGCCTTCCCGGGCGTGAAAACGAGTATAGGGGGCCGCTTCGGCGCAGGAATGTAGGACGGCGCCTACATCGGGGGGTTTTCTTGCACCGATGGCTCGCGAGCTACAATGCGGCCAGCCGCCGCGGGGCGGGCGCGACCGGAAGGCCCAAGGAATGACGAGCCCGGGTGCCATCGCGCCCTTGAGAGTCATCATCGCCGACGATTCCCAGCCGGTCGCGGAAATGCTGCGCGAGCTGGTCTCGGAGCCCGGGCGCATCGAAGTGGTCGGCGTCGCGGACTCCGAGGCGTCCACGCTGGAGGCGATCCGCCGGCTCTCCCCGGACGTGGTGATCCTCGACCTGCAGCTTCGCACCGGATCCGGCACGGACGTGATCCGATCGGTCCGGGGCGACCCCGCGCTCGCGCGTACGCGCCTCGTCATGACCTCGAACCACACCTCCCCGCAGCTGCGTGCCGGATGCCTCGCGCTCGGCGCCGAGGCGTACCTCGACAAGGTGAAGGAGCTGCCGGGCCTGGTGGAGCTCCTGCAGCGCTTCGCCCGGGAGAAGTCGGGCGGCTAGGCTCTCGATTCCTCGACAACGCATCGAAATGATCATCGACGTCCACGCCCACTACACCACGGAGCCGCAGGCGTTGCACCGGTTCCGCGACCAGCAGCTCGCGGGGCTCGCCGACCCGGGCCGCAAGCCCATGAGCACCGACCTCGGCATCGGCGACGAGGCGCTCCTGCAAAGCGTCGAGCCGCAGCTCAAGCTCCAGCGCGAGCGCGGGTCGGACCTCGCCGTCTTCTCCCCGCGCGCCTCGGGCATGGGCCACCACGTCGGCACCGAGGCGATCGGGCGCGAGTGGTGCCGCGTGAACAACGACCTCATCCATCGCATCTGCGCGCTCCTTCCGGACAACTTCGCCGCGGTTGGCCAGCTGCCCCAGTTCCCCGGCGCGCCGATCGAGAACTGCATTCCCGAGCTCGAGCGGATCGTGACCGAGCTCGGCTTCGTCGGCATCAACCTCAATCCCGATCCGTCGGGCGGCTACTGGAAGTCGCCGCCGCTCACCGACCGCTACTGGTACCCGATCTACGAGAAGATGTGCGAGCTCGAGGTGCCGGCGATGGTCCACGTGACCGCGTCGTGCAATCCGGCCGTGCATTTCACCGGCGCGCACTACCTCAACGGCGACACGACGGCGTTCATGCAGCTCCTGCAGGGCGATCTCTTCAAGGACTTCCCGGCGCTCAAGTTCGTGATCCCGCACGGCGGCGGCGCGGTGCCGTTCCACTGGGGGCGCTATCGGGGCATCGCGCAGGACATGAAGAAGCCGCTCCTCGAGGAGCACCTGCTGAGGAACGTGTTCTTCGACACCTGCGTCTATCACCTGCCGGGCATCGAGCTCATGGCGCGCGTGATCCCGGTGGAGAACATCCTCTTCGCCTCCGAGATGCTGGGCGCGGTGAAGGGCATCGACCCGCGCACGGGGCACCACTACGACGACACCAAGCGCTACGTCGACCAGGTGAAGGAGCTCGGCGCGGACACGCGCTACAAGATCTTCGAGGGCAACGCGCGGCGCGTATACCCGCGGCTCGATCGACAATTGACGAAGCGCGGCCATCCGGGCCGCGAGACCGCCTGAAGGATTTCCGCCATGAACGGCAAGACCTCTCCTCCCCCCGGCGACGTGCGGCGCGATTTCGAGCGCGTCCCGGCCGACGTCGTGCGCAGGGCCTCGGAATTCGCGGCCTCCATCCTCGCCGACGTCGCGGGCCGCCGCGGGACGATGGACGGGCGCATCGCCCCGGTCTCCCCCACGATGAAGATGTGCGGCCCCGCGTTCACCATCGAGGTACGCCCCGGCGACAACCTCATGATCCACGCGTCCATCTCGATGGCGCGCCCGGGCGACATCCTCGTGGTCGACGGCAAGGCCGACCGCACCTGCGCGCTGATGGGCGCCCTCATGATCAGCGCGTGCAAGAAGCTCGATCTGGGCGGCGCGGTCCTCGATGCGGCCGTGCGCGACACGGAGGAGCTGCGCAGCCTGGGCTTCCCGGTCTTCGCGGTGGGCGCCAATCCCAACGGCCCGACGAAGCTCGTGCCGGGCCGCATCAACTGGCCGATCTCCTGCGGCGGCATCTCGGTGCGGCCGGGCGACCTCGTCGCGGGAGACGCGGACGGCGTCGTGGTGATCGAGCGCGAGAAGGCGGCCTCGCTCCTCGAGGCCGCGGCGAAGAAGGTCGCCGACGAGAAGGCGCGCTTCGCCGACATCGCCGCGGGCCGCAACCTCACGCCGAAGTGGCTCGAGGGGTCGCTGCGCGCCGCGGGCGTGCTGGAGGAAGGAGAGACGTTATGAGCGTCGCCGCGCGCGAGGGCGCCCCTCCGACCGGGAGGACGAAACCTTGCGTACACTTCGCTCGGGGGTCGAGGTGCTCGCGGTGGTTCCCGGCCGCAGCTGCGGACCGGCCATGATCCACGTCCTCGCCCCGGAGCCGCTGCAGGAGCTGCGATGAACGACATGACGCGCCCGGACGCCGACGATCCGCCCTACCTCCATCCCGGCTACGCGAGCACGCTCGCGCGCTCGCCGCGCGAGCCGCTGCTGCGCATTCCCGCGGGCACGCTCGACGTCCCCGGGCCCACCGTGCCGCAGGGGTTCGTGAGGAGCGGCGACAACGACCTCACGATCCACGGAAGCTCCGCCCCGCTCGGCGAGAAGATGGTCCTCACCGGCCGCCTCCTCGACGCCGAGGGAAGGCCGATCCGCCGGTCCCTCATCGAGATCTGGCAGGCGAACGCCGCGGGCCGCTATGCGCATCCCGGCGACCGGCACGAGGCGCCGCTCGATCCGAACTTCACCGGCATGGGGCGCACGTTCACCGACGACGAGGGCCGCTATCGCTTCGTCACGGTGAAGCCCGGGGCGTATCCCTGGAAGAACCACCGCTTCGCGTGGCGGCCGCAGCACATCCACTTCTCCCTCCTCGGCAACGCGCCGGTGCAGCGGCTCGTGACGCAGATGTACTTCCCGGGCGACCCGCTGCTCGCGATCGACCCGATCTGGAACAGCGTGCCCGACGAGGCGGCGCGCAAGCGCATGGTGTGCGGCCTCGCGCTGGAGACCGGCATCGAGGAGGTCGCGCTGGGCTACGTGTTCGACATCGTGCTGGGCGGCGCGCGCGCGACGCCGCTGGGGATCTGACATGGCGGCGCGACGCACGCCTTCGCAGACGGTCGGTCCGTTCTTCCACGAGGCGCTGCGCTGGAAGGACGGCGGCAACGTGACCTTCGCCGAGGCCGGCCGGCGCATCGTGCTCGCCGGCCGGGTGATCGACGGCGCCGGCGAGCCGGTGGCCGACGCGATGATCGAGACCTGGCAGCTTTCGCCCCTCGGCAAGACCCACGCGCCCGCCGCCGGGAACGAGCGCCCGCACGGTTTCGGCCGCGTCGAGACCGGCGAGGACGGGTCGTTCCGGATCGAGACGTCGATGCCCGGAGGCGAGGCGCCGTGCCTCGAGGTGGCGCTCTTCGCGCGTGGCTTGCTCAAGGCGCTTCGCACGCGGGTGTACTTCGCCGCAGAGGAACGGGCGCGTGCGGATCCGGTGCTGCATGCGATGGCCGGATCGCCGCGCGTTCGAACCCTCGTCGCGCAGCCGGCCGGCGACGATCGCTATCGCTGGGACGTGCGCCTGCAGGGCGAAGGCGAGACGGTCTTCTTCGCGGTCTAGCCGACGATGGCCGCGAGCCTCGCCGCGCGCGCCCTCGCCCGTCCCTCGTTCGAGGAAGCGTTCGCCGCTCCGAGGTTCGTGCGCGCGATGCTCGACTTCGAGTCCGCGCTCGCCGCGGCGCAGGCGGCCGAGGGCCTCGTTCCGGAAGCGCATGCGAAGGCGATCGACCTTGCCTGCGCGACGATCGCCATCGACATCGAGGCGCTCGTCGAGGAAGGCCGGCGCAACGCGAGCCTCGCCGTGCCGCTGGTGAGGATGCTCCGCGAGCAGGTCTCGCGCGATTCGCCGGCCGCCGCACGCGACGCGCACCTCGGCGCGACGAGCCAGGACGTGCTCGACACGGCGACCGCGCTGTGCCTGCGTCCCTGCATCGAGGAAGCCGATCGCACGCTCGACCACGCGGTGCGCTCGCTCGCGCGCCGCGCGCGCGAGCACCGCGCGACGCCGATGCTCGCGCGGACGCTGATGCAGCCCGCGCTCGCGATTCCCGCGGGACTCAAGCTCGCGCGCTGGGCGGCCGCGCTGGCCCAGGATCGCGAGCGCCTCGCCGAGTCGCAGGCGTGCGCCCTCGCCGTGCAGCTGGGCGGCCCGGTGGGCGCGCTCGAGGGCATGCGCGGCAAGGGTCCCGCCGTGCGCCACCGCATGGCCCTCGCGCTCGGCCTCGCCGACGTTCCCGAATGGCAGTCGCACCGCAATGCGTGGATCGACCTCCTCGACCGAATCGCGCTGGTCGTCGCCAGCGCCGCGAAGATCGCGCGCGACGTCGCGCTCGCCTCGCAGGCGGAGGTGGGCGAGATGCTCGAGGCGGCGCCGCGCGCGGGCGTGGGCGGCTCGACCTCGATGCCGCACAAGCACAACCCGGTGGCGTGCGCGCGTGCCCTCGCCGCGGCGGTGCGCATGCCCGGGGTCCTCGCATCGCTGCACGCCGCCGCGATCGGGGAGCACGAGCGGGCGCTGGGCGGCTGGCAGGCGGAGCTCGCGCTGGTTCCCGACCTCGTCGCCTGCCTCGGCAGCGCCCTCGACTTCCTCGAGACGATCGCCGATTCGCTGGTCGTCGACGCGGCGCGCATGGCCGGGAACCTCGAACGCCACGGCGGACGCGGAGAGATCCATCCGGAGACGGTGGACGAGCTCCTCGCCGGCCTCGCAACCGACCTCACCTGAGACGAAAGGAGAACGCACGATGGGCAAGTCCTATGAACGCGGCCTCGCGACGCGCCGCAAGGTGCTGGGAAAGGAATGGGTCGATCGGGCGATCGGCACCGCGACGCCGTTCAACGCCGACTTCCAGAAGATGATCACGAGCTACGCCTGGGACGGGATCTGGAACCGCAAGGGACTTTCGCACAAGGTGCGGCGCATGCTGGTGATCGCGATGACCACGGCGCTCGGCCGCTGGGAGGAGTTCCGCCTGCACGTGCGCGCGGCGCTCGCCTCGGGCGACCTCGCCGAGGACGACGTGCGGGAAGTGCTGATGCAGGCGGCCATCTACTGCGGCGTGCCCGCCGCGAACACCGGGTTTCACGAAGCGCGCGACGTGATCGCCGAGCTCGAGGGCGGCGGCAGATCCAGATCCGCGCGCAAGGCGGGGAAAAGGGCGCCAGCGAAGTCGGCGAAGCCCGCGAAGTCCGCGAAGTCGAAGCGCAAGCGCGGATGACCGCCGTCGACCTTCACTGCACCGACTCCGGCGGGCGTAGGGAGGCGGTCCTCCTCGCCCATGCGATAGGCTTCGACCGCCGCATGTGGGACGATCTCGCCGCGGCGCTCGCGCCGCGTCATCGCGTAATCGCGATCGACGCGCGCGGCCATGGAAAGAGTCCCCTTCCTTCGCGGCCCTGGTCCCTCGCGGACATGGCGGACGACGCGGCGCGGCTCCTCGACCGGCTGGGGATCGCGCGCGCGCATTGGGTCGGCCTTTCCATGGGCGGCATGGTCGGACAGGCGTTCGCGCTCGCGCATGCGGAGCGCCTCGCGAAGCTCGTGATCGCGAACTCGACGAGCTCCTACGGGAGCGAAGGCCGCGGCATGTGGGACGAGCGCATCCGGAACGTGAGCGACGGCGGGCTCGCCGCGATCCGCGAGAGCGTTGCGGCGCGATATTTCTCGCCCGCGTTCCGCGCGGCCCATCCCGACGTGGTGGATCGCGTGATGGGGCGCTTCCTCGAGACGCCGGCGCAGGGCTACCTCGGCTGCTGCGAGGCGATCCGCGAGCTGGACTATCTCGATGCGCTCGCGCGCATCCGCGCGCCCACGTTGGTCATCGCGGGCGACCTCGACCCGGGAACGCCGCCCGCGATGTCGAAGGCGATCGCCGATCGCGTTCCCGGCGCGCGCCTCGCCGTCATTCCCGGTGCCTCGCATCTCTCCGCGGTCGAGAAGCCCGCCCAATTCGCCGCGCTGGTCTGCGATTTCCTCGCCGCGCCGCAAACGCAGAGGCGCGACCGGCCGCCATGAATCCGCGCGAGCCTCGCGCCCGCGACGCTTCCCCTCAATAAAAGCTGTCGAAGTGAACCTGCGGATACGGCACGCGCCTTTCGATGAGCATGCGCTGCACGGCCTCGGCCATCGCCGGCGGACCGGCGAAGTAGTACTCGTAGTCGTTCCAGCGGTCGGCGATGAAATCGCGCGCGTGCTCGTGCACGAAACCCTTCGCGCCCTGCCATCCTTCCGGATCCTGCGACTCGGAAAGGACCGCGTGGAAGAAGAGGCGCTCGCCGTAGCCGGGTAGCGCGCACAGCTCGGTCTCGCCGCACAGGTCGCGGGCCGTGCGCGCGCCGTAGAAGACGTGGATCCGCCGTCCGTCGAGCCGCGGCTCGCGCACCGCGCCGCGCGCGATCGAGAGCATGGGAGCGAGCCCCGAGCCGCCGCCGATGCACACGAGGTCGCGCGGGCTCGCGCTGCGCAGGTACGCGAGCCCGTAGGGCCCGTCGATGCGCACCTCGGCTCCGACCGGCACCTTCCCGAACAGCGTGTTGGTGCCGGTCCCTCCCGGCACGCGGCGAACGATGAACTGCCAGCGGCCGCTCCCGTCGTCGACGTTCGACATCGAGTACGTGCGCGGCACGGCGAGGTCGGGCAAATAGAAGAGCGCGTACTGGCCGGCGAGGAAACCCGGCGCCCCGGGCGCGGCGGCGAAGGTGAACTCCCGCATGTCGTGCGTGAGGTCGCGGGTCGATTCGAGCCGCGCGGCGAATCGCACCGGACGGTGCATCGGCACGTTCTCGGGACGCAACCGCACCTTGATCGCGCAGCCTCCCCGCGGCTGCGCCTGGCAGGCGAGCACGCGGTTCTTCGCGCGGTCACGCTCCGCGAGCCCCGGCGCGTCGGGGCGCAGCGACTCGATCTCGCCCTCGACGAGCTCGACCTTGCACGTTCCGCAGGAGCCCGAATTGCACTCGTAGGGGAAGCCGAGGCCGGCCCGCAACCCCGCGCGCAGCAGCGTGTCGTCCTCGGCGCAGGAATATGTCTCCCCGCCGGCGATCCGGATCTCGGCCATCAATCCGCCATCGCCGCGCCGGTGAGCCCGGGAACGTATCCGAGGCGGCGCGAGATGTTCTCCGCGGCGGCCACGACGGGGGGAACGCTCGCCTGCAACTGCTTCTTGCTCATGCGCTGCACGGGCGCCGCGACGCTGATCGCGGCGACGACGCGTCCGCCGTGGTCGCGAATCGGCGCCGCCACGCAGCGCAGGCCGGCCTCGATCTCCTCGTCGTCGATGGCGTAGCCGCGCGAGCGGATCGAGGCGAGCTCCGCGCGCAGCCTCTCCGGATCGGTGAGGGTGTTCCCGGTGCAGCGCCTGAGGCCGTTGTCGATCACCTGCTGCACGACCTCGGAAGGCTGGAACGCGAGGAGCGCCTTGCCCACTCCGGTGCAATGCGCCGGCGCGCGCGAGCCCAGGCCCGAGGA
>DATIZV010000064.1:0-10240 GCA_035516915.1 Usitatibacter sp. | reverse complement strand
GCGCGCCTCCGGAATAGAGGCCGACCGCGTACTTCACGCCCTCCATGCTGCGCGCCGCGTCCAGCACGTAGTCCGGCATGGGGATCGAGTTCGCGACCGTGTTCACCGCCGGATCCATCACCCAGACCGTCGCGCCCACGTTGGTGACGGTCGACGAGGAGCGGTCGAGCACGCCGGCGAACATCGAGGTCACCTGCACCATGAGGAACACCGCGAAGGTGACCCCGATCAGGAGCGCAGTGAATTTCGCGCGGTCGTTCACCAGCAGCTTGAACGCGAGGAGCAGCACGCCGCGGGAAGTCATTCGCCTCATCGCGGCGTCGCCTCCGCGGGCGCGTTCCACGGCCTGCCGAGGGCGAGGTACAGTGCTGCGCCGTCCTGCAGGTGCTGCGCGCGGGCCTGGAGCAGGTTGATGCGCGCGCTCTCGAGGGCCTGCGCGGAAAGGTTCTCCTGCTGCTCGCTCGCGAGGCCCGCGCTGCCGTTGGCCGCGGAGAGCTGGCGTTGCCGCTTCGCGAGCTCGAACGCCTCGCGTTGCGCGCCCTCGAGGGCCTCGTCGTTGCGCAGGGCCTCCAGCGTGTCGGCGACCTGGCCGAACGCGTCGACCACTGTCTGGCGGTACTGGGCGTAGGCCTGCTCGTAGAGATGCTTCGCGGCCTCGCGACCTTCCACGCCGGAAAAGCCCGAGAACACCGGGATCTCCACCGCGGGCCCGACGTTCCAGAAGCGCGCGCTGTCGTTGCCGAGCGAAGCGCGGTCCGGCCCCTCCGCGCCCGCGTTGCCGCCGAGGGTCACCGTGGGATAGAGCGCCGCCGTGGCGACGCCGACCTGCGCCGAGGCGGCATGGAGCGTCGCTTCCGCCGCGCGGATGTCGGGGCGCTGCCGGACCAGGTCCGAAGGCAGGCTCAAGGGAATGTTCTTCGGCAGCCGGATTTCGTCCAGGGGCGGGCTCTCGAGGGAGCGCTCCACCGGAGTGCGGCCCGAGAGCGTGGCGAGGAGGTTCGTCGCGGCGGCGAGGCGTTGTCGCAACGCGGGGAGCGCCGCGCGCGTGAAGGCGACCTGTTCCTGCGACGAGACCACGGCCACGTAGGGTGCGGTTCCCGCGCGCCACTGCGTCTCGACCAATGCGGCCTCGCGCTCCTGCAGCGCGAGGAGCCCCTGCATCGCCGCGAGCTCGTCGCGATACGCCGAGGCGGCGATCGCGGTGTTCACCAGGTTCCCGGTGAGCGTGAGGAACGCGGCATCGCTCGAGGCGCGCTGGTAGTCCACCTGCGCGCCGAGCTTCTCGACGGCGCGCCGATTGCCGCCGAAGACGTCGATGGCGTAGTTGACTGCGACGCCGAGCGTGAGCAGGTTGAACGTGGAAGCCGCGCCTTCGATGCCGAGGCGGAAGGGCGAGAGGCGCTGGCGAATCGCGCTCGCGCCGAGGTCCACTTGCGGATAGAACACGCCGGAGCCCGCCTTGAGGCTCGACTCGCTCGCCTCGAGCGCGGCGCGCGCGGCGGCGAGGTCGGGGCTGCGGACGATGCCATCGCGCACGAGTGCGTCGATTCCCGGCGAGCCGAATTCGGTCCACCACTCGCCGGGAAGCGTGCCGCCGCGCGCGAAGGGCTCCCGCGTGTAGTCCGCCTCCGGTGCAAGCTGCGGATGCTGGAAGTCGGGTCCGACGGCGCAGCCCGCGCAGGTCGCCACGAGGATCGCCGCGAAGGCGCGTTTCACGGCGCACCCGGCTTCGTCGCGATGAACACGTCGACGAGCTGCCCCGGGTAGACGTGGACGCGGGTCGTGTTCTCGAAGCGGAACACCAGCGGCAGGACGCGCAGGTCCACGCGCTCCTGGCGCTGGTTCGAAAGCTCGATCTTCGGCGTGAGGTAGGGCTGCATCCGCACGAACTGCAACGGGATGTGCACGTCGGTTCCGCGCACCGCCATCTCGGCACGGATCGGTCCGTCGTGGGGAATGCGGTTCACGAGGATCTCGTCGACATACGCGCGCACGGCGAGCCGCTCCTGCGGCGCGGTCATCACCACGAGCGAGTCGTTCATCTGCGTGTAAGTGGAGTACGTGCCCTGCGGCGAGGCGTAACTGCCCACGCCGGTGTTCACCGCGAGGACCACGCCGTCGATCGGCGCGCGGATCACGTACTTGGCGAGCAACGCCCGGGCGGCCTCGGCGGATTTCGAAAGCGCCTGGTACTGGCTTTCCTGGCTCGCGACGTCGTAGCTCCAGGCGCCGGCCTTCGTGAGCTCGTACTGGCGCCGCGCGAGGTCCACGGCGGCTTGCGCCACCTGCTCGGCGTTCGCGGCGTTGTCGAGCGCGTCGCGGCTCACGGATCCTGCGTCGAGCTGGAAGGATCGCTCCTGCTTGTCGTACTGGTCGTGCGCGGACTTGTAGGACGCCTCCGCGGAAGCGACCTGCGCCTGCGCGATCCGCAGGTTCTCGGGACGCGGCTCGGCCTTGAGCTCTGCGAGCAGCGCGCGCGCCGCGTTTGCCTGCTGCTCGAGCTGCGCCGTGGTCGCGCGCTGCACGCTGTCGTCGAGCGCCACGAGCGGATCGCCCTTGCGGACCTCGCTTCCCTCCTTCACGTAGATCGTCGTCACCGGCGCGGAGACCTCGGCGAAGATGTCGATGTTCGAGCCGCTCGGCTGGTCGCTCTCCACGATGCCGTTGGCATAGATGCCGGCGGGAAAGGGATTGGCCGCGGGATTGAAGACCGGGGGCTGCGCGCGCTTGGGCAGGCTGTAGTAGATCGCGCTCGCGATCGCGAGGAGCACGCCTGCCAGCGCGGCGGCGAAGAGGAGACGATGATGTTTCATTCGAGCGATCCGGTGTATTGGGCGATGCGCCCGTCCTCCATGCGCATCACGCGGGTAGCGAATTCCAGGATGCGCGCGTCGTGCGTGACCATCACGATGCAGCGCTTGTCGTCGAGGAGCTTCTCGTGCACGAAGGAGACGATGCGCCGCCCGGTCTCGCCATCGAGGGAGGCGGTCGGCTCGTCGAAGATGAGCACTTCGGGGCGGCTCACGATTGCCCGGGCGATGGCGACGCGCTGCTGCTCGCCGCCGCTCAGCTTCATCGGCGGCAGCGGGGCGCGGTCGCCGAGGCCTACCACCTCGAGCGTGCGCGTGGATTCCTCGACCGCCTTCTCCCACTTCACGCCCTTCAGGATCAACGGGATCGCTACGTTCTCGGCGGTGCTGAGGCGCGGAAACAGGTGGTAGTCCTGGAACACGAACCCGATGCGCTGCAGGCGAAGGTCGGCGAGCGCGTTGCCGCCGAGCGACCACAGGTCGGTGCCGTCGAGCGTCACCTGGCCGGAGTCGGGACGCAGGATGCCCGAGACGATGCTGAGCAGCGTCGTCTTGCCGCTGCCGGACGGGCCCACGATGTAGAGCATCTCCCCGAAGCGCGCTTCGAAGCTCGCATCGTTCACGGCGATGGTCCGGGCGGATCCCTCGCCGAAGCTCTTCGACACGCCGCTCGCGGCGATCGCGACGCCTCCCGATGCGCCGCTCATGCGCAGTGCGCGCGCCGTCGGCGCGCGTCGTGGAAGCCGGAGGAATGGTCGCTGGAACTCACGCATCCATTGTCCGGTCCGATCCCCCGCGGCGATTGATCCGGAGCAAGCCCCCGCCTGCGACGCTTGCGCTGGACTGTCGATGCCGGGTCCGCAAGCCTTGATCGCCCTCAAGCACGAGGCGTCCAGAAATGGCGCACAATTAACGCGAATTAAGCAGATCCCGAGCGCACCGTGCACGATCCCGAGACGCCTCCTCGCCGAACATCGCCTCCCGCGCTGCGACTCGCTTCCACGTCGCCCGAGGGCGACCCGCCGCCGAATCCGGCGCTCGCCGAGGGTCCGCTCGCCGCGATCCTCGCGGCGCTCGATGGCGTGGACGCGGACCGCGCCGCGATCGGCGAGGTCCTGCACCAGCGGCTGGGCGACGCGCGCACGCTCGCGCTGCTCGCGCAAGGCGAGGCGGCGCGCGGGGCCGGCGCGCTGCTTTCGGATGCGGCGCGCATCGCGGGCGAGGCCGTGCGCCGCTCGCTCGCCGAGCGCCCCGACGATGCCGGCGGACGCCTTGCGTGCGTGCGCGCGGCGATGCGGTTCGGCCGGATCCTCCTCGCGCAGGGCCTCGTCGCGCCGCGGCGCCTGGAGCTCGCCCTCGAGTCGCAGAAGTCGAGCGGCCGTCGCATCGGGGAAGAGCTCGTCGCGGAAGGCCACATCAGCGCGCGCGAGGTGGCCGAGGCGCTGTGGCTGCAGCACAAGCTCGCGGCGGCGGCGCTCGCGCTGCTGCTGCTCGCGCCGCGCGAAGCCTCGGCGCCCCGCCTCGTGCGCTCGCACAACCCGTAGCGCCGTTCGGGCGCTGTCCGCCGCACTGTTGCGCGCCATCAAGCACCGCGCATCCCGGGGATGCCGCGGGTCAAATGGGCTCGCGCGGGCCCCGCGGATACTGGCCGTCGAAGCGACCATTCCTTCATCGACCAACAAGGGAAAAACAGATGAACACCCCAAGTCGCGCGCGGGTCCTGGGCCTCGCCGTCGGCGCCGCATGCCTGCTCCTCGCATCGGGCGCGCAATCCGAATCCAGCACCTCCACGGGCGCCGGGGCGCTCTCCTCGCCTGCGCACCTCGACTTCACCATCTCGATTCCGCGCTTCCTCTCGTTTCGGCTCGGAACGACGGGCGCCACCATCGACGTGATCACCTTCACGGTGCCCGGCGCTTCCGTCGGCAACGCGACGCCGGTCGCCGGGACGGGCGGCGACGCGGGGGGCGGCTCGGCCGAGAACGTCTCCGTCGTCGGCAACGGCGGGCAGATCACCATCACCGAGGCGAACAACAGCGCCGGAGCGGGGCTGCAGCACGCGACGCTCGCCGAGGCGATCAGCTACTCGCAGATCACCACGACCTCGAGCGACACGGCGAACCTGCAGCGGCCGGTGCTTTCGGACGCGGGCGGGAACACCTCGACGCCGGTGCTCAACGCGGGCAACGTCACCAACCGGTCGGCCGTATGGACCTACTCGTACGCGAACGCGACGATCCCGTCCGCGGGCACCTACGGCACGAGCGCCAAGGGCGGCCGCGTGACCTATACCGCCTCGATGCCCTGAGGCGGGCCTCGCTTTTGCGGACGATCGTGCAAGGCTTGGTCGGCGCAAGCGCGCGCGTCAGCGCGCTTTCTCACGCGCCTTGAGGCGCGCGGCCCCGCGGCCGCCGCGTGCCGAGGCCGGCAACGGGCCCTCGGCATCGAGGAGCGCGGGCGCCTCGCGAACCAGGAATTGCCCGAACGCCTCGGCGGCCGGCACCAGGCGCCGCGAGGCGCGGCGCACCGCGTACCAATGCCGCTCGACCGGAAGGCCCAGCACGTCGAGCGTGACGATGCGCCCGGCGGCGAGCTCGCTGCGCACCGTCTGTAGCGAGAGGAAGCCGAGCCCGAGCCCGGCGATCACCGCCTGCTTGATGCTCTCGTTGGAGGCCATCTCCATCGCGGTGCGCCACTTGAGGCGCTGCGAGGCGAAGTAGCGCTCCATGGCGGCGCGCGTGCCGCTTCCCGGCTCGCGCACGATGAACTGCGCCCCCGCGAGCTCGGCGGCCGCGATGCGGCGGCGCCGCGCGAGCGGATGCTCGGGGGAGGCGACGACCCCGAGCGGATTGGGGGCGAACGCGGTGGCGACGCAATCGATCCCGTCCGGCGGCCGTCCCATGATCACGAAGTCCACGGTGTTGGCGCGCAGCTCGTCGAGGATCTGCTCGCGGTTGTGGATGGTCATCCGGAAATCGACGCCCGGGTGATCCTTGAGGAAGCGCGCCAGGAGCTTCGGGATGAAGTATTTCGCGGTCGAGACGACGCCGAGCCGGATCCTTCCGCTGCGCACGCCCCTCCAGCGCGCGGCGAGCTCGTCGAGGTGCTCGATGCGCTCGAGCAGCTCCTCGACGTGCTCGGCGAACTCGCGCCCCGCGTCGGTGAGCTGGATGCCGCGGCCGGCGGGCTCGGTGAGGGCGACCCCCACGGTCTCCTCGAGCCGCTTGAGCTGCATGGAGACCGCCGGCTGGGTGAGGTGCACCTCGGAGGCGGCGCGCGTGAGGCTGCGCGTCCGGGCGACGGCGGCATAGATCTCGATCTGTCGGAGGGTGTAGCGCACCCCATCAGCATAACTTATGGGAGCCAGAAAGAGAATTGAGTGGACCTGATACGTCGCCGGGCGCAATCTTGAGCCTTGGGCAACCGAGGAGAAGGCCATGGGAGCTTCCGAGCTTCGCACCATCGAGAACGCAGCCGATCGCTACCGCGCGGGCGTGCTCAAGTACGCGCAGATGGGCTACTGGCAGCCCGGCTACGAGCCCAAGGACACGGACGTCCTCGCGCTCTTCCGCATCACGCCGCAGGAAGGCGTCGACCCCGAGGAGGCCGCGGCGGCCGTCGCCGGGGAATCCTCGACCGCGACCTGGACGGTGGTCTGGACCGACCGCCTCACCGCCGCCGAGCTCTACCGCGCGAAGGCCTACAAGGTCGAGCCGGTGCCCAACAACCCGGGACAGTACTTCGCCTGGATCGCCTACGAGCTCGACCTCTTCGAGGAAGGCTCCATCGCCAACCTCACCGCATCCATCATCGGGAACGTCTTCGGCTTCAAGCCGCTCAAGGCGCTGCGCCTCGAGGACATGCGCATCCCCGTGGCGTACGTGAAGACCTTCCAGGGGCCGCCGACGGGAATCGTCGTCGAGCGCGAGCGCCTCGACAAGTTCGGCCGCCCGCTGCTGGGCGCCACCACCAAGCCCAAGCTCGGGCTCTCGGGCAAGAACTACGGCCGCGTCGTGTACGAAGCGTTGAAGGGCGGCCTCGACTTCATGAAGGACGACGAGAACATCAACTCGCAGCCCTTCATGCACTGGCGCGACCGCTTCCTCTACGTGATGGAGGCCGTGAACCGCGCGTCCGCCGCGACCGGCGAGGTGAAGGGCCACTACCTCAACGTCACCGCCGGCACGATGGAGGAGATGTACAAGCGCGCCGACTTCGCCAAGCAGCTCGGCAGCGTGATCGTGATGATCGACCTCGTGATCGGCTACACCGCGATCCAGTCGATGGCGAAGTGGGCGCGCGACAACGACATGATCCTGCACCTGCACCGCGCGGGCCACGGCACCTACACGCGGCAGAAGAACCACGGCGTCTCCTTCCGCGTGATCAGCAAGTGGATGCGCCTCGCGGGCGTCGACCACATCCACGCCGGGACGGCCGTCGGCAAGCTCGAGGGCGATCCGCTCACCGTGCAGGGCTTCTACAACGTGTGCCGCGAGACGCGCAACGTCGTGGACCTGCCGCGCGGCATCTTCTTCGAGCAGGACTGGGCGGGGCTGCGCAAGGTGATGCCGGTCGCTTCCGGCGGCATCCACGCGGGCCAGATGCACCAGTTGATCGACCTCTTCGGCGACGACGTGGTGCTGCAGTTCGGCGGCGGCACGATCGGGCATCCGATGGGCATCGAGGCGGGCGCCACCGCCAACCGCGTAGCGCTCGAGGCGATGGTGCTGGCGAGGAACGAGGGGCGCGACATCAAGACCGAGGGCCCGGAGATCCTCGCCGCGGCCGCACGCCATTGCCGCCCGCTCGGCGCCGCGCTCGATACCTGGAAGGACGTCACCTTCAACTACGCGAGCACCGACACGTCGGACTTCGTCCCGACGCCCTCGGTCGCCTGAGGACACGCACATGCGAGTGACCCAAGGAGCGTTCAGCTTCCTTCCCGACCTCACCGGCGTCCAGATCCGTGCGCAGGTGGAATATTGCCTCGCGCAGGGCTGGGCGGTGAGCGTCGAGCACACCGACGACATCCACCCGCGCAACACCTACTGGGAGATGTTCGGCATGCCGATGTTCGACCTGCGCGACGCCGCCGGCGTGATGCAGGAGATCGACGCGTGCCGCAAGACCTTCGCCGACGAGTACGTGCGCGTGAACGCGTTCGACTCGACGCGCGGATGGGAAACGGTCCGCCTCTCCTTCCTCGTGAACCGCCCGGCGAACGAGCCCGGCTTCCGGCTGCGTCGCACCGAGGCCGAAGGGCGCGTGCAGCGCTACTCGCTCGAGCCGTACGCGGCCGAAAGACCGCCGGGCGAGCGCTACCGGTAGCGCGATGGCCGCGCTCGTGGCTTCCCCCTCGGCGTCGCCGGCCGTCGCGAACGACACGACGGCGGCCGACATCGCCGCGCTCCTCGCCGAGCTCGACCGCGAGCTGGTGGGCCTCGCGCCGGTGAAGAAGCGCATCGCGGAAATCGCGGCGCTCCTCGCCGTCGACCGCGCACGCGCCGCGCACGGCCTCGCGGGACAGCCCCCGGGGCTGCACATGTGCTTCACCGGCAACCCGGGCACGGGCAAGACCACCGTCGCGATGAAGATGGCGGGGATCCTGCATCGTCTCGGCTACTCCCGGAAAGGGCACCTGGTCGCCGTCACGCGCGACGACCTCGTCGGCCAGTACATCGGCCACACCGCGCCCAAGACCCGGGAGGTGCTCAAGCGCGCCATGGGCGGCGTGCTCTTCATCGACGAAGCGTATTACCTCTATCGGCCCGAGAACGAGCGCGACTACGGCCAGGAAGCGGTGGAGATCCTGCTCCAGGTGATGGAGAACCAGCGCGAGGACCTGGTCGTGATCCTCGCCGGCTACAGGGACCGCATGGAGCGCTTCTTCGAGTGCAACCCGGGGTTCGCCTCGCGCATCGCGCACCACGTCGACTTCCCCGACTACACGCGCGAGGAGCTGATGCGCATCGCGGCACTCATGCTGGAGCGCATGGGATACCGCTTCGACGAGGGCGCGCGCGCCGCCTTCGAGCGCTACCTCGAGCGGCGCATGGCGCGGCCCCACTTCGCCAACGCGAGGAGCGTGAGGAACGCCCTCGACCGCATGCGCCTGCGACACGCGAGCCGCGTGTTCGAGCGCCTCGGCGAGGCCGACCGCGATGCGCTCATCACGCTGGTCGCCGACGATATCCTCGCCAGTCGCGTATTCGAGCAGGAAGGCGGGGGAACCACAGATGAACACAGATGAACACGGATGGTTTCCGCGAACGAACTGCGCCGAGCCCATCGCCCCGGTGAGCGACCCGTCGGGGCTCATCTGTGTTCATCCGTGTTCATCCGTGGTTCCAACGATTTTCGGGTGAATCATGCTTGAGGCGCTGATCTTCGATGTCGACGGGACGGTCGCCGAGACCGAGGGCCTGCACCGGCGCGCGTTCAACCTCGCCTTCGAGCGGCATGGAGTGGCGGTTCGCTGGAGCGAGAAGGAATACCGGCGGCTGCTGCGCGTGCACGGCGGCAAGGAGCGCATCGCGCGATCGCTCGGCGAGCACGAGGAGCCGCGGCCGATGGCCGAGATCGCGGCGATCCACGCGACCAAGACGCGCATCTACGACGAGCTGCTGCGCAGCGAGGGCGTCCCATGGCGCCCCGGCGTGCAGCGCCTCATGAGCGAGGCGCGCCGCATCGGCCTGCGCCTCGCGCTCGCCACGACCACCAGCGAGGCGAACCTCGACCCGCTCTTCGAGCCCGTGCTCGGCCCCGACTGGCGCGCGCGCTTCGACGCGGTGGTCGCGGGCGATGCGGTGGCGCGCAAGAAGCCCGCGCCGGATGCGTACCTCGCGGCGCTCGAGCGCCTCGCGCTCGCCCCGCGCGAGGCCCTCGCGTTCGAGGATTCACGCGCCGGCGTGGAGGCGGCGTGCGCTGCCGGCCTTCCGGTGGTCGCCGCGCCGAGCCGCTGGCTCGCCGGCGACGACCTCTCGATGGCGGACCTCGTGGTGGAGCATTTCGGCGACGCCGGGGTGCTCTGGGACGAGCGTCATCCCGCGCTCGCGCGCCGCTGGCTTTCCGCGCGCGAGCTCGTCGCCTGGCACGAGCGCCGCTTCGCCGGCGCTTCCGATCATCCTCGCGAATCGCGGAGGTTCCGATGCCCACCGGCCGCATGACCCTCACGCAGTTCCTGATCGAGGAGCGCCGGCACCATCCGGGCGCGACCGGCGGCCTCAATGGCCTGATCCTGTCCGTCGCGCTCGCCTGCAAGTCGGTCGCGACGCAGGTGGCGCAGGGCGCGCTCGCCGGCGTGCTGGGCGCGACCGAGGCGACCAACGTCCAGGGCGAGCCGCAGCAGCGCCTCGACGTGATCGCGAACGAAGCGTTCCTGCGCACGGCGGAGTGGGGCGGCAACGCGGCGGCGATGGCCTCCGAGG
>DATIZV010000063.1:0-16928 GCA_035516915.1 Usitatibacter sp. | reverse complement strand
GACCATCCGTGTTCATCTGTGTTCATCCGTGGTTCCCCCCAGTAGCGCGCCGGATGGCGCAGACGATCATTCCTCGAGGATCTCGGGCTCGTGGCGGACGGAGAAGTTCACGGAATTCGCGATGAAGCAGTGATGATGGGCGCGGTCGTGCAGGTCGCGCGCCATCGTCACGTCGGCCCCGCGCGCGACGGTGACGCGCGGACGCAGCACCGCCTCGACCATCTGCGTCTGACCGTTCGCGTTCTTGCCCAGGCGGCCCGTCGCGCGATCCTCGTAGCGCTTCACCGCGAGGCCGCGCCGCTGCGCGAGCGCGAGGTAGGTGAGCAGGTGGCATTCCGAGAGCGAGAGGACGAGCAGGTCCTCCGGGCTGTAGCCGCGGTCGTGGCCCCCGAGCGACGGCGGCAGCGCGCCGGGCATGTCGGGATGCCCCGCGGCCTTCAGCCGGTTGTCGCGCGAGAACTCGGCGTCCGGGGGCAGCTTCTGCTTCGGGTCCGCGGGATATTCGAGCCGCGTTTCGAATACGTGCTCTTCGGCCATGGGTCCTCCCCGCGCATCAGGTGGCGGCCCGCGCGGGGAATCGCGCGATGCCGAGGATGAGCGAGCATCCCGAGAGGATGATCGCACAGCCGGCGATCCGCCCGCGGGTGAGGGGCTCGCCCAGGAAGAGCACGCCCCACAGGATGCCGAAGAGCGGAGCGAGGAGCGTCACCGTGATCGTCTTCACCGGCCCCACGTCGGCGATGAGGCGGTAGTAGAGGATGAAGGCGACCGTCGTCGATACGAGCGCGAGGCCGAGCGTCGCCGCCCACACGCCGGCGGGGATCGCGGCGAGGTCGCGCGACACCGGCGTGAAGGGCAGCATCGACGCGGCCGCCATGAGGAGGGTCGCGGCGGCGGTGGGAAGCGGCTTCGCCCCGCGCAGGTGCACCTTCGTGAACACGATCGTGTAGCCGTAGAGGGCGGTGGCGGCAACCGAGAGCGACGCCGCGAGAACCTCGCGGGAGGTCATCGGCACCGGCGTCCACCCGACGAGCACGGCGGTTCCCACGAGGCAGAGCGCGATCCCGGCGAGCTTCGCCGGCGTGAGCGGGTCGCGGATCCAGATCGCCGCGACGATCGAGGCGAAGAGCGGAGAAAGCGCGTTGAGGATCGCCGCGGTGGAGGCATCGATCGCGGTGAGCGCCTGCGCGATCAGCGTGAAGGGCGCCGCGAGCCCGGCCGCGCCGACGACCAGGTACCCGCGCCAATGCCGCTTCCATCCGAGGCTGCCGCCCGTCGCGAGGACGAACGCGAGGAGCGCGAGGCCGGCGATCGCGACGCGCAGCTCCACGAGCAGGATCGCGCCCGTGAAGGGAACGGCATAGCGCGTGAACAGGAACGCGGCGCCCCACATCGCGGCGAGCACCACGAGCCGCGCGAGGTCCTGCGCTCTCACGCGAGCGCCTCCTCGATCGCGCCTTCCAGCGCGAGGAGCTTCGCCTTGCGATCGACGCCGCCCGCGTAGCCGGTGAGCGCGCCATCCGAGCCGAGCACGCGATGGCACGGAACGACGATCGCGATCGGATTGCGGCCCGTCGCCGCCCCCGCCGCGCGCGCCGATCCCGGCGCCCCGCTGCTTCGCGCGAGCTCGCCATACGTGATCGTCCCGCCGTAGGGAATGCGCGCGATCTCCATCCACACGCGGCGCTGGAATGCGGTTCCGCGCGGCGCGAGGGGAAGCTCGAACGCGCGGCGGCGGCCTTCGAGGTACTCGCGGACCTGCCGCGCGCATTCGAGGAGCAGCGGCGAGCGCGGCGACTCGCGCCATGCGGGCTCGATCGCGCGAGCGTATTTCGCGTCCGTGAAGTCGAGGCTCGCGAGCGCGTCGTCCTCGGCGATGGCGAGCATCGTGCCGAGGGGTGTTTCGAAGCGGGTCCAGGCGATCATGGTTCCTCCAGGGATTTCCAAAGGTGCAGCACGGCGTAGGCGCGCCACGGGCGCCAGCGATCGGCACGCTCGAGGGCGCGGCGCGGATCCTTCTCCTTCATGGCCTTCAGCACCGCGACGTCGGGATGCGGGAATGCGTCGGGCCACGCCAGCGCGCGCATGGCGATGTATTGCGCGGTCCACGGTCCGATTCCCGGAATGCGGCGCAGGCGCTCGACGGTGGCGTCCACCTCGGCGCCGGGATCGAGCACGAGATCGCCCCCGGCGGTTTCCCGCGCGAGCGCGGCGATCGCGCGCGCGCGCGAAGCGATGATCCCGCCTGCGGCGATGTCCTGCGGATCGGTCGCCGCGATGCGCGCCGCGGTGGGAAAAGTCAGCCCGAGGGCTGCATGGGGCGTCTCGATTGGATCACCGAACCCGGCGGCGAAGCGCGCCGCGATGGCGGAGGCCGCGCGCACCGTCACCTGCTGGCCGAGGATCGCCCGGACCGCGATCTCGAACCCGTCGAACGCGCCGGGCAGGCGCAGCCCCGGGTGCGCGGCCGCGAGCGCTCCGAGCGTCGCCGCGACCTCCTCGGGATGGCACGAGAGATCGAGGAGCTGCTTCACGCGCGCGAGCAGCGCCGGGACCGCGGGAGCGAGCGAGGCGCTCGCCGTCACGCGCAGCGCGCGCGCCTTCGTCGACGGCGCGATCGAGATCCATCCGCGGATCGGCCGGCCCTCGCGATCGAGGTGCACGGTGCGCAGATAGCGCCGCCCTTCGACCGCTTCCACTCCGGCGATCGCGCGCCGCGCGAGGAAATCGCGCATCGAGTCCCAGTCGTAGGGCGGCCGATAGGCGAGGTCGAACGAGAGCGTGTCGCGGGGCACGGCGGGCGCGGCGCGGCGCAGGTCGCCCGGCGTCATGCGATAGCGGCTGCGGAACAGGTGGTTGAAGCGGCGCAGGCTCGCGAATCCGCTCGCGAGCGCGACGTCGATCACCGGCAGCGCCGTGTCCGTGAGAAGTCGCTTCGCGAGGAGCAGGCGCTGCGTTTGCGCGTACTCCACGGGGGCGACGCCGAACTCGTCGCGGAAGACTCTCCGCAGGTGGCGATCCGTGACGCCCAGCGCGGCGGCGAGCTCGGGCAGCCGCGCCTCGAGGCCGAGGCGGCCGTCGTCGATCAGCCCGGCAGCCGCTTGCGCGAGCCGCCGGTTCGCATCGACGGTGGCATGTCCCGGCGCGAGCTCCGGCCTGCAGCGCAGGCAGGGCCGGAATCCTTCCGCCTCGGCGGCCGCCGCGCTGGGGAAGAAGCGGCAGTTGCCGCGCCGCGGCGTTCGCGCCGAGCACACCGGGCGGCAGTAGACGCCGGTCGTCGCGACGCCCACGAAGAAGCGCCCGTCGAAGCGGGGATCGTGCGCGGAGAGCGCCCGGTAGCACTGGTCGGCGTCGAGGAGCATGACGCCGATTATCCGCTCCTCAGGAAGCGCCGCTCGCCGTTTTCGGACGCCGAATCCCCAGCGCCAGCCAGAGGATCGCGAGACCGGCGACGGTGACCAGCGGCAGCGCGACGAGGTTGAGCGTGCGCCAGCCCTCGGTGTTCACCAGCACGCCCGAGGAGAACGCCGTCACCGCCTGCACCCCGAACACGGTGATCTCGTTCACGCCCTGCGCCTTCGCCTTCTCCGCGGGCCGGTAGGCCTCGGTGAGGAGCGTCGTTCCGCCGATGTACATGAAGTTCCAGCCGATGCCGACGAGCACCAGCGCCCACCAGAAGTGGGCGAAGAGCTGGCCGGAGAGCGCGACGGCGATGCACGCGAACATGCATGCGACGCCCGCCATCATCACCCGCAGCACGCCGAAGCGCCGGATCAAGGTGCCGGTGAGGAACGACGGCGCGAACATCGCGACGACGTGCGAGGAGATGACGGTCGCCGATGCGTCGTAGCCGAGGCCGCAGAAGCCCATCGCGAGCGGGGTGGCCGTCATGAGGAGGTTCATCGTGCCGTAGCCCAGCGCCGAGACGCTCGCCGCCACCAGGAACACCGGCTGCGAGACGATCTTCGCGAGCGGCCGCGCGGGCCCGTGCGCGACCGAGTCGTGCGAGGGCGGGATGCGTAGCCGCGAGACGATCGCCATGGCGAGGAGCGCCACGAGGAAGAGCGAGGCGTACGACGCCGTGAACATGGGCTGCGCGAGGCCGCGCGTGAACTTGCTGATCTGGGGGCCGGCGATGCCGCCGACGAGGCCGCCCGCGAGCACGTACGAGATCGCGCGCGACTTGAAATCCGGCGCCGCCGCGTCGGCCGCCGCGAACCGGTAGTACTGCCCGAAGGCGTTGTAGATGCCGAAGACCAGCGTGCCGGCGCAGAGCAGCGCGAGGCTCGAGGAGACCATCGCGAAGGTCGCGAGCGTCGAGGCGGCGAGCGCGAAGATGCCGCCGGTGATGAAGCCGTTCCTGCGCCCGACGCGCCGCATCCACATCGACGCGGGCATCGTCCCGAGGAGCGATCCCACCACGTACGCCGACTGGGGGAGGGTCGCGAAGCGCTTGTCCCCGGCGAGCGCGTAGCCGGCGAGCGCCCCCATGGAGATGAGGGTGCTGGAGTTGGTGAGGAGCAGCGCCTGGCACGAGGCGAGGAGGAAGACGTTCTTCTTCTGGTTTTCCATGAAGCCGGGGCGAGTGGTGGGCGCGGAATTCATGAGGGTAGCACCGGTGATAATCTTTGCGCTCCTTCCTCCTTGACTCCCATCATGGAATACCGGCGACTCGGCCGCTCCGGCCTCAAGGTGAGCGAGCTTTCCTTCGGCTCGTGGGTGACCTACGGAAACCAGCTCGACACGACCGCCGCGCGCGAGTGCATGGCCGCCGCCTGGGACGCGGGCGTCAACTTCTTCGACAACGCCGAGGTGTACGCCGCGGGCAAGAGCGAGGAGATCATGGGCGAGGCGCTGAAGAAGATGGGATGGCCGCGCCTCAAGTACATCGTCTCGACCAAGTTCTTCTGGGGCATCACCGAGGGGCCGAACGAGCGCAACACGCTCAATCGCAAGTATCTCCTGCACGGCATCGACGCGTCCCTCAAGCGCCTGCAGCTCGACTACGTGGACCTGGTCTTCTGCCACCGGCCCGATCCGGATACGCCCGTCGAGGAGACGGTGTGGGCGATGCACGACATGGTCGAGCGCGGCAAGGCGCTCTACTGGGGAACTTCCGAGTGGCCGGCGAGCGCGATCCGCGAGGCGTGGGACATCGCGGAGCGCCACCACCTGAGGAAGCCCGTGATGGAGCAGCCCGAGTACAACCTGTTCCATCGCTCACGCGTGGAGAAGGAATACGCGCCGCTCTGCGACGAGATCGGCCTCGGCCTCACGACCTGGAGCCCGCTCGCATCGGGGCTCCTCACCGGCAAGTACGCGAAGGGCATTCCCGCGGACAGCCGCGGCGCCATCCCGCGCATGAAGTTCCTCGTGGGCGACCTCACCGACAAGTCGAAGAACGAAGTCGTCGCGAAGCTCGGCGACGTCGCGAACGGGCTCGGCTGCTCGCTCGCGCAGCTCGCGATCGCGTGGTGCGCGGCCAACCCGCACGTCTCCACGGTGATCACGGGCGCCTCGCGCGTGGCGCAGGTGAAGGAGAACATGGGCGCGGCGGAAGTGATCGCGAAGCTCACCCCCGAAGTCCTCGCGAGGATCGATGCGATCGCGGGGAGCGCGGCGGACTAGAGGCGCCCCGGGCGCACGCGAACCTTCATCCCGGCTTGCGGGGCGTGGGCGAGGGCAGCTTCCTCCACGACAGGCCCGTCGCAAAAGCCGCCACGTTGACGCCGCCGAACAGGATGAGGCTCGCAGCGATGATCCAGAACAGGCCTTCGAGCGAGCCGTGCGACACGACGATCCAGTACCAGCCGCCGAGGGTCACCACGGCGAGGCGCACGCAGCCAGCGATGAACGGCCAAAGCACGCGGCCGGCTCCCTGGCTCGCGAAATAGAGCGCCATGCCGAAGCCGTAGCAGGCATAGAACGGCGCGGCGCGATGAAGGTAGTCGACGCCGACCCGAATCACTTCGGGCGAATCGCTGAAGAGGCGAATCCAGCCGGCGGGCGCCGCCGCGGCGGCGAGCCCGATGAGGCCCGTCGCTCCACCCGAGATCGACGCGGAGATCCAGGCGATGCGCTGCGCGCGCCGCACCTGTCTGGCGCCCACGTTGGTGCCGACCATGGTCAACGCCGCGGTGCCAAGCGCGAACAACAGGGGGATCAGCAGGTAGTCGAGCCGCGACGCCAGGCCGTAGCCCGCGATCGCGGCGCCCCCGAAGCCGCCGACGAAGCCCGTCGCCAATACCACCGTAAGGTTGGCGACGACGGTGCCGACCGCCGATAGCGTCCCCACGCCGAGGATGTCCTTCATCAGGCGCCAGCGGATGCGCGTGCGGACGAGCCGAATGGGCGTGTAGGGCGAGCGCAGGTACGCGACCAGCGCGGCCATTGCGACCACGTAGTACGCGATCATCGCGAGGCCGGCGCCGGCGACGCCGAAGCGCGGAATCGGTCCCCATCCGAAGATGAGCAGCGGTGAAAGGCAGAGCGTCATGCAGGCGCCCACCGCGGTGAGGATCGCCGGAATGCGAACGTTGCCCGCGCCGCGCAAAGCCGCGGCGAGCAAATTGACGATCCAGATGGGAATCGCCGCCCCGAACACCAGGTTGGAGTACCGCAATGCGTTGGCGAGGACCTCGCCACGGCCGCCGAGCGCACTGAAGATCGCTTCGCCAGCGCCCAATATCGCAGCGGTGAACGCGGCGCCGAACGCTACGGCGATGACCACGCTGTGGCCCATCAACGCTTCGGCGTCGCGCATTCGGCCGGCGCCGGTAGCCCGCGCGATGGCCGATGCCACGCCGCCGCCGATGCCGCCGTTCGACATCATCGTCATCAACATGAGGATGGGAAACACGAGGGCGACGCCGGCGAGCGCGTCGTCGCCGAGGAACCCGACGAAATACGTCTCGGCGACGCTCACCAGCGTCTGGACCGCGAGCACGACCAGGATCGGAAGCGCGAGCCCGATGAGGCGCGGCGCGATCGGTCCCTGGAGCAGGCCGTCGCGGCCGGCGAGTCGCGCGGCATCGGCGCTCGGGGCCGTCGGCCGATCGCGCTCGATCCTCGAGGCCGATTCGGCATTCGGCAGCGCCGCCGCAGAGACCGTCATCGTCGCATGGCTACCGGCCGGCACGGCGGTCGACGCGGGGCGCCTTCATCGCAGCGCGATGCGTGCATCGAGCCGCAGGTCCTTTCGAACCCCCGCGTCCACCAGGCTCGCGGGCGCGAACCGGCGTAGAAGCCGCAGGCGGTTCGCGAGCCCGCCGGCTGCATAGCGCAGCTTCGGCCGCGCCGCGGTGGCGGCCCGCAGCACGACCTCGGCGACGACGCGAGGCTCGTCTCCGGACTCGACGACTTCCTTGAGCCTCCGCGCCAGGGCCGCGCGGACCTCGCGATACTCGTCGAGCGTGGCGTCGGGCTGCAGGAAGTTGGCGTCGAACCGCGTCTTCGTGTACGCGGGCTCGATGACCGAGACCCGGACGCCCCTGGTGCGCAGCTCGTGATCGAGCGACTCCGAATAGCCCTCGATCGCGTGCTTGGTCGCGGCGTAGAGCGCCATGTACGGCATCGGCAGGAAGCCGAGCACGGAGCCGATGTTGACGATGCGGCCACTCCGTTGCCGCCGCATCTGCGGCACGACGGCGCGCGTCATCCGGACGATGCCGAAGAAGTTGGTATCGAAGATCGCCCGGGCCTGCTCCATGGAGCTCTCTTCGGCGCTCGCGGGCGCGACACCGAAGCCGGCATTGTTCACGAGGAGGTCGATGCGGCCTTCCGATCCGAGCACTTCCGTGACCGCGGCTTCGACCGATTCGTCGCGGGTCACGTCGAGGGCAAGCATCTCGAACGATCGCCGGCCGGCCTGCGCTCCCCGCCGGCTGGTGCCGTACACCTTGTAGCCGGCTCCCGCGAGCCGCTGCGCCGTGGCCTCGCCGATGCCCGACGAGGCGCCCGTGACGAGCGCTACCTTGGTCTCCATGATTCCGCGTCCTTTCTCCAGGGGGTTGACATATGCGTATATGCGCGTACTATGGGTGCATATGCGCATAATGTCAAGGAAGGCCGTGATGCCGCCCGGAGCTCCCGCCGCGTTCCCGCAATGCAATTGCCTGGCGCTGCGCCAGGCGGCGCGCCACGTAACGCAGTTCTACGATCAGTACCTCGCGCCCACGGGGCTGCGGACCACGCAGTTCTCGATCCTCGCGAAGCTGAAGAGGCTGGGGCCGATGACGATCAACGCGCTCGCCCGGGAGCTGGTCATGGATCGCACCACGCTGGGCCGCAACATGCTGCCGCTGGAGCGCGATGGCCTCATCGCCATCGAGGACGGAATCCTGGATCGCCGCAGCAAGGAGCTCGCGGTGACGAAGGCCGGCACCGAGCGCCTGCAGCGCGCCGCGAAGCTATGGGTCGAGGCACAGAGGGAATTCGAGGAGCGCTTCGGCGCGGAACGTGCGGCGGGCCTGCGCGGCCTGCTGGGCGAGGTCGTTTCGTGCGAGCTCGGGAACCCCGCCCCGGGGCCCACCCGGCAAAGCGCGCAGGCCCGGGCGCGGCCCTAGAGGTCCGTGCGCCGGTACGGGATCGCCGAGAAGCCGATGTCGGCGATGCGGAAGCCGTTGCGGCGCGAAAGCACCGCGATCGCGTCCGCCACGTTCTGCGGATCGTGCGGCGTGGGGCCGATCACGACGCGCGAGATCACGTGCGTCATCTCGCGCTCGTCGGAGGCGAGCGGGAGGTTGAGCTTCACCGAGGCGTGCGTCGCGCCGAACACCGCGATCATGCGCGGGTGGTCGAAGGCGACCGGGCCCGACACCAGGCGCCACTCGTTCTCCTCGGCGAAGCGGTGGTCCTTGATCACCGGCGCCACGCGCAGGAACGTGGAGTTGAACTGCGAGATGAGCTCGCGGCGGTCGTCGGCGCCCTTCGGCTTCGAGCCGCGGAAGGACTCGAGCAGCATCGTGAGGAGGTCGTTCGAGATCTTCACGTGCGTCGCCGGGTCGTACACGCAGCGCCAGAGCTTGAGCGAGTAGCGCTGCGCGACGTCGCGCAGCACGCCGGTATCGAAGCCGAGCGCGATGCCGCGGCCGTCGTTGCCGTAGGAGCGCCACTGCGAGAGGAGGTCCGGCTGCTCGCAGAAGCTCGCGAGGCAGATGTTGGTGCGCCGGAAGCCGTCGAGCTGGGCCGCCGCCTCGTGCAGGAAGCCCGCCTCGTCGGCGTCGAGCGCGGCGACGCGCGACTCGACGAAGTTCTGGAAGTGCGTGATCGCGAGCGAGATCTCGGAGATGTCGTTCGAGGCCGTGAACTTCGACATCCACAGCGACTTCGAGGAGAGGATGCCTTCGACGCCCTCGAGGTCGGTGTAGTGGTACAGGTGCTCGGGCGCCTCGTTCTCGAAGGCGGCGCGCGAGGCGAGGCGCTCGAAGGAGATCGGATTGGCCATGGACCCTCACCCCGCCCTCTCCCAAGGGAGAGGGAGAGCGTCAGCCGGTGACGGCTCCCTCGCTGGCGCTCCCCACCAACTTCGCGTACTTGCCGAGCACGCCCGTGGTGTAGCGCGGCGCCGGCTGCTTCCACGCCGCCTTGCGCTTCGCGAGCTCGGCATCGGGAACGTTCAGCTGGATGAGCCGCTGGTGGGCGTCGATCGTGATCGAGTCGCCTTCCTTCACGAGCGCGAGCGCTCCGCCGACGTAGGCCTCGGGCGCGACGTGGCCCACGACCATGCCCCACGTGCCGCCGGAGAAGCGGCCGTCGGTGATGAGCCCCACCGATTCGCCGAGCCCCTTGCCGATGAGCGCCGAGGTGGGCGAGAGCATCTCGCGCATGCCCGGGCCGCCCTTCGGTCCCTCGTAGCGGATCACGATGACGTCGCCGGGCTTGATGCGGTCGGCGAGGATCGCGTCCATCGCGTCGGGCTCGCTGTCGAAGACGCGCGCCGGGCCGGTCATGACGGGGTTCTTGAGCCCGGTGATCTTCGCCACGCATCCGTCGGGGGCGAGGTTGCCGCGCAGGATCGCGAGATGGCCCTGCTTGTACATCGGGTTCTCCCACGGCCGGATCACGTCCTGGTCCTTGCGCGGCGACTCCGGCACGTCCTTCAGGTTCTCGGCGACGGTCTTTCCGGTGATGGTCATGCAATCGCCGTGGACGAGGCCGTGCGCGAGGAGCATCTTCATCACCTGCGGGATGCCGCCCGCGCGGTGCAGGTCCACCGCGACGTAGCGCCCGGAGGGCTTCATGTCGCACAACACCGGCGTCTTCTGGCGGATGCGCTCGAAGTCGTCGAGGCTCCACGGCACGCCCGCCGCGTGCGCGATCGCGAGCCAGTGGAGGATCGCGTTGGTGGAGCCACCGGTCGCCATCACCACCGCGATCGCGTTCTCGATCGACTTGCGCGTGACGATGTCGCGCGGCTTCAGTCCCTTCGAGATGGCCTGCACGAGCGCCTCCATGCTCTTCGCCGCGCTCTCGCGCTTCTCGGCGTCCTCGGCCGCCATCGTCGAGGAGTACGGCAGCGACATGCCGACCGCCTCGATCGACGTCGACATGGTGTTCGCCGTGTACATGCCGCCGCAGGCGCCCACGCCGGGAAGGGCGCAGCGCTCGATGCACTCGAAGTCCTCCTGCGACATCTTGCCCGCGGTGTAGGAGCCGACCGCCTCGAACACCGAGACGATCTGCAGGTCCTGGCCCTTGTAGTGGCCCGGCTTGATGGTGCCGCCGTAGACGAAGATCGCCGGGACGTTCATGCGGCAGATGCCCATCATCGCGCCCGGCATGTTCTTGTCGCAGCCGCCGATCGCGAGCACGCCGTCCATGAACTGGCTCTGCACCGCGGTCTCGATGGAATCGGCGATCACCTCGCGCGAGGCCATCGAGTACTTCATTCCCTCGGTGCCCATGGCGATGCCGTCGGTCACGGTGATCGTGCCGAACATCTGCGGCATGGCGCCGGCCTTGCGCGCGGCGGCCTCGGCGGCGTCGGCGAGCGGCTGGATGCCCGCGTTGCAGGGATTCATGGTCGAGTGGGCGTTGGCGATGCCGACGATGGGCTTCTCGAAGTCCTCGTCCTTGTAGCCGATCGCGCGGAGCATCGAGCGGTTCGGCGAGCGCGGCACCCCATGGGTGATGGTGAACGAGCGGAGCTTTTCGGTCATGGACGGGGAGGATGCGGCTGTGCGGGAATGAACCCGTCATTCTAGTAGATAATGCGACGGTCCCTCTTCCCGCTTTCCGCAATCCCGTGCTCGTCCATCCGAACATCGACCCCGTCGCCCTGCACCTCGGTCCGCTCTCGATCCGCTGGTATGGGCTCATGTACGTGCTCGGCTTCATCGCCTTCATCACGCTCGGCAAGTGGCGCATCCGCCACGGGCTCGGCAACGGGCTCGAGGCACGCGACGTCGACGACATGCTGGTGTACGGCGTGTTCGGCGTGATCCTCGGCGGGCGGCTCGGCTACATCCTCTTCTACAAGCCGGATTTCTACTTCGCGCATCCGGCGGAGATCGTCAAGATCTGGACCGGCGGCATGAGCTTCCACGGCGGATTGCTCGGCGTGCTCATCGCGGTGGCGATCTACTGCCGCATCCGCAAGCTGCAATGGCTGCGCACCATGGACTTCGTGGCGCCGCTCGCGCCGCTCGGGCTCGCGGCCGGCCGGATCGGCAACTTCATCAACGGCGAGCTCCCCGGGCGCCCGACGACGATGCCCTGGGGCATGTGGTTCCCGCAGACCGACCCGCAGCCGCTCGCGCGCCATCCCTCCGAGCTCTACGAATTCGGGCTCGAGGGCGTGACGCTCTTCATCATCCTGTGGCTCTTCTCGCGCAGCCCCCGCCCGGTGGGCGCGGTGTCGGGCGCCTTCCTCGTGGGCTACGGCTGCTTCCGGTTCCTCGTCGAGTTCACGCGCCAGCCGGACGATTTCCTCGGCCTCCTCGCGCTGGGCCTGTCGATGGGGCAGTGGCTGTCGCTGCCGATGATCCTCATCGGGATCGGGATGATCGTGTGGGCGTATCGGCGCGGATCAACGCGGCAGTAGCACCTTCACCACCAGCGGGCGCGGGACGTTCGCCGGATCTTCGATCGTGCCGTCCGCGCGCAGGTGCGAGAGCCCGGTGCGCGCGAGCAGGTAGAAGCCGTCGGGCGCGATCGCGCCGGTGGTCGGCTCCTCGAGCGCCGCGCGATGGTGCGAGAGGAGCGTGCGCACGTTCTCGATCGAGAGCCCGTCGTTCGCGAGCGTCATGGCGATCACGCGGCCGGGATTGGTGACGTTCTCGACGCCGATCAGCATGCCCTGCCATTGGTACAGGCCGTCGATCGCCGCCACGTTCGCGCGCGGCGGCGCGGGGAGCGGGCGCGCCTCGCCGGTCACCAGGTCGATCACCACGATGCCGGTCGCGTGCGCCACGTACAGGCGGTGGCCGTCGGGCGAGGCGGCGAGGCCGTTGGAGCCGTGCACGCGCCCCGCGGCGAGCACGACGCGCGGCTCGCCGTTCTCCGCGATCTCGAACACGGCGCCGGTCTCCGAGTCGGTGGTGTAGACGCGCCCGCCCGGCGCGATCGCGACGTCGTTCAGCTGCATCGCCTGCGGGACGTCGAAGCGGTGCAGCAGGTGCCCGGTGACGAGGTCGAATTCGAAGATCGCGTTGCGGTACGGCTTCTTCGCCCGCTCCGAGACGAAGGAGCTGCTCACCGCATACAGGTGGCGGCGCGGGGAGTCGACCGCCACGCCGAGCACCGCATCGAGTCCGATGTTGGAGGCGAAGTCGCTCGCCTGCTGCGACTCGTCGACGCGCACGATCTTGTGCTCGGCCACGCTGCCGAGGAAGAACAAGCGCGAGGGCGCGTCGTAGGCGATTCCCTCCGGGAGGAGCCCGCGGTCGGACAGCTCGAACACGGTGGGCGCGTAGTCCAGGCGCGGGAGCCGTGCTTCGAGCTTCGCGAGGATCGACTGGAACGACGCGTCGTCCCACACCTTGTCGAAGCCGATGCCGCGCGGCGGAAGGAAGCCGTCGCCGAGCGCGTTCACCTTCCGCAGGGCCGCGACGCACGACTTGGCGTCGCCCGCGAGCGCGTCGTAGCGCGCGAGGTAGAACCAGAGCGCGGGATCCTTCGGCCGCTCGCGAAGCAGCGCCTCGACGCGCGCCTTGCCGGTCGAAGGCGCCGGCGCGGACGCTTGCGCGGCGGCCGATAGCGGGACGAGGAGCGCGAGGAGGAAGGCGAGGGCACGCATCGGCGGACGAAGGCGGTGGTGGAGGACGAAAGCGGGGCCGGCCCGGTCCCGGCGCGTCGCAGGAGCGATTCCCTGCGCCGGAAAGGGCCGCGGCCCCGATTGTGCTCCAGTCCCGGTTCGTTCGTTTCAGCGTGTCGGCGGCGGGGCGCGGTCGGCCGCTTCGCGTGCGTCGCGTCCGCCGACGAGCTGCGGCGGGGAAGTCGGATCGAAGTCCGCCCACGCGCCGTTCTCCCAGCGTCCGGCGGTGCGCTCCACCTGGCGCGCGTTGCATTCCTCGAAGATGCGCACGACGTCGTCCGCCGCGGGCGCGCCCGAATCCACGTTCACCGCGATGAGCGTCTCCGCGGGCCGCACCGTCTCGTGGCCCGGCTGCGCTTCCTTGCTGATCCCGCCGAGCGCGCCGACGAGCGAGCCCGCGTAGGCGCCGGCCGCCGCGCCCGCCGCGAGGCCCACCGGACCGACGAAGGGCGTGGCCGCCGCTCCGGCCGCGAGCCCGGCCGCCGCGCCGATCGCCGTGCCCTTGCCCGCGCCCTTGCCCGCCTCCTTCGTGCCGGGGGAGGCGCCATGGTCGCCGCCGGCCGGAAGCGCATGGTGCTCTCCGGCCGGGTTCACGCGGAACGTGCAGAGGTCTTCGGTGCGCACGCCCGCCTCGCGCAGGCGCTCCACGGCCGCATCCGCTTCGGTCACGACGTCGAACCCGCCCGCGATGATGGTTGCCATGTCGTCTCCTCCACTTGCCTTGCGATCAGAAGCGGAACTGCACGCCGCCCGACGCCATGTCGACGTCCTTGCTTCCGCCGACGAAGTCGAGGTTGTAGCGATCCCAGTCCGCGGTGAGCGCCCATTGCGGCGTGAGCGCGAACGAGGCACCCACGCCGTACGTGTAGCCCCAGCTCGACTTGTGCCCGGTGTCGAAGAGCGTCGACGGATCGGCGCTCACGTCGGTGTGGCCGTACACGCCGCCGCCTTTCGCGAAAACGCCGAAGCGCTGGCCGAGCGGCACGCCCGCGACGAGGCTCACGTTCGCGGCCCAGGCCTTCGTCTGCCCGCCCGAGGCCGCGACCTTGCCGAAGTCGGTGTAGCCGAACTCGAGGCCGAGATTGGGGTTGAACTGTCCCGTCGCGTCGACCTTCCACGCGCTGTCGTAATGGTCGCAGTGGAACACGTCCACCGACGCGCAGTCGTTCCTGAACTTCGATTGCCCGCCGCTCACTCCGAGCGCGCCCCAGAAGTTGCCCTGCCAGGGAACGGGCGTGGGTTGCTGCGCGAAGGCGCAGGAGGCGCCCGCCGCGAAGCCGAACGCGGCGAGACCGAGGACCACCTTGCTGCTTTTCATCATTGCGTATGTCTCCTGTCGGGAATGAGGAGCGCGCATCGCATTGCGGCTCGCGATGCACGCGCCCCGTAGGAGCAAAGACCCCGCTTTCGGTGGCTCGTTCCGCCGTGGTCCTAACGGCCCAGGAGCTCGCCGACGGACTTCCAGTCCTCGTTGTGGTCGCAGATCGTCTTCGCGATCGCGAGGATCGGGATGCCGAGCAGCAATCCCCAGAATCCCCAGATCCACCCGAAGAAGAGCAGGCCGATGAAAGCCGCCGTCGTGTTCATGCGCGTCTCGCGGCTCGCGAGCCACGTCGCGAAGAGCTGGCCCACGATCGCCGCGACGAGCACCGAGGAGCCGCCCACCGCGAGCGCGGCGCGCCAGTCGCCGAACTGAACGAGCGCGACGATGAAGCTTCCCACCGCGATGAGCGCGGGACCGAAGTACGGGATCGTGTGCAGCACCGCGGCGACCAGGCCCCACAGCCCCGCGTACTCGAGCTTCGCGAAGGCGAACACGCCCCACGTGCCCAGGCCCACCAGCGAGTTGGCGATGAGCATCACCCACAGGTAACGCCGGATCTGGCGGTCGATCTCGTCGATCACCTGCACGGTGAACTTGCGCTGCGCGAGGCGCTCGCCCGAGAGCACCACGAGCTTCTTCTTGAAGAGGTTCCCGGAGGCGAGCATGAAGAACACGAGGAACAGCACGACGGTGAGCTGCGTGCCGGCGACCACCGCGCCCTTCCATCCGGTCCAGAGCAGCTGCCAGATGGAGATCTGCGCCGGCTCCGCGGCCGGCGGCGCGTTGCCCGCCGCGGGCTTGCCGGTCTTCGCCACCGACTCGATGTCGGCGGCCGCCTTCTTCACCTCGGTGATCGGCCCGGCGGGCTGGCGCGCGAACTCCTGCACCGTGCGCGAGACGCTCTTCGCGGCGACCGGCACCTCGAGCCAGATCGCCTCGACGTCGTCGCTCCACGACCACGCCGCGAGGACGAGGAGTCCGACGAGAGAGAGCACGACGAAGCCCGCCGCGAGAGCGCGGTAGCGCAGCATGCGCGTGAGCTGGTCGACGACCGGCGAGAGCGCGTACGAGATGATGAGCGACACGAACAGCGGGATGAAGAATTCCGCGCCCCAGTGGAGCAGGAAGACGACCGCCACCGCCGCGATCACCGGGGCGGCGCGGATCGGCCGGATGCGCGGCGTGCGGCCCGATGCGGGTTCGGGCTCGGGGACGCGGCTCGGTGCGGGCTTGGGCTGGGTTATAATCGCGGTCTCCGCGTGGGGTGGTAGCTCAGCTGGGAGAGCGTCGCGTTCGCAATGCGAAGGTCGAGGGTTCGATCCCCTTCCACTCCACCAATTCCCTTCGCTTCCTCTCCGTCTCCGCTTCGCAACCCCGCCCCGGTCCCTACGACTGCGCCACGGCATGGAGGGCGAGGACGTCGCGGCCGTGCGCCGCGCGGGCTTCATCCGGCCGAGGCCGCGCTCGCGCGATTGCTCCGTCGTGCAAGCGTCACTGCGGGGAGCAGAAGACCGGCCCCTCGTCGACCCATCCCTGCATCGCAAGGTGCTGCAGAGGATCGACCGTAAAGCGGTGGTTCGAGTCGTCCTCCGCGGCGCGGTCGTTGTACGAGCGCCATACCGGCGAGGTGCCCGACGGGCACTGGCCGTTCGCGGGCACGAGCGCATAGAACGCGATGCCCTCGTAGCCCCAGCCGAGGAACGGCTGGCCGATCGCGGCGGCCTGCGCACGCTGCGCCTGCTCGAGCGAGCGCAGGCCCGCGCATTCGTCGGCGCTCGCCGTATAGAAATGGGAATTGGGCCCGGCCGCGTAGAAGCGGCACACCGGCTGCGCGCCGGCGGGCGCGTCCTCGGCGTGCAGCCACGCATGGAACGACTGGCCGGTGCGCTGCCATCCGCCCTCGCCGCCCGCGTCGAGGAGATCCACCTCGTCGCCCGAAGCCGACATGAAGTAATGGTCGAGCGACACCGCGTAGTACTCGGTCACGTTCGATTCCGCGCTCACCTGGAAGTCGAGCGTGAAATAGCTCTGCGCGTCGCCGCCGGTGTCCGGCGTCCCCCACGCTTCGGCGTGGTAGGCGCCGGGCGCGAGGCGGCCGATGTCCACCGACGCGAACGAGGTCATCCCCGGCGGCACCGGCCCGCCGACCGGCGCGCTTCCCAGAACCGTGGTGAACACAGCGGCCGCGAGACCGACGCCCAGCACCATGCCGGTGTTGCGCGCGCAGGCCAGGACCCCGCCCGCGATGCCCTGTCGATGACGCGGCGCCGCCCCCATCAGGGTGTTGTTGTTCGGCGAGCCGAAGATTCCCGTACCGAGGCCGGTGACGATGAGCGCCAGCGCGACGAG
>DATIZV010000062.1:0-21733 GCA_035516915.1 Usitatibacter sp. | reverse complement strand
CTCGACGTCGACGGCAACGAGCGCGAGATCCTCGGCCTTCCGGGAGCCGTTCGCGAGCGCGTGCTCGCCGCGCTCTTCAACGAGGAGCTGGGCGCCGTGCTGCAGACCCGGCGATCGGAGCGCGAGGCGGTGATGAGGGTGCTCCGCGATGCGGGACTCTCCATGGAATCGCACGTCATCGGGCATCCCAACGAGGCGGGCGAGGTGCGCATCGTGGTGAACGCGCGGCCGGTCTACGCGAGGAAGCGCTCCGAGCTCCACCGCGCGTGGTCGTCGGCCACCCACCACATCCAGCGCCTGCGCGACAATCCCGATTGCGCCGACCAGGAGTACGACCGCATCCTCGACGAGGCCGATCCCGGCCTGCAGGCGGCGCTCAGCTACGACCCGGCCGACGACGTCGCCGCGCCCCACATCGCGCGCGGCGAGCGGCCGCGCATCGCGGTGCTCCGCGAGCAGGGCGTGAACGGCCAGATGGAGATGGCGGCCGCCTTCGACCGTGCGGGCTTCATGGCCGTGGACGTGCACATGAGCGACATCATCGAGGGCCGCGCGTCGCTCTCGGACTTCAAGGGATTCGCGGCCTGCGGCGGCTTCAGCTACGGCGACGTGCTCGGCGCCGGCGAGGGCTGGGCGAAGTCGATCCTCTTCAACGCCCGCGCCCGCGAGGAGTTCGAGCGCTTCTTCGACCGGCCGGATTCCTTCGCCCTCGGCGCGTGCAACGGCTGCCAGATGATGTCGAACCTGAAGGAGATCATTCCGGGCGCCGCAAGCTGGCCGCATTTCGAGCGCAACCTCTCCGAGCAGTACGAGGCGCGGCTCGCCCTGGTCGCGATCGAGCCCTCGCCCTCGATCCTCTTCACCGGGATGGAGGGAAGCCGCATTCCGGTCGTCACCGCCCACGGCGAGGGCCGGGCGGTATTCCGCGACGCCGCGCACCGGGATGCGTGCCGCCACCTCGTCGCGATGCGCTACGTGGACAACCGGGGCAACGCGACGCAGGCCTATCCGTACAACCCCAACGGTTCCCCCGAGGGCATCACCGCCGTCACGACGCCCGACGGCCGCTTCACGATCCTCATGCCGCATCCGGAGCGCGTGTTCCGCACCATCGCGCTCTCCTGGCATCCCGATTCCTGGGGCGAGGACTCGGCGTGGATGCGGATCTTCCGCAACGCCCGGGTCTGGGTGGGGTGAGCACCGGCCCCGTCCGGCGCCACGCCCGCACGCCGCTCGGCGAGGCGTGGCTCGAGCCCTTGCTGCGACGCATGCGCCTCGCGCGCGTCCTGCCCGCGATCCGCCGCCATCCCGATTGCCGCCTGCTCGACATCGGCTGCGGCTGGGAGGCGCGGCTCCTTCGCTCGGTCGAGCCCTACGTGCGCGAAGCGGTCGGCATCGACTTCAAGGCGCCCGAGCTCGACCATCCGAAGCTGCGCACGATCGCGATGACCCTCGAGGACCGGCTGCCGTTCGCCGACGCATCCTTCGACGTGGTGACCCTCCTCGCGGTCCTCGAGCACCTCTCGCAGCCGCGCCGCGTGCTCGAGGAGGTCGCGCGCGTGCTGCGTCCCGGCGGGCAGGTGGTGATCACGGTGCCCTCGAAGGCGGCGAAGCCGGTGCTGGAATTCCTCGCTTTCCGGTTGCACGTCGTGAGCGAGGCCGAGATCCGCGACCACAAGCGCTACTACGACCGCGCCGCGCTGCTGGAGCTGTTCGCCTCGAGCGGATTGCGCGTCGACCGGCACGCCTATTTCCAGCTGGGGATGAACAACTACCTCTGCGCCACGCGCGCCGGCTGAAGCCCGGCCCTCGAGGATCGTATGTCGCAGGGTACGAAAGAGGAAGGGCGGCCGAAGCCGCCCTCGATCGGACCCGGGAGCGCGGTCAGCGCTCTTCGATCTTGGCCTTGTCGCGCAGCTCCGCGACGAGCTTCTGGATCTGCTGCTGCTGCGCGCGCTTCCAGAACTGGGCCTTCATCTCGTCGAACGTCGGCACCTTGAGCGGCCGGATGTCCTCGACCTGGATCACGTGGTAGCCGAAGTCGGTCTTCACCGGCGTCCTGGTGTATTCGCCCTTCTTGAGGGAGGTCACCGCGTCCGCGAAAGGCTTCACGTAGCGGCCGGCCGGACCCCAGTCGAGGTCGCCGCCGTTGTCCTTCGAGCCCGGGTCCTTCGACTTCTCCTTCGCGAGCTTGGCGAAGTCGGCGCCCTTGTTGAGCTGGTCGATGATCGCCTTCGCCTCGGCCTCGTTGTCGACCAGGATGTGGCGGACCTTGTACTCGTTCGTGCCCATCGACGCCTTGAACTGCTCGTACTGCTTCTGGAGCTCGGCGTCGCTGATCGGGTGCGCCTTCATTTCGTCGTCGAACAGGGCGCGCACGAGGACCGCCTGCCGGGCCATGTCCATCTCGGCCTGAACGGTCGGATCCTTGTCGATGCCGCGCTTGCGCGCCGCCTGCGCGAGCACCTCGCGATTGATCAGCTCGTCCTTGATCGCCTGTTCGCGCTCGGCGCTCGCCGGGTGTCCCTGCGCGTCGAGCTCCATCGCCATCACCTGGAAGCGCGACGGCGGGATGGTGACGCCGTTCACGACCACCTTGGGTGCCGCGGCGGGCGCCTTTCCCGCCTTTTCGGCCTTGGCGGGCTTCTCCTGCGCGCCAGCGGCGAGCGCGAAGGTGCCGGCGACGAGGGCGACGGCGAGGTTCCTGAGGGTACGTTGCATGAAGGTTTCCTTTAACTCGGAGTGGTAATCAAGACTGCTCGGGCGCGGACGCCTCGATCTTCAGGGCGTGGATCTCCCCCTTCATGAGGTCGCCCAAGGCCTCATGAACCATTCGGTGCCTCGCCAGCGGGCTCTTGCCGCGGAACGCGTCGGAGACGATGACGAGCTGCCAGTGCGTGCCGCCCGACGGGCGCGATCCCGCGTGGCCCGCATGCTGCCCGCTTTCGTCGCGCAAATCCAGCCGCAGCGGCGCGAGCGCGGCGAGCCGCTCGCGCATCGCCCGCTCCACCGGGTGCATGGTCCGCGGCGCGCTCATGGCAGCACCCGGCGGAACGGCTTCACGGTGACCCGCGCATACACGCCCGCCGCGCAGTAGGGATCCTCGGCCGCCCATGCGATCGCCGCCTCGCGGCTCGCGAATTCGGCGATGACGAGCGAGCCGGAGAACCCCGCGGGGCCGGGATCGCCGGAATCGATCGACGGATGCGCCCCGGCGAGCACGAGCCGCCCGCTCTCCTGCAGCGCCTTCAGCCGATCGAGGTGCACGCCGCGCGCCTCGAGCCGCCGCGCGAGGCTTCCGGGCACGTCCTCGGAAAGGATGGCGTAGAGCATTCAGGCCTTGGGCGGCGGATTCGCGTTCGCGGCGACCGCCTTGCGCTCATCGTCGGGAAGGTAGCGCGCGATCCAGAACGACTGTGCGACGACGAACGCCGCGATCAGGGCGAGGCTGCCGAACACCTTGAAGTTCACCCAGGTCGCGGTCGCGAAGTGGAAGGCGACGTAGAGATTGAGCGCGCCGGCGAGGAGGAAGAACGCGCCCCACGCCATGCACAGCCGCGTCCACACCGCCTCGGGGAGCTCGATCTCCGCGCCCATGATCGACTTGACCAGGTTGCGGCCGATCGCGAGGCTCGCGAGGAACGCGCCGCCTCCCGCCCAGTAGAGGACGGTCGGCTTCCACTTGATGAACGTCTCGTCGTGCAGGAGCAGCGTCGCGCCGCCGAAGACGACGATGACCGCGAGGCTCGTCCACTGCATCGCCCCGACCTTGCGCCGCCGCGCGAGCGACCAGCCGATCTGCGCGATGGTCGCGGCGATCGCGACCGCCGTCGCGACGAAGATGCCCGCGAACCGGAAGGCGGCGAAAAAGAGGATGAGGGGAAGGAAATCGAAGAGGAATTTCACGAAGCTGCTGTGGGGCGGCAAGTAACCGGTAATTATGACACGAACGCCTATGGCGGCGCCCAGCGGCGATGCCGTTCCTCGATGCGGTCGCGCACCGCTTTCGCGATGCCCGGCGCGAGGGCGAGCGCCAGCGCCTCGGAGTAGAAGGTCGCGCGCTCGTCGGGGAGCGCCGCGTCCAGCGCGTCGAACGCCGCATCGAGGAGCGACGCATCCTCGCTGCGGATCGCGGTGATGGCGAGGTTCGCATGCAGGATCCGCCACGGCCGCTCGGGGTTGGAGCGCTCGAGGTCCGCGCCGAGCCGGTCGCGAACGTGATCGATCACGGCTTGCATGAGGCTGAACACGGCGCCGAGCTCGTGCCGGTCCTTGGCGCGGTTGGAGCGCTCCGCGAGCGCGTTCACCACCGGCTCCACGGCCGTGATCTCGACGCGATGGCGCAGCGCCCAGAGCGCGACGGCGATCACGAGCCCGGCGTCGCCCAGGCTTGCGAGCGGGACGAGGATCGAGGCGACCAGCGCTTCGGTTCCCTCGAGCTCGATGGGGGCGGCGCCGCCGTATTGGCGGTCGAGGCCCTCGAGCGTGGCGAGGCTGCGCCGCAGCTCCGCGGCCTGCTCCGCATCCGCGCTCGGCGCGCGAGCCGCGAGGGCCTCGTACCGGCGCACCATCTCGCGCGAGGCCGCCTCGCCCTCGTCGGACGAATGGAATTGGATGCGCTGCTCGGTCATGGCGGTAAGGGCCTCATTTTGATATAATTTCAGGCTGTTTTCGCTTGGGCCACGCTTGGAAAATTTCGACCTGCACAACCATTCGACCGCGTCGGATGGCCTGCTGTCGCCCACCCAGCTGATCGAGCTAGCAACCCGCACCGGGGTGGAAGCGATCGCGCTCACGGACCACGACACCACGGGCGGCCTCGAGGAGGCCGAATGCGCCGCGCGCGCGGCCGGCATCCGCTTCGTGCCCGGGGTCGAGATCTCGGTGAGCTGGGGCGGCACGACGCTGCACGTGGTGGGCCTCAAGGTGGATCGCGATTCGCCTTCGCTCGCGCAGGGCCTGGATTCGATTCGCGAGGGCCGCTACGGCCGCGCCCGCCGCATCGCCGCGGAGCTCGAGCGGCTCGGCATCCCGGGCACGCTGGAGGGGGCGCTCGCGCTCGCGGGGAACGAGGCGAAGCTCAGCCGGTCCCATTTCGCCCGCCATCTGGTTCGGGAGGGCCGCGTGCGCGACGCGCAGGCCGCCTTCGACAAGTACCTCGGGCAGGGAAAGCCGGCGTATGTTGCGCATCGCTGGGCAACCCTCGAAAATGCGGTTTCGTGGATCCGCGCCGCCGGCGGAACCGCGGTGCTGGCGCATCCCGGGCGGTACGACCTGAAGCCGATGATGCGCCATGAGATGCTGCGCGAGTTCCGGGCATTCGGCGGCGAAGCGATCGAAGTGGTGACGGGGAGCCATCGCCCCGAGGAATACGCGACGTGGCAGCGGGTGGCGCTGGAGTACGGGTTCTTCGCCAGCCGCGGCGCCGATTATCACGGGCCGGGAGAGAGCGCGTGCGAGCCGGGAAGGCTTGCGCCGCTGCACCCCTCGCTCACGCCCGTGTGGTCCCAGTGGGCGCACTAGCAGCCGCCCGTTGAATTGCCGCCGGCGCGAGCGCCGGGCGGCCGAAGAGAAACAAGAAGGCAGTGTGATCGCGGCGCCCGCAGGGGCCGCTCCATCGACGAATGGCGCAATACTTCTCGGTGCATCCGGAAAATCCGCAGCCGCGGCTGATCCGCCAGGCGGTGGACATCATTCGCGCGGGCGGCGTGATCGCCTACCCGACCGACTCCTGCTACGCGCTCGGTTGCCACATCGGCGACAAGGCCGCGATGGAGCGCATCCGGCGCATCCGCGACGTGGACGAGCGCCACCACCTCACGCTGGTGTGCCGCGACCTCTCCGAAGTGGGCCAGTTCGCGAAGATCGACAACCTGCAGTTCCGCCTGATCCGCGCGAACACGCCCGGGCACTACACGTTCATCCTGCGCGCCACGCGCGACGTGCCCCGGCGGCTGCTGCATCCGCGCCACACGATCGGCGTGCGCATTCCCGATCATGCGGTGGTGCGGGCGCTGCTCGAGGCGCTCGGCGAGCCGCTGCTCTCGTCGACCCTCATCCTGCCCGACCACGGCATCGCGCTGAACGACGCGGAGGAGATCCGCCGTCATCTCGAGCACCAGCTGGACCTCGTGATCGACGCGGGCGCCTGCGACGGCCAGGTGACGTCGGTGATCGACCTGTCGGGCGAGGCGCCCGTGCTGCTGCGCGAAGGCAAGGGCGACATCCGCCCGTTCGGCTTCGTGAAGGCGGCGCTCCACTGAAGGCTGCGAACCGATGGATCCCTACAACCTCATCGTCAAGATCTGCGTCAACGCGATCCCGCTGGTCCTCGCGATCACGCTGCACGAGGCGGCGCACGGCTATGTCGCGCGCATGTTCGGCGACAACACGGCGTACATGCTGGGACGCGTCACGCTCAACCCCGCGAAGCACATCGATCCGGTGGGCACCATCGCCTTCCCGCTGCTTTCGATGGCGCTCGGCGGCTTCTTCTTCGGCTGGGCGCGTCCGGTGCCGGTGAACTTCAACAACCTGCGCCGCCCCAAGCAGGACATGCTGTGGGTCGCCGCGGCCGGGCCCGCGTCGAACGCGGTCCAGGCGCTCGCATGGGCCGCGGTCGCGAAGGCCGTGGACCTGCTCGCCTCCGCCCCCGCCGGCCTCGTCGCGCAGTTCTGGTTCTCGGTCGCGATCGCGGGCATCGGCTGGAACGTCGCGATCGCGATCTTCAACCTCTTCCCGATCCTCCCGCTCGACGGCGGGCGCATGGTGACGAGCCTCCTGCCGAACCGCCTCGCCTACTCGTACTCGCGCCTCGAGCCCTACGGGCTTCCGATCCTGATCGGCCTCATCCTGCTCATGAACGTGTACCAGCCGCTCGGCATGGCGCTCTTCGGCCTGATGAATGCGAGCGACCGCTTCTTCCTGAGCCTGTTCGGCCTGCAATAAGCGACGACAAGAATGTTCCAGGACCGCGTGCTTTCCGGAATGCGCCCGACGGGTGCGATGCACCTCGGCCATTACCACGGCGCGCTCAAGAACTGGGTGAAGCTGCAGAACGAGTTTCCCTGCCTCTTCTTCGCCGCGGACTGGCACGCGCTCACCACGCACTACGAGGACCCGTCGGTGATCGAGCAGACGGTGTGGGACATGTTCGCGGACTGGCTCGCCTGCGGCATCGATCCGACCAAGGCCACCCTCTTCATCCAGTCGCGCATCCCGCAGCATGCGGAGCTCACGCTGCTGCTCTCGTTCTTCGTGCCGCTCGCGTGGCTCGAACGCGTGCCCACGTACAAGGATCTCGTCGAGCGCCACGCCGAGCAGGGGCGCGACGTGCTCACCTACGGCTTCCTCGGCTACCCGCTGATGCAGGCGGCCGACATCCTCATCTACCGCGCGAACAAGGTGCCGGTGGGCGAGGACCAGGTCTCGCACATCGAGCTCACGCGCGAGATCGCGCGGCGCTTCAACCATCTCTTCGGGCGCGAGAAGGGTTTCGAGGAGAAGGCGGAAGCGGCGGTGAAGAAGATGGGCCCGAAGAAGGCGAAGCTCTACCGGACGCTGCGCACGCGCTTCCAGGAGCAGGGCGACCACGCCGCGCTCGTCCAGGCGCAGGAGCTGGTGAACGACGTGCAGAACCTCTCGCTGGGCGACAAGGAGCGCCTCTACGGCTACATCGAGGGCGGCGGGCGGATGATCCTCGCCGAGCCCGACGCCGTGCTCACCGAGACGCCGAAGATCCTCGGCCTCGACGGGCAGAAGATGTCGAAGAGCGCCGACAACGCGATCATGCTCCGCGAGAGCCCCGAGAGCGTGCGGCAGAAGATCCGCACGATGCAGACGGATCCCGCCCGCGTGCGGCGCTCCGATCCGGGCGATCCGTCGAAGTGCCCGGTGTGGAACCTGCACCAGGTGTATTCGGACGCCGCCACGAAGGATTGGGTGCAGCAGGGTTGCACCACCGCGGGCATCGGCTGCCTCGAGTGCAAGCAGCCGGTGATCGACGCCATCAACGCGGAGCTCAAGCCGATCCGCGAGCGGGCCGCGCAGTTCGAAGAGGACCCGATGCTGGTGCGCAACATCGTCCAGGACGGCTGCGAGAAGGCCTCCGACCTCGCGAACGACACGATGCGCGACGTGCGCGAGGCGATGGGACTCAACTATGCGTAGGGGCGCTGCGTGGCTCGCGGCCGGGATCGCGGCGTGCGCCGCGGCGGCCGCGCATGCCGCGACGCCGATCGCGCCCGGCGAGTCGAGCTTCACCTTCGTCGACCTGCGCGGCCGTCCCGATCGGCCGATCCCGGTGTACACGTACCGGCCGGCGTCGTGCGACGCGAAATGCCCGCTGGTGATCGTGCTGCACGGGCTGCATCGCGACGCCTCCAACTACCGCGGCTACTGGGAGAAGAGCGCGGATCGCTACCGCCTGGTGATCGCCGCGCCGGAGTTCGCGAAGAAGGCGTGGCCGGGGGCTGCGGCCTACAACCTCGGCGACATCGCCGCACACCCCGGCGATCCGTCGAAGTGGTCGTACTCCGCCATCGAGCACCTGTTCGACGAGATCGGCGAGGGACGGCCGGGTTACGTGCTCTTCGGCCATTCGGCGGGTGGCCAGTTCGTCCAGCGCATGGCACTCTTCCTTCCGGGGGCGCGCGCGACCATGATGGTGGCGGCGAATCCCGGCTGGTACACGATGCCGGAGTGGCGGGCCACGCGGACCCGGGACCGCTTCCCGTACTCGCTCGTGGGCTCGCCCGCCGGCGAGGCCGAGCTCGAGCGCGCGCTCGCGCGGCCGTTCACGCTGATGCTCGGCACGCGCGACGTGGACCCGAACGACAGGAACCTGCACCACGACGCGGCCGCGGACCGCGAGGGTGCGAACCGCTCCGAGCGCGGGCACGCCTACTTCGCCGCGGCGCAGGCGGCGGCGAAGGAGCTCGGCACGAGCTTCGACTGGAAGCTCGCCGAGGTGCCCGGCGTAGGGCACAGCGGCCGGAAGATGAGCCGTGCCGCCGCCGACCTTCTTTTCGGAAGACGATAGATGACCCACGCAGCCAACGATCCGCAGGCCGGCGCCGCCGCCGAGCCGTTCCTCGACCTGGCGCTTCCCGTGGCGAAGATCCGCGGCGAGCCGCTCAAGGAGCTGCCGCAGGACCTCTACATCCCGCCCGAGGCGCTGTCGGTGTTCCTCGAGGCCTTCGAGGGGCCCCTCGACCTGCTGCTCTACCTCATCCGCAGGCACTCCCTCGACATCCTCGACATCCCCATGGCGGAGCTCACGCGCCAGTACATGGAATACGTCGAGATGATGCGCGCGACCCAGCTCGAGCTCGCCGCGGAGTACCTGGTGATGGCCGCGCTCCTCATCGAGATCAAGTCGCGCATGCTGCTGCCGCGGCCGAGGCGCGAGGACGAGGTGGAGCCCGAGGATCCGCGCGCCGAACTGGTGCGCCGGCTCCTCGAGTACGAGCGCATGAAGATGGCGGCGCGGGCGCTCGGCGAGGCGCCGGTCGCGGGCCGCGATTTCTCGCTCGTCGAGGTCTACATCGAGCAGGTGGCCGAGCGCCTGCCCGAGGTGCACGTCGCCGACCTCTCCAACGCCTGGCGCTCGATCCTCGCGCGGGCGCGCCTCAACCAGCACCACCGCATCCGCCGCGAGGAGCTCTCGGTGCGCGCGCACATGAGCCGGATCCTGCGCACGCTCGCGCCGGGAGCCTACGTCGAGTTCTCGCAGCTCTTCGAGCCGGAGCGCGGCGTGCCGCTCCTCGTGGTGAGCTTCCTCGCCTGCCTCGAGCTCGCGCGCGAATCGCTCGTCGAGATCTCGCAGCAGAGCCCCTTCGACCCCATCTACGTGAAGCTCAAGAGCGAGCGCACGACCCTCACCATCGCGTGAACGAAATGAACGAACAGATCAATCCGGAAATCGGGCCGGACGAGCAGGCACCGGGGACGGATCCCGATGTCGCGGACCAGCCCCGCGATGACGATCAGGGCGCGCTCGAATCGGCGTCCGTCCCCGGCGGGTCCGCCGCCGGCGGGCCGGAGCCCGTCGACGTGGCGACGGTGAAGCGCGTCCTCGAGGCGGCGCTGCTTTCGGCCTCCGAGCCGCTCACCGTGCAGCAGCTGCGGCGTCTCTTCGCCGGCGAGGTCGCCTCCGACAACATCCGCAAGGTCCTCGACGAGCTGAAGGACGAGTGGTCGGAGCGCTCGATCGAGCTCACCGCCGTCGCTTCCGGCTGGCGCTTCCGCGTGAAGCCCGACTACCAGAAGTTCCTCGACCGCATCTCCAGCGAGAAGCCGCCGCGCTACTCCCGCGCCGTGCTGGAGACGCTCGCCATCGTCGCGTACCGGCAGCCGGTGACGCGCGGCGACATCGAGGACATCCGCGGCGTCGCGGTCTCGCCGCCGACCCTCAAGGCGCTCGAGGAGCGCGGCTGGATCGAGGCGATCGGCCATCGCGAGACGCCGGGCCGCCCGGCGATCTTCGCCACCACGAAAAGATTCCTCGACGACCTGAACCTGAGGTCGCTCGAGGAGCTTCCGCCGCTCGAGGAGCTGCAAGCCTCCCTCGCAGCGGCCCCTGCCGCGCTCGTCGAGAACGCGCCTCCCCCGGCGCACGAGCAGCAAGCCCTCCTCGACGAAGCCCAACCCGAAGAAACGCAAACCGAAGACTCCACGGAGCCAGAAGCCCATGCGGGATAGACCTCACCACAACCATCGCCTGGAATGGCCGGGCGGAATCGTGCCGGAATGGGCACGCCCCCAACAGGATCCGAGCAAGCGCCGCCGCGGCAAGGGCGGTGCGCAAGTCGCCGGCAAGCGCGAGCGATTGCAGAAGGTGATGGCGCAGTCGGGCCACGGCTCGCGGCGCAACATCGAGATCCTCATCGCGCAGGGCCACATCACGATCAACGGCCAGGTCGCCAAGCTCGGCGACAGCGTCGGCCCGGGCGACAAGGTGAAGCTCGACGGGGAGCTCATCCGGCTGCGCTTCGGCGAGGCGATGCCGCGCGTGCTCATGTACCACAAGCCCGAGGGCGAGATCGTGACGCGCGACGATCCGGAGGGCCGCGCGACGGTCTTCGAGAAGCTTCCCAAGGTGAACGGCGGACGCTGGGTGTCGGTCGGTCGCCTCGACCTCAACACCGGAGGGCTGCTGCTCTTCACCACCAACGGCGAGCTCGCCAACCGCATGATGCATCCGCGCTTCGAGGTGGAGCGCGAGTACGCGGTGCGCCTCCTCGGCGAGCTCACGGAGGAGCAGAAGCGGCTGCTCCTCGCCGGCGTCGACATCGAGGGCGAATCGTGCAAGTTCGATTCCATCGAGGACCGCGGCGGCGAGGGCGCGAACCACTGGTACCACGTCGTCCTGCGCGAAGGAAAGAACCGCGAGGTGCGCAGGATGTGCGAAGCCGTGGGCCTCGTCGTGAGCCGGCTCATGCGCGTTCGCTTCGGGCCGGTCGAGCTTCCGTCGTTCATCAAGCGCGGCCAGATGAAGGAGATGGACGAGACGCAGGTCCAGGAGCTGATGAACTTCGCCGGCATGAACGAGCCGATCGAGGGTCCGAAGGCCGAGTCCGAGGACGAGGAGGACGAGCACGACAACATCGGCAACCGCTTCGACTACCACGGCAACCGCGAGACGCGCACGCCGCGCGAGGTGGACGGCAATCGCGACAACGTCGGCAACCGCATGGACGCGCAGCCGCGCGAGGTGGACGGCAATCGCGGCAACTACCTCGCCGACGCGCAGGCGCCGCGCGGGCCGAAGCCGGGCGCACGCCGCGGACCGAAGCCCTTCGGCATGAAGAAGCGCGGCGGCGGCCAGGGAGAGGGCGGCCAGCAGCATCGCAAGCACGGCCAGGGCAAGGGCCACGCGCACCCCGCCGCGGGGCCGGCCGGCGAGGGCCACACGCCGCGCGGGCCGCAGCCCGCGAACGGCGGCAACGCCGACGGCGGTCCGCCCAACGCGGGGAAGCCCGGCCGCAACCGGCGCAACCGCAACCGCCACCGCAACCGCAATGCGGGCAACGCGCACGGCGAAGCGCAGCCGGTGTCGAACGGCGACCGGGATCCGTTCGCAGGCTGAGCCTTTCGCGAATCCGGAGGGACGCGCAATGCAGCAGGGCAAGGGTCTCGCCATCGCGAGGGGAGTCACGCTCGCCGCCGCGGTGTTCGCGGTGGCGCTGCTGATCGCCTCGGGCCCGGGCACTCGCGGCGACGCCTGGCCGTGGGAGATCGGCCTCATCCTCTTCGTGATCGCCGGCGGGATCGGCGCGATCGTGGCCGTCGCATCGATCCTCCTCCTCGCCGTCTCGATGGTTCCGCGCTGGCGGCGCCATCCGTGGATGCCGCTCGCCGCGCTGTGCCTCGCGATCGTCGCCGTGGCCCCGCCCTTCCTCTTCGTGATGCAGGCGCGGGTCGCCCCGCCGATCCACGACATCACCACCGATCCCGACGACCCGCCGCAGTTCGTCGCGCTGCGCGCCGAGCGCGGGAAGAGCCCGAACGGCTTCGAATACGGCGGGCCGAAGGTCGCCGCGGAGCAGCGTGTCGCCTATCCCGACATCAAGCCGCTCGAGGTCTCCGCGCCGCCGCGCGAGGAGATGCAGCGGGCGATCGACGCGGCGCGCGCGATGGGCTGGGAAGTCGTCGCGAGCGACGCGCAATCGGGACGCATCGAGGCGACCGCGCGCACGCTCTGGTTCGGATTCTCCGACGACATCGTGGTGCGCATCCGCCCGCAGGGCACGGGAAGCCGCGTCGACGTGCGCAGCGCCTCGCGCGTGGGCCTGAGCGACGTGGGCGCGAACGCGGCGCGCATCCGCAAGTACCTCGGCAAGCTCGCGTAGAATTGCGGGCGGTGCGCAACGCGCCGTTCCATCTTCCTGGATCGCCTTCCATGAGCCGAGACCGAGAGATCGTCGAGACGTTTTCGCGGGTGACCACCGCGACCTTCACCACGCTCCTCCTGAAGAAGGGCCTGCGCAACGTCTGGATGCGCGGCACCCGGCCGCTCGATCCCGGGCAGCCGAGGCTCGTGGGCAAGGCCTTCACCCTGCGCTTCGTCCCCGCGCGCGAGGACCTCGCGACTCCGGAGTCGTGGTCGAAGCCCATCTCCACGCGCGCGGCGATCGAGGCGATGCCCGAGGGATGCATCTGCGTCGCCGACGCGAGGGGCGTCACCGACGCCGGCATCTTCGGCGACATCCTCTGCGCCCGGATGAAGAGGCGCGGCGTGGCGGCCCTCGTCACCGACGGCGTGCTGCGCGACGCGGCGGGCGTGCGCGCGACCCGCCTTCCGGTCTGGTGCCAGGGCGCCGCCGCACCGCCTTCCGTCGCGGGCCTCACCTTCGTCGCATGGAACGAGCCGATCGGCTGCGGCGGCGTCGCCGTGTTTCCGGACGACTGGGTGGTGGTCGACGACGACGGTGCGGTGCTGATTCCCGCCGCGTTCGTCGACGAATTGCTCGCGAGCGCCCCCGAGCAGGAGCGGCTCGAGGCGTGGATCATGCAGGAGGTGGAGAAGGGCGCCTCCCTGCCCGGCCTCTATCCGCCGAACGCCGAGAACAAGGCGCGCTACGAGAAGAGCCGGAAATAGAGTGCGATCCGGGCGGATAACCTCCTTCCAGCGAGCTTGCAAGGCGCATGAAACTGACGAGCGAAGCGAACGGCGTGTACGTCATCGCCCCCACGCCCTTCCATCCCGACGGGAGGATCGACGGGTCGTCGGTCGACCGCATGACCGATTTCTTCCTCGGGGCGGGCGTCACGGGAATGACGGTGCTCGGGCAGCTGGGCGAGGCGCCGAAGATGGAGCACTCGGAGTCGGTCTCCATCGTGAAGCGCGTGCTGCAGCGCTTTCCGCTGCCGGTGGTGGTCGGCGTCTCCGCGCCCGGCTTCGCCGCCATGCGCGCGCTCACGCGCGACGTGATGGACGCGGGCGCGGCGGGCGTGATGATCGCGCCGCCCAACACGCTTCGCACCGACGATTCGATCGCCCAGTATTACCGGCAGGCGTCGGAGGCGATCGGCAGCGACGTCCCGTTCGTGATCCAGGACTACCCGCTCACGTTCTCGGTGCAGATGACGCCCGCCGTGATCCGCCGCATCGTGACGGAGAACGCGTCCTGCGCGATGCTCAAGCACGAGGACTGGCCGGGGCTGGACAAGATCTCCACGCTGCGCGGGTACGAGCGCGACGGCTCCATGCGCCACATCTCGATCCTCACCGGGAACAACGCGCTCTTCCTCGATTTCGAGATGGAGCGCGGGGCCGACGGCGCGAACACCGGCTACTGCTTCCCCGACATGCTGGTCGACGTGGTGGGCCTCTCGAAGGAGGGCAGGCGCGACGAGGCGCACGAGCTCTTCGACGCGCACCTGCCGTTGATCCGCTACGAGCAGCAGCCGGGGCCGGGCCTCGCGGTGCGCAAGTACGTGCTCATGCGCCGCGGCATCATCGCCTCGGATACGTTGAGGAAGCCGGGCGCGCCGCTCGGCGCCGCGGCGCGCGCGGAGGTGGATTACCTCCTCGCGCGATTGGCGCGCAAGGATCCTCGCGCGAAGGTGTGAGGCGCCGCCGGGCTAGAGCGCCTCGCGGATGATCGCCTTGGCGGCGCTCGTGCCGTCCACGGTGTAGCGCAGGATCCCGGCATCGGGGCCGTCGAAGCTCAGGTCGACCTCGCCGCGCGCTGCCACGCTCACTTTCGAGGGATCGAAGGGCACGCCGGCCGCGGGGCCCATCGGACCGCTCGTCGAGTAGAGGGTGCCGCTGCAGCCGTCGCCCGCCGCGTTCACGACGCAGTCGGGCGCGACGAGCCATTCGGGGTCGCCCGCGTCGTCGTACACGAACCACGCGAGGAACATGACGCCGCCCTCGTGCGCGATGCCCAGGCCCCAGCCCGGCTGCGTCGGGTTGTACCAGAGGTCCGTGTAGTTCGTCGCGGCGACCGGCGCCGTGCTGAAGACCTGCCGCTCGATGCTTCCCGAGACGGACTGGCCGTTCACGGTGGCGGCGTAGGTCGCATGGTCCTCGTCGGAGAATCGCAGCTGCAGCGTTCCCGCCTGGCTCGTCTCCTCCTTCCGGGAGTCGAACGCGCCCGGGAAGAACGATGGGCCGTGCACCTCGTAGAGCGCGGAGGAGCAGCTCGCGTCCGGCGCATTCGCGGGAACGACGGCCGCGTCGCACGCGGGCGCGACGTACCACTTCGGAGCGCCGTTCTCGTCGTAGGTGAACCACCCGGCGAAGATCGCTCCGCGCTGCTGCGCGAGCTGCATGCCCCAGCCGGGTTGCGCCGGATTCCACCAGAGTCCCGTCAATCCGTCGGGCATGTAGCCGGGCGGGTCGGAGAGGTTGCCGACGAACTGGCCCTCGGCGACCGCGCCGCCGATGGGCTGCGGCGATCCGGCGGTCCAGCTCGACATTCGAATCGGCGTCGCGCTGAAGGCGCCGGGACCGGTGCTGTTCACGACATACGCCGTGCTTCCGTCCGGCGACATTCCGACGCTCTGCGGTGCCGTGAAATTGAACGAGCGCGCAACGGATCGACGCGAGACGTCGACCAGCTCGACGGCGGATCCGGCTTCGGCGACCACCAGCGGCGAGCCCGACGGATCGAGTGCGATCGAGAGCGGGCCGGAGGAGGTCGGCACCCGCCAGAGGATCGAGTCGCGCGACGTATCGATCGCGGTCACCGCGCTCTGGCTCGCGGCGTAGAGGCGTCCGTCCGCTTCGTCGAGCGCGAGCCCGGCATCGCCGACCGACGCTCCGATGTCGATGCGCGTCAGGATCCCGCCCGTGGTGCCGTGGATGACCTCCACTTCCGCGCCCGCGCTTCTCACGTAGACCCGCGAATGCGAGGTGTCGACCACCATGTCGGTGGGAGCCACGTTCGGCAGCGCGACGCGCTTGAGGAGCTGCCTCGACGCGGTGTCGAAGATCCCGATGAATGCGGTCGTCGAGCACGGGTCGGTGGGATCGGATCCGACGATGTAGAGCCGCGTGGAATCGGACGTGAGCTGCAGGAAGGTGGGCGTGAGCGGCAGGTTCACCCTCGCGACCACGCTTCGCGAGGAAGAGTCGACGATCGAGAGGTAAGGCGGGACCGGCGCGCCGCCCACCCCGCACGTCCCCGGCGTGCCGAGGTTGCCGACGTAGACGGCGTTTCCGACGGGGGCTGCGGCGACGCTGATGGGCTTGCCGCCGACGGTGATGCTCGCGAGCACCTGGTTGGTCGCCACGTCGATCCGCGCCACGCTTCCACCGGCCTGGTCGACGAAATACGCGAACGGCTCGGCGCGGGAGGCGGCGCTCGAGGCGAGGAGCGCGGCCGCGAATGCCCACTTCCACACGAGGCGTTTCATGACTTGCCCTCCCTGCGGTGTTCGCGTTGTTGTCGGAGAAACGAGGCGCGCCGGTCCCGTTCCGGCGCGTACTTTACACCCCCTCCATGCGCGGGAAGCGGCGGCGTCACTTCACGGCCGCAAGCCCCTTCACGCCGTTGCGCTCGATCGAGCGCGCCACGAAGCCGCTCCGGTTCATGTCCTCCACGAACGCCGCGAGGTACGCCGCGGCCGCGCTTCGCTCGCGCGGGGTCCCGAGGCCGTGGTTCACCGCCGTGAACCGGCCTTCGAGGAGGCGCGATCCCGGGATCTTCGCCCCGGACTCGAGCAGCACCGGCTTCAATCCCGCCAAGGCGTCCGCTCCGCGCTGGTTGAAAAGGTCGATCGCCGCCTGGTGGCCGTTGGTGCGCACGAGCGTCGCGTTGCGCAGCGTGCGCGTGAGGTAGAGCTCGTAGCCGGCCTTCGCCGGCGCGGCGATGCGGATGCCCGCGCGATCGGCCTGCGCGGCGGAGCGCAGCGGCGAGTCCTCGTGCACGGCATAGGTCGCCTCGATCTCGGTCATCGGCGGGGAGAACGCGATCCTCTTCGCGCGCGCCTCCTCGATCGCGAGGATCGCGACGTCCCAGGCCCCCTGGTCCACGGCGTCCGCCACCTCTCCGGGCGTCGCGTACATGACGAATTCCAGCGGCACGCCGAGCTGCGAGGCGAGCTCGCGCATCACGTCCACGCTCACGCCGGCGAGCTCGCCGCTCGCCGCGTCCTTCTTCGTGAAGAGGGCGTTGCCGAGGTTCATTCCCGCGCGCAGTTTCCCGGCCGGGGCGAGCTCGGCGCGGGCGGTCTCGGACGGCGTCATCAGGCGGCCTCCATGTGGGCGCGAACGCGATCGGCGAGCAGGCGTACCCGCTCGTCGCGGATGCCGTGCTCGGCGAGCGCGGCTTCGGTACGGAACAGGTAATCCGCGCAGGGCCCGAACTTGCCGCGCGCGGTGGCGATGGTCTGCACCATGGTCTCGAGCGGGAGCTTGCCCGCATACCCGGTGCAGCGCCGATTGACCACGAAGGCGAGCGACTCGAACGTATCGCTTCCCGAGCGGCACTCGAGCCAGCGCGGTCGGTAGGAGCCCATCGACATCTCGCGTCGCCAGAGGCGCGAGAGCTCGTCGCGGTCGTGGCCCTTCGCCAACCGGTACGCCAGCCCGCGGCAGCTTCCGCCCCGCTCGAGCGTGAGGACGAGGCCGGGGCTGTCGGGAGTGCCGCGGTTGATGCGCGACCAGAGGCAGAAGCTGCGGTGATAGCCGTACACCGTCGCGACCCTCTTCGTGTCCCACTCGAACTCCGGGTTCCACATGAGCGAGCCGTAGCCGAACACCCAGATGTCGTTGCCCGTCGCATGCTCGGCGAGCATCTGCTCGAGGGAGCGCTCGAGCGCTTCGCCGGTGAGGCGCTCGGCCTCCAGGCGCTTCATGTCGAAGGGCGCGAGGCGGGTCACGGCGCGAGGCGCGAGACCTGCCACCCGCCTTCGCGCCGGCGGTAGGCGATGCGATCGTGGAGCCGGCTCATGCGTCCCTGCCAGAGCTCGACGTAATCGGGGACCAGCCGATAGCCGCCCCAGTGCGGAGGTCGCGGCGGCTTCTCGCCGAACCGGTCCGTGAACTGCGACCAGCGCGTCTCCAGCCAGTCGCGGCTCTCGATCGCCTGGCTCTGCGGCGAGGCCCAGGCGCCGATGCGCGAGCCGAGCGGGCGCGTGTCGTAGTACGCGTTGGACTCCTCCGCCGTGACCTTCTCGACGCGTCCCTCGATGCGCACCTGCCGCTCGATCTCCTTCCACAGGAATGCCATCGCCGCGGCCGGATTGCCCTCGAGCTCGCGTCCCTTGCGGCTCTCGTAGTTCGTATAGAACACGAAGCCGCGCGGATCGACGCCCTTCAGCAGCACGACGCGCGCCGAGGGCCGGCCGTCGCCGTCCACGGTGGCGAGCGTCATGGCGGTGGGCTCGGGAACCTGCGCGTGGATTGCTTCCACCATCCACACGCCGAACTGCTTCATGGGATCGCGATCGACTTCCTTCTCGTCGAGCGTCTTGAGCGCGTAGTCCTTGCGCAGGTGCGCGAGCTCGGGCGCGATGGCCGCCGGGTCGGATGCGCTCATGGCGGCGACGATTCCACGGCGGAGTAGTTGGACACCTCGACGAGGTTGCCGTCCGGGTCGCGGAAATAGACGGACATCATGGGACCGAGCGCGCCGGTCTTCGGCACGGGACCCGCGGCGATCGCCACGCCGCAGCTCTTCAGGTGCGCGACGACGACGTCGAGCGGCGTCTCGGTGGCGAAGCAGATGTCGATCGCGCCGGGCACCGGCTTCAGCGCCTTGGGCTCGAACTCGCGTCCCGCCTGGTGCAGGTTGAGCTTCTGGCGCCCGAAGGCGAGCCCGCGCCGGCCGCCGGCGAAGGTGATGGGCTCCATGCCCAGCACGCGCCGGTAGAATTCGAGCGTGCGATCGATATCGAACACCGTCAGCACGAGGTGGTCGATGCGGTCGACGGCAATGGCCATGGGGGTAATATTATTTCATGCACGCCGACCCTGCATTGATCCGGTCCGTGGAAGCCCAGGTCGCCGCCGGGGAATGGGCGGTGCGGCTGGACCTCGCCGCGGCCTATCGAGCCGTCGCGATGTACGGCTGGGACGACCTCGTCTTCACCCACATCTCCGCGCGCGTTCCGGGGCCGGGGCACCATTTCCTCATCAACCCGTACGGGATGATGTTCGAGGAGATCACGGCCTCGAGCCTCGTGAAGGTCGATCTCGAGGGGCGCAAGGTGATGGATTCCCCCTTCGACATCAACCCCGCGGGATTCACCATCCACGGCGCGGTGCACGAGGCGCGGTCCGACGCGAAGTGCGTGATGCACCTGCATACCGTCGAGGGCGTCGCGGTGTCGTGCCGCAAGGAAGGCCTCCTTCCGATCTCGCAGCAATCGCTCTTCCCGCTCTCCAATCTCGCGTACCACGACTACGAAGGCGTGGCGCTCGATCCCGACGAGAAGGCGCGGCTGGTCCGCGACCTCGGCGCGAACGACAACCTGATCCTGCGCAACCACGGGCTCCTCACGTGCGGCGAGAACGTCGCGGAGGCGTTCCTCTCGATGTACATCCTGCAGAAGGCGTGCGAGGTGCAGGTGCTCGCGCAGGCGGGCGGCGGCGAGCTCGTTCCCATCGGGCGGCCGATCCTCGAGGGGATCCGGCAGGCCTCGAAGGCGGTGACGCGCCAGGCGGGCGGCATGATCGCGTGGCCCGGCATCCTGCGAAAGCTCGACCGCATCGATCCCTCCTGGCGGGAGTGACGCGACCCGGAGAATCGTCGCCGCCGGGTCCGGCGCCTTGCGCGGCGCGTCCGCTACAATGGATGCGCCACCAGGAGACGCACCGTGCAAGAACAACGGACCGAGGCCGATGCGGCAGAGGAGTGCGACGTCGTCGTGATCGGCGGCGGTCCCGCGGGATCCACCACGGCGACGCTCCTCGCGCAGCGCGGCCACCACGTCGTGCTGCTGGAAAAGAATTCCCATCCGCGCTTCCACATCGGCGAGTCGCTGCTGCCGGCGAACCTTCCGCTGTTCGAGAAGCTGGGCGTCGCGCGCGAGATCGAGGCGATCGGCATCGACAAGTGGGGCGCGAAGTTCTTCTCGCCGTGGCACGACCACACCGTGCAGTTCGAGTTCGGCGGGGCGATGGACCCGACCATGCCCAAGGCGTACGAGGTGCGCCGCTCCGAGTTCGACGAGATCCTCTTCCGCAACGCCGGACGCTCCGGCGCGCGCACCCACGAGAATTGCCGGGTGCGCGATTTCGAGCTGGGCGACGCGCGGACGCCCGCCTGGGTCCGCGCCACGACCGCCGACGGCGGGCTGCGCGAATGGCGGCCGAAGTTCGTCGTCGACGCGAGCGGCCGCGACACGCTGGTCGCGAACCGCCTCAAGATCAAGCGGCGCAATCCCGACCACAACAGCTCGGCCATGTTCGGCCACTTCCGCGGGGCGCGGCGCGACCCGGGCCGCAACGAGGGCAACATCCTCATCGCCTGGTTCGAGCACGGCTGGTTCTGGTTCATTCCGTTGAAGGACGGGGTCACGAGCGTGGGCGCCGTCGTGTGGCCGTACTACATGAAGAGCCGCGCGAAGCCGCTGCGCGAGTTCTACTTGGACACCGTCGCCATGTGCCCGGAGCTCGCCGATCGCCTGTCGAAGGCCGAGCTGGTCGCCGGACCCGAGGCGACGGGCAACTACTCGTACCGATGCACGAGCTGCCAGGGCGAGAACTACGTCATGGTGGGCGACGCGTTCACCTTCATCGACCCGGTGTTCTCCTCGGGCGTGATGATCGCCATGACGAGCGGCTTCGCGGCGGCCGACGTGGTCCACGCGCGCCTCGCCGACCGCGCCGCCGAGGCGAAGGCGCGCAAGCGCCTCGATTACGTGATGCGCGTGGGCCCGAAGCAGTTCTCCTGGTTCATCTACCGCGTCACCAACCCGAACCTGCGCGACCTCTTCATGTCGCCGAGCGACAAGTTCGAGATGAAGAAGGCGCTGCTCTCGATCCTCGCCGGCGACGTCTTCCGCGATACGCCGATCCGTCGCGGGCTCCTCGGCTTCCGCTTCGTGTATTACGTGTATTCCCTCCTGCATCCGCGGCGTTCCCTGCGGGAATGGCGCCGGCGCGCGTTCAACATCCGGGACGATTCCGAGATGCGCGCGGCGGCGACGCCGAGGTGAGGCGTGCGGCGGTCGCCGTCGCCGTCACGCTCCTCGCGGCGAACGCGCGGCCCGTCGCGGCGGCCGACGAGCCGCTCTGGGAAGCGGGCGCCGGCCTCACGGTGCTCGACTTCCCCGACTATCGCGGCTCGTCGCAGTCGCGCGCCTACCTGCTGCCCTTCCCGTACTTCATCTACCGCGGCGAGTTCCTGCGCCAGGACCGCAACGGCCTGCGCGGAATCTTCTTCCACAACGACGCGGTGGACCTCAACGTGAGCGTGGGCGCCTCGCTTCCCGTGGAAAGCTCGAAGAACCAGGCGCGCGAGGGAATGCCGGACCTGAAAGCGAGCGTGGAGTTCGGGCCTTCGCTCGACGTGCGCGTCTGGGAGGCCACGAACCGGCGCGCGCGGCTGGAGCTGCGCATGCCGGTGCGCGCCGCGCTGAGCGTCGAGTCCCACCCGCGCTTCATCGGCGCCCAGTTCTCGCCCCACCTGAACCTCGACGTGGCCGACCCGTTCGGCGAGGACGGTTGGAACCTCGGCATGCTCGCCGGGCCGGTCTTCACCGACGGCCGCTACAACCGCTATTTCTACGAGGTTCAGGACGAGTTCGCCACGCCGCAACGTCCCGCGTACGCGAC
>DATIZV010000061.1:0-3635 GCA_035516915.1 Usitatibacter sp. | reverse complement strand
GTCGCGGCGGGCGCGGTCGCGAAGAAATGGTTGCGCGAGCGCTACGGAATCATCGTGCGCGGCTACCTCTCGCAGCTCGGGCCGAATCGCGTCGAGTTCAAGTCGTGGGACGACGTCGGCGCGGAGGGCAATCCCTTCTTCGTCGCCGACCGCTCGCGCGTGGCGGAGCTCGAGGCGTACATGGATAAGCTGCGCAAGTCCGGCGAATCGGTCGGCGCTCGGCTTACTGTCGTTGCTTCGGGCGTGCCTTCCGGATGGGGCGAGCCGCTCTACGACCGCCTGGACGCCGACATCGCGAAGGTGATGATGGGCATCAACGCGGTGAAGGGCGTCGAGATCGGCGCCGGCTTCCGCTCCGTCGAGCAGCTCGGCACCGAGCACTCCGACGAGATGACCCCCGACGGTTTCCTCTCCAACAACGCGGGCGGGATTCTCGGCGGCATTTCGACGGGACAGGACATCGTGGTGTCGATCGCGGTGAAGCCGACGTCCTCGATTCGCCTGCCGCGACAGACGATCGACATCGAGGGAAATGCGGCGACGATCGAGACGCATGGGCGGCATGATCCCTGCGTCGGGATTCGCGCGACACCGATCGCGGAAGCGTTCCTGGCGCTCGTGCTGATCGATCACGCATTGAGGCATCGCGGGCAGAACGGCGATGTCGACGCGCGGGTGAAGGCGATTCCGGCGAAGTCGAAGAAGGCGAAGGGCAAGTCCGAAGGCGACAAGCTCGAGGATCCGGATCCGCTGGAGGCTTAGGGGCCTAAACCTCCGAAACCTGCGCCGTGCGGTCAGCTTCCTTCCGCGCAGTGAGCCGAGCCGCGCGCCTCCACGCCGCCGGCGGCGTCCCGAACTCCCGCTTGAACGCGCGGTTGAACGCGGCCTCGGATTCGTAGCCGACGCGCTCGGCGATGCGCGCCACCGCGTCGCTGCCGGTGGAGAGCGCCTGCGCGGCCAACGCCATGCGCCACCCGGTGAGGTACTGCATCGGCGGCTCGCCGATGAGGGCCACGAAGCGATCGGCCAGGGCGGAGCGCGAAAGCCCGGTCTCCTGCGCGAGCCTCTCCACTTCCCAATCGCGCGCGGGCTCCGAATGCAGCAACGCGAGCGCGCGTCCCACGTGCGGATCGCGAAGCCCGGCGAGCCATCCCTGCTGGCTTTCGGGAAGCGAGCGCACGTATTCGCGAATGCCCTCCACGAAGAGCAGCTCGGCGAGGCGGGCGAGCACGACGTCGCCGCCCGCGCTGGGCGCGTGCGTCTCGAGGGCCGCGCGCTTCATCGTGGACTCGATCCACGCCGCGGCGGGCGAATCGCGAAGCGAGACCTTGAGCATGCGGGGAAGGGCGTCCAGCAGCGGCTTGCAGGTGCGCTTGTCGCAGGCCATGTAGCCGCAGATGAAGCGCGAGCGGGCGCCGCCGCCGCCCTCGCGCACGCGAGTGGGGCCTCTGCCGGTGCGCTTTTTCAGGAGGTCGCGCACCAGGACCGGCGCGAGATGCAGGTCGCTGCCCAGCAGGTGCGCGTCGCGGTGGGGATAGAGGAGGAGGTCGCCCGCCTCGAGCTCGATCTCCGGACCCTCCCGCGCGAGCTTCGCCTTCGAGCGGCCCTCGGTCACCAGGTGGTAGATCGAGACCTGCTCGGGATTGGACAGGAGCCGGGCGACATCCTCGTTGCTCGGGCTGGAGTCGATGCACCAGGGAGCGGTGAATTCGCCTTCGAAGAAGATGCCGCTCGTCAGGCGAATGGCCTTCAACATCTCGGAGAGTGCGTCCATGCGGCAGGTCGTCGGGGGCGTACCGGCATGGTACCCGACGTCCCGCGAAACCGCGTTTCCGAACCGGCGTCCCGGGCAAGCCTCGCGGCGCGGCGATCAAGCGACTTGCGGCGGGCGGCGCCGCGCGCAAGAAATGCGGCGAAGCGGCCAAGGATGGCGCGGCCCGCTCGCCCATCATTCGTGCCTCCAACGACATGAAGGACGACACCATGGACATGACCCTCCCGCCCAACACGATGCGCTACGCCAAGTGCATCGAGAACTCCAAGCGCATCCGATGGGACATCGACCGCGACGTGATCCGCGGGCGCGAGCTCGACTTCAAGCGCAAGTTCCTGCCCGACGGCCTCTCGATGGTCGTGCGGCTCTCGTTCCTCACCGAGGCGGAGAAGATCAAGCTCAGCCAGGTGCAGGGGCGCACGTACGCGAACATGTTCGGGCTGGTCGAGCGCTTCATCGGCGCGAAGATGCTCGAGGTGAGCCGCGACCACTGGATGGGCGACCAGGTCGCGCTCGAGGCGCTGGTGCGCTTCACCGACGAGGAGCTCAAGCACCAGGAGCTCTTCCGCCGCCTCGAGGTCATGACGTCGCACGGCATGCCCGCGGGCTACACGTTCCTGCCGCAGCCCAACGACGTCGCGAAGGCCGTGCTCGGCGCCTCCACGTGGGCGGTGCTCGGCCTCACGTGCCTCATCGAGCTCTTCACGCAGGTGCACTACCGCACGAGCATCGAGCCGGACGCGAACCTCTCGGAGCTGTGGAAGGACGTCTTCATGTACCACTGGCGCGAGGAATCGCAGCACGCCATCCTCGACGAGCTGGAGTGGATCCGCGAGGACGCGAAGCTGGGCGCGAAGGAGCGCGATCGCGCTGTCGATGATCTTATTGGGCTTGCCGGCGCGGTGGACGGGATCGTGCAGATGCAGGCGAAGGCTGACGCTGATTACTTCGTCGCCATCCTGGGCCGGCCGCTTGCGAGCGAGCCGCGCACGGCGATCGCGGATACCTTCCTTCGCGCGTACCGCTACCAGTACATCGTGAGCGGCGTGCAGGACGAGCGCTTCAACAAGATCCTGGGCGGGATGATCACGGCTGCGCAGGGGGAGAGGATCGGGAAGGCGCTGGAGCCGATCGTGGGGTGAACGTCATTAGGCCTCGGAACTCGAGGTGCCAATCTGGTACCTCAAGTTTCCAGGGTCGTGGTTCTACAGTCGAGCCAGTCTCGCTACCGTGTCGGGAAAGCGCTCGACGAGCCGAATGAGGATCGCGGCCTGCGCGTTCGGCTTCGCTCGGCCTTGCTCCCAATTCTCGAGCGTCCTAGGGTTGGTACGAAGATAGCGCGCGAACACGGCGCGAGAAAGGTGCAGCCTCTCGCGGATTTCGACGAGATCCCGGGCGCGCAGGGCCGGCGGCGGCTTGAGCTCGACCGCGTGGGTGCGAAGCGTTCGCTTGCCCTGGCGATTCTTCGCCAGTGCTTCGAACCCTTCCGCGATCTCGTCTACGAGCTTTCTCTTCACCACGTGAGTGTACGCAACCTACGTATGGAGGGCAAGGAATCTCCGCCCTTCGAGAAATGATCGGCTGCCCGCGGCTCACCACATGAGCCAGCAGACGAATGCAGCTGTGCTGCTTGGGGATCAGTTAAGTGATCCAGTAGATCAGCCGAGTGCAAACGGCCCCGGATGCCCAACACCATGCGCTAGACTCGAATCCCCATGAAGCAGTCCCTGGCGCTGGTATCGCTGGTGGTGCGCGACTACGACGAGGCGATCGCGTTCTTCGTCGGCACGCTCGGGTTCGCGCTCGTCGAGGACACTTACATTCCGGAGCAGGACAAGCGCTGGGTGGTGGTCGCGCCGGC
>DATIZV010000060.1:0-14377 GCA_035516915.1 Usitatibacter sp. | reverse complement strand
TGACTTTCACCTGGCGTTGATTGCGATCCACTTCGACGTGCACGAAGTCCGCCGCAGGGCGCGACGCAGCGGCATGGCGAAACACGTTCATCTCGATCACCGTTTCGGCGGATCCTCGTAGCCGCGGCCATCTCTCGCCGGATCGTTCGTAGTCTCCATCGATCGCGGGGCAGCCCTGCGTTGCCGCCGCATCGGCAATCCAAGGCGGCGGTGCCGACGGTTCCACCGTCGGAGATGTGGCACAGCCTTGCACGGCGATGAACCCAAGCAGCGCCAGTAGCGACAGCGGACCTCCGCGGATCTCACTCCCGTTCAATTCGGATACCCGGCATTCGCTGGCGCAGCTCGTTCAGCACTTCGTCCGCGCGCCGTTCTAGCTGCGCGCTAGGCTCGGTCGCGCCCGGCTCGACGAGTATCACCGTGACATGACTTCCGTCCTTGTCCAGCAACAGCTGCAAGTGCCATCCTTGGGGCCTGCCCGGTGGCGACAATGGATCGTCAAGACGTGACGAAAGATATCGATCCGTTTCATGAGCACCGCTATCAGCCACGAAACCCATGTCCTTCAGCTTTTGCTCGCTCAGCGAGTACACTTCTCGCGCTGATTTCGCGTCGAGATCGAGCCCGATACTCAATACCACGGCTGCCGCATAAGTGCAGGCCGATGCCACGGCGAGCAGCAAGGCAAAAGCGATAAGACGTATCGCCATCAGCTTGTCGTCTCCCAGGGTCCGACAGCTAAGGAAGCAGCCCGCGAAACTGTGCAGGCACCGATCCCAACTGCTGCAGCCGCAGGAATCCTAGCGCATCCGTCTGCGGCCATCAGAAGACGAAGAAGAGCATCGCGGCGAGGAGCGAATAGGCGACGTATCCCGCGACGAGAACGCCGAGCAGCCGGAAGAGGGAAGTGAAGGAGGATGCTTCCACGCGGCGAAGTCTGCCTCGCCGCTTCCCGCACCGTCAAACGCGCTCGTCGCAAGCGTATGGGCGGCGTCGTGCGAGCCTCAGGCGGACGGCAGTACGAAAGCCGCCAGCGCCGCGAGATCCGGTCCCGCGCCATCGGCAGGAGGCGCGATCTCCTCGGGCGGCGCGGCGATGCGATTCACCCAGAAAGTCGGGTACCAGAACCACTCCGCGCCCGCCCCGTCCCAGTCCGCGAACGAGACGAAGAGGATCTCCGCGCGCGGAAGGCCGAAGGCATCGAGCGCCATTGCATACGCGCGCGGATCGGGCTTGTGCGCGCGCACGCGATCTGCGGAGAGCACGTGCTCGGAGACTCCGTCGAGGCCATTCGCGCGAATGCCGGTGCGAAGCATCTCCTCGGTCATGTTCGAGCAGAAGGCGAGGCGCAGGCCGGCATCGGCGAGCGAGCGCAGGGCGCCGCGCTGGTTTCCGCCACGCGCCTATAATCGGCTCACCGACTCGGGCGCAGTCTCGCGGCCGCTCCGGCTTCATTCGGCACCGCCGCCCTTCCCTTCGACTCGGCTCGAAAGCAGGAGGTTGCTCGCCATGGGTTGCCTGCTGAAACAAGGTGGAATCCATTCCCGCCTGCGAATCGGCGCGGTGCTGCTCGCTGCCGGTGAGGGTCGACGCATGGGCGGGATTCCGAAAGCGCTCATTCGCCTGCAGGGCGTGCCGCTGGTGAGCCGGCAGCTGGTCGCACTGAGCGGCGCGGGCGTGGACGAGGTCGTGGTCGTCACCGGTCATGCACGCTCCCCCGTGGAAGCGCAGCTCGCGAGCTACGTGGTGACGCTCGCGCACAACGACGACCCGTCGTCCGGCCAGCAGCGATCGGTGCGCATCGGCCTCGCGGCGCTGAGCGGTCCGTTCGATGCGGTGCTGGTCGCACCCGTCGACCTGCCGTTGATCGGAGCGGGCGACATCACCGAGCTGATCGGCGCGTTCAAGAAGCGTCCCGGCGGGCACGTCGTCGTGCCGATGGTGGAAGGCGAGCGTGGCAATCCCATCGTGCTCGACGGCATCGCGCTCGAGCGCATCCTCGCGAGCGGCGAGAACCTCGCGTGCCGCGATCTCATCGAGCGCGAGCCCGGTCTCGTGCACGAGCATCGCACCGCGAACAGCCGCTTCGTCACGGACCTCGATACGCCCGACGACGTGGAAAGCCTCGCGCGGGCAACCGGCTGGAGGCTCGAGCTTCCGGCCTTGCAAGTCGCCGCGTAGTCGCAACACGGCGGCCCGGCCGCACCGCGCGACGATCCGAATCCGCAAAAATCTCACAGAGGAGCGATCGATGATTCCCCGCGAATTCGAGTACCACGCACCCGGATCCATCCCCGACGCGCTCGCGCTCCTCGACGAGCTGGGAGAAGACGCGAAGCTCCTCGCCGGCGGCCACAGCCTGCTGCCGATGATGAAGATGCGCTTCGCGCAGCCGGGCCACCTCGTGGACCTCGGCCGCATCGCCGAGCTGAAAGGCATCCGCGAGGAAGGGAACACGCTGCGCATCGGCGCGATGACCACGGAGAACGAGATCATCTGGTCGAAGCTCCTGCAGGCGAAGTGCCCGCTGCTGGTCGAGGCGGCGCGGCTGGTCTCCGACCCGCAGGTGCGCTACAAGGGCACGATCGGCGGCGACATCGCGCACGGCGATCCCGCGAACGACCATCCCGCGGTGATGCTCGCGCTCGGCGCCTCGTTCGTCCTGCGCTCGCCGAAGGGCGAACGCGTGGTTCCCGCCGACGGCTTCTTTGTGGGCAGCTACGACACGGCGATGAAGCCCGGCGAGATCCTCACCGAGATCCGCGTTCCCGCGCCCGCGTCCGGCACCGGCTACTGCTACTCGAAGCTCAAGCGCAAGATCGGCGACTTCGCGACCGCTGCCGCGGCCGTGACGCTGCGCATGAAGGGCGAGACGGTGGGCGAGGTCGCCATCGCGCTCACCAACGTCGGCGCGACGCCGCTCAAGGCGCGCGCGGCCGAGGAGGCCCTGCGCGGCAAGGCGCTCACCGACGCGGCCATCGCCGCGGCCGCCGCGCTCGCCATGAGCATCTGCGACCCCGTCGCCGACCAGCGCGGCGACGTCGAATACAAGACCGCGATGGCCGGGGAAATGACGCAGCGCGCGCTGCGCGTCGCCTATTCCCGCGCCGCCCGCTGACCGGAAAAGAGGAGACGCACATGGCCACGAAGCAAGCGGTGTCGTTCAAGCTCAACGGAAGCACGGTCGACGTCGCGGTAGAGCCGCGCGAGCTGCTCATCCACACGCTGCGCGAGAAGCTCGCGCACACCGGCCCGCACATCGGCTGCGAGACCAGCCACTGCGGCGCTTGCACCGTCGATCTCGACGGCATGTCGGTGAAGTCATGCACGGTGCTCACCGTCCAGTGCCGGGGATCCGAGGTGCTGACGATCGAGGGACTCGAGAAGGCGGGCGCGCTGCACCCGCTGCAGGAGGCGTTCAGCCAGCAGCACGGCCTGCAATGCGGCTACTGCACGCCCGGCATGATCACGCGCGCATATCGCCTGCTGCAGGAGAATCCCGATCCCACCGAGGAGGAGATCCGCTACTGGATGGCGGGCAACCTGTGCCGCTGCACCGGCTACCAGAACATCGTGAAGGCGGTGCAGCACGCGGCGAAAGCGCTCGCCGCGAAGGCCGAGACGCCGCAGTCCGCCGGCAAGGTCGCTGCTTCCCAACCCGCCTGATCGACAACCGGGAGATCCCACATGGCCGCCACCACCGAAACGCTCGAACGCGAAGCGAAGCTCAAGGGACTCGGGACGTCGAGGCTGCGCAAGGAAGACGCGCGCTTCATCCGCGGAAGAGGAACCTACGTCGACGACATCAAGCTGCCGGGAATGCTCTTCGGCGCGATGGTGAGGAGTCCCTACGCGCATGCCCGCATCAAGTCGATCGACAAGTCGAAGGCGCTCAAGTTGCCCGGCGTTGTCGCCGTGCTCACCGCGGACGACCTGAAGCCCGTGAACCTGCACTGGATGCCGACGCTCGGCGGCGACGTGCAGGCGGTGCTCGCCGACAAGAAGGTGTGCTTCCAGCTCCAGGAAGTCGCGATGGTGCTCGCGAGCGACCGCTATGCCGCGGCCGACGGCGCGGACCTCGTCGAGGTGGAGTACGAGGAGCTGCCGGCCATCGTCGACCCGCACCGGTCGATGGCGCCCGGCGCGCCGGTGATCCGCGAGGACATCGCCGACAAGGACGAGGTCGGCCACGGCAAGCGCACGCACCCCAACCACATCTTCACGTGGGAGGCGGGTGACAAGGCCGGCACCGACGCGGTGTTCGCCAACGCCGAAGTGACCGTGCGCGAGGAGATCCTCAATCCGCGCGTGCACCCCTGCCCGCTCGAGACCTGCGGCTGCGTCGCCTCGTTCGACAAGCCCACGGGCCAGCTCACCGTCTACATGACCTCGCAGGCGCCGCATCTCGTGCGCACCGTGGTCGCGATGCTCTCCGGGATTCCCGAGAGCAAGATCCGCATCGTCGGCGGCGACATCGGCGGGGGCTTCGGCAACAAGGTGCCGGTCTATCCGGGCTACGTCGTCGCGATCGTGGCCTCGATCGTGACGGGCGTACCGATCAAGTGGATCGAGTCGCGCATCGACAACATCTCCACGACCGGCTTCGCGCGCGACTACCACGGCGTGGGCGAGCTCGCGGCGGACAAGAACGGCCGCATCAAGGCGCTGCGCTTCACGGCGCTCGCGGACCACGGCGCATTCAACTCGCACGTCTCCGCGACGAAGCTTCCCGCGGGCCTCTTCAGCATCTGCACCGGCTCCTACGCGATCCCGAAGGCGTATTGCCGCGTCGACGCCGTATACACCAACAAGGCGCCGGGCGGCGTCGCCTACCGCTGCTCGCTGCGCGTGACCGAAGCCGTGTACCTCATCGAGCGAATGATGGACGTCCTCGCGCAGAAGCTCGGCATCGACAAGGCCGAGATCCGGCGGCGCAACTTCGTGAAGGCCGAGCAGTTCCCGTACACCACCGCGTTCGGCTGGACGCTCGACAGCGGCAACTACCACGCCGCGCTCGACAGGGTGCTGAAGGCGGTCGACTACGAGGGCCTGCGCAAGGAGCAGGCGGAGAAGCGCGCGAAGGGCGAGCTCATGGGCATCGGCATCTCGACGTTCACGGAGATCGTGGGCGCGGGACCGACCAAGGTCTGCGACATCCTCGGCATCGGACTCTTCGACAGCTGCGACATCCGCGTGAATCCGACCGGGAGCGCGATCGCGCGCCTGGGCACCATGAGCCAGGGACAGGGCCACGCGACCACGTACGCGCAGATCATCGCCACGGAGCTGGGCCTTTCCTCCGATGAGATCCAGATCGAGGAAGGCGACACGGACAAGGCGCCGTACGGCGCGGGCACCTGGGGGTCGCGCTCGACGCCGGTCGCGGGTGCCGCGGCCGCGCTCGCCGCGCGCAAGATCCGCGCGAAGGCGCAGAAGATCGCCGCGCACCTGCTGGAAGTCGGCGAAGGCGACCTCGAGTGGGAGGTGGACCGCTTCAAGGTGAAAGGGAACCCCTCGCAGTCCAGGACCATGAAGGAGATCGCGATGGCGGCGCACCAGAGCAACCTGCCCGAGGGCATGGAGCAGGGACTCGACGCCAGCGAGTACTACGATCCGCCCAACATGACCTTCCCGTTCGGCGCCTATGTGTGCGTGGTCGACATCGACCGCTACACCGGCGAGACGAAGGTGCGGCGCTTCTACGCCCTCGACGATTGCGGCACGCGCATCAACCCGATGATCATCGAGGGCCAGATCCACGGCGGTCTCACCGAGGCGTTCGCGGTCGCCATGGGACAGCAGGTGCCGTTCGACGAGAACGGCAACCACCTCGGCAACAGCCTCATGGACTACTTCCTGCCCACCGCCGTGGAGACGCCGCACTGGGAAACGGACCACACCGTGACGCCCTCGCCGCACCATCCGATCGGCGCCAAGGGTGTGGCGGAGTCGCCGCACGTGGGCGGCATCCCGTGCTTCAGCAACGCGGTGATCGACGCGTTCTCGCACCTGGGCGTCACGCACATGGACATGCCGCACACGTCGTACCGCGTGTGGCAGAAGTGCAAGGCGCTCGGCATCCACCAGCGGCCGTGAGGCAAGGAGTCGCATGAAGGTCGAGCTGGAGAAGAGCTTTCCGCTGCCGGGGTCCGCCGACGTCGCCTGGGAATTCCTCCAGGAGGTCGAGGCGGTAGCCGCGTGCATGCCGGGCGCGAAGATCACCGAGCCCGTGCCCGGCGGCGGCTTCAAGGGGACGGTCACGGTGCGCGTCGGTCCCGCGACGATGTCCTTCCGCGGCCAGGTCGAGGTGCGCGAGGTCGATCCGTCCGCGCGCACGCTGCGCCTCGTCGGCAAGGGAACCGACAGCACCGGCACCTCGGGCGCGTCGATGGATCTCGCGGCGCGCATCGAGCCGGTCTCGGCGAGCGCGAGCAACCTCGTGGGCAGGAGCGAGATCTCGATGAGCGGCAAGGCCGCCTCCTTCGGCGCTCGCATGATGAATACGGTCGCCGACCAGGTCCTCAAGCAGTTCGCCGGGAATTTCGCGGAGCGCGTGGCCGAGCGCACGGCGCAGCGCCCCGCGAACGCGCCGCCCGACCGATCCGGGCCCGCACGCGAGCTCAACGCCTTCGCGATCCTGTGGGGAGCGTTGCGCGATTGGCTGCGCGGCCTCTTCCGCCGGAAGGCCGCGTGAGCGCCGGATCGCAGCGCATGGAGGAAGTGGTCGAGCTGCAGCGCCGCCTGCAGCAGGCGGGCTACGTCGCGGAGCGCTCGCTCGCCGCGGCGCTCCTGCTGATGCTCGACCTCGGCCGGCCGCTCCTGCTCGAAGGCGACGCGGGCGTCGGCAAGACCGAGGTCGCCAAGGCGCTCGCCACGGTGCGCGACGCGAAGCTCATCCGGCTGCAATGCTACGAAGGCCTCGACGCACACGCTGCGCTCTACGAATGGAACTACCAGCGGCAGCTCCTCGCGATCAAGCTCCTCGAGGACGACGCGCGCACCGTGGAGCAGAAGGAGCACGACATCTTTTCCGAGCGCTATCTCCTCACGCGGCCGCTGCTCGAGGCGATCACCTGCGCCGAGCCGCCGGTGCTCCTCATCGACGAGGTGGATCGCGCCGACGAGGCCTTCGAGGCGTACCTCCTCGAGCTGCTCTCGGATTTCCAGGTCTCGATCCCGGAGCTCGGAACGGTGCGCGCCGTTTCGCGCCCGCTGGTGGTCGTCACTTCCAACGGAACGCGCGAGCTCTCCGACGCGCTGCGCCGCCGCTGCCTCTACCAGTACATCGACTATCCCTCGTTCGAGAAGGAGCTCGCGATCGTCGAGATCCGCGCGCCGGAGGCGGCGGGCGAGCTCGCGCGCCAGCTGGTCACCTTCGTGCAGGAGGTGCGGCGCATGGACCTCGAGAAGAAGCCGGGAGTCGCCGAGACGCTCGACTGGGCGGCGGCGCTGCTCCGGCTCGGCATCTCCACGCTCGACGAGGACGGTGCGGAGCGCATCCTCGAGACGCTCTCCGCGCTCCTCAAGACGCGCGCCGACCGCGCCGGATTCACGCGCGAGGTCGTGGCGCGCATCGCCGCCTCGTGCTGAGCCTGTCGCCTTCCGTCGATCCCGCCGCCGTGCTGCGCGCGCGCCTCGCGGGATTCGCCGGTTTCCTGCAGGCCAACGGCTACGGCGTGGGGGGCGGAGACGCCGCGCGCGTGCTGCAGGCGAGCGCCATCGCCGGCGTGCTCGACGCACGGGTGCTGCGCTGGAGCCTCCAGGCGTTGCTCTGCGGGCGGGCCGACGAATGGCGGCGCTTCGATTCGTTGTTCGACGCCTACTTCCTGCCCGTCAACAAGACCGCTTTCGAGAAAGCGCGCGTCGCACGCGCCGCGCGGCCGCAAGCCGCAGCGCCGGCAGGGGAAGCGGAGGTGCCGGTGGCGGCCGCCACGCAAGGTGCCGGCGCGCGCGACGACGGGAATCGTGCCGAGCGCCATGGCGCGAGCCGCGAGGAATCGCTCGCGTCCGCCAACTTCCGCGACCTGCACCGCGCCGACGACGTGCGCGCGATCGAGGCGCTGATGCGCCGCTTCGCGCGACGCATGAAGCGCCTTCGACTGCGGCGCGAAGCGCGCACGCTCCACGGCCGCTCGCTCGACCTGCAGGGCACGATCCGCGCGAGCGTGGCAAGCGGAGGAACGCCGATCCGGCTCGCATGGAAGGACCGCCGCCGCGTGCGCCCGCGCCTCGTCGTGCTGCTCGACGTGAGCCGCTCGATGAGCCGCTACAGCTTCTTCCACCTGCGCCTCGCGCAGGCGCTCTGCGCCGAGCTTTCCGACGTCCACTGCTTCATCTTCCACACGCGCATCACCGGAGTGGGGGAGGCGCTGCGCGATCCCGACCCGTGGCGATCGCAGGAGCGCCTGCACCTGCTCGCGGAAGGGTGGGGCGGCGGCACGCGCATCGGCGAATGCCTGCGGGACTTCAATCGCCGCCTCGCGCCGCGCCTCGTGCACTCGCGCACGGCGGTGATCGTGGTGAGCGACGGCTACGACACGGGCGAGCCCGAGCCCCTCGCGGCCGCCATGGCCGCGCTCGCGCGGCGCGCGCGGCGCGTGGTGTGGATGAACCCGCTGCTGGGCGAGCCCGATTTCGCGCCCGAGAGCCGCGGCATGAAGGCGGCGCTGCCTTACGTCGACCTCCTCGCCCCCGGAGCGAGCCTCGCCGCGATCGAACGCACGTTGCCCGACATCATGGAGGTGCTGCGATGACCCACGACCAATTCCTGGAGATGGCGCGCAGCCTCGTCGCCAGCCACGAGCCCCATGCGCTGGTCACCGTGGTGCGCGCCGTGGCGCCCACGTCGGCATGGGTCGGTGCACAGGCGATCGTGCTCGCGGACGGCACGCTGCACGGCTGGATCGGCGGCGGATGCGCGAAGGGCGTGGTGGTCGCCGCGGCGCAGGCGGCGATCGCGAAGGGCGAGCCGAAGCTCATCCGCATCTCCAACGACCGCGTGCAATCCGACGAGGACGTCGAGCAGCACGCCATGTCGTGCGCGAGCAACGGCACCATCGAGCTCTTCATCCAGCCCTACAGCGAGAGGAGCGCGCTCTGCGTGCTCGGGGACACGCCCGCGGCCGAAGAGGCGCGCTTCCTCGCCGAGCGGCTGCGCATCCGGCTCGCCGATGCCCCCGATCGCGCCCCGGTCGTGCTGGTGGCGACGCAGGGCCAGGGCGACGAGGATGCGCTCGAACGGGCGCTCGAGGGCGGCGCGGCGCACGTGCTCATGATCGCGAGCCCGCGCAAGGCCGAGCGCCTGCGTTCGGCGATGCGCATGCGCGGGATCGACGAAGCGCGGCTCGCGCGTCTCGAGGCGCCCGCGGGGCCCGATGCCGGAGCGAGGACGCCGGGCGAGATCGCGCTGGTGGCGATGGTCGGCGTTCTCGCGCTGCTGCGCGGGCGCGCTTCGCGGGCCGATTCCGTGCCGGCGCCGCCGAACGCCGCTTCCGCGATGAAGCCGCGGCCGGTCATGCCGCAGCCGATCGCCGTGACGGGTGCAGCGAGATTCGTGAACCCGGTGTGCGGCATGGCGGTCGACACCGCGGCGCCGAAGCACGTCGAGGAATACGAAGGCGTCGCGTACTACTTCTGCTGCGATGGATGCCTCGCGACCTTCCGCGGTGATCCGGCGAAGTACGCCGCGATCCATCGCGCCGCCGTCGCGACCGCTCCGGCGTGAGCCCGCCGGATCAGCGCATCAGGCGCGCGTACTTCGCCGGCACCGGCCCGAGCGCCTGCAACCGCAGGAACCCCAGCGCATCCGTCGGCGGCCATCCCTTCGAAGGCTTGGTCGGGTCCGAATCGGGATCGATCGCGGGCCAGTAGATCGCCTTCCCGCGCGAGAGGTAGCGCGCGCAATCGGCTCCATCGGACGCGTCGTAGTACGCGTGCGATTCGTCCGCCTCCGTCCACTCTCCCGCGCTCGTCGCCCCCTTGTCCCACGGCCGGCGATGGCGAAGGATCGGAAGCTTGCGATGGATGCGCATCGTGAGCACCACGACGGGCGCGGCCTCCACGTTGCGTGCCGCCGCGTCGCGCCAGTTCGCGGGCGGCCTCGCCCACGTCACGCGCTTGAGCGCCTCATCCCACGTCGCGAGCGATTCGTCGATGCGTTGCGCGGGGCTCGCGCACGACTCGACGCTCGCCTCGATCACGTAGCCGCGCACCGCGGGCGGCGGAAGCAGCGCGAAGAGGATCCCGAGGACCGCGACGGCGCAGACGGCAGCCAGCGCGCGCGAGCGTGCGGACTGCGAGAGCGGCAGCGCCCCGGCGACGAGCCCGAGCACGAATCCGGCCGCGACGCCGCCCGGTCCCGTGATGAGGATTCCCACGATCGGTCCGATGTTGGATTCGGGATCGAGCAGCATCGGCCCGAAGAAGCCGGCCGCGAATCCGGCCGCGCCCAGCGCGATGGCCCAGCGGATCGCGACGCGAAGCACGCCCGGCGCGGGCGTATCCGCATCCATCAGAAGACGAAGAACAGCATCGCGGCGAGGAACGAGTAGGCGGCGATCGCCGACCAGTATCCGCGCGCGTCCTCGTCACGGCGGAACGTGCGACCCCATGCGCCGGACTTCGCGTAGATTGCGCCCGTCGCAAGCCCATACGCTACGTACCCCGCGACGACAACGCCGAGCAACCGGAAGAGGGAGGTGAAGGAGTGCGCTTCCACGCGGCGAAGTGTGCATCGGCGTTTCCCGCACCGTCAAACCGGCCGCACGCACGTCCCGCCCCGCGAACGAGACGAAGAGGATCTCCTCGCGCGGCAGGCCGAAGGCGTCGAGCGCCCCTGGTCGCGCAGCGCGCCGAGCGCCGCGTTCCACGAGCGGTCGTACGTCGAGGCCACGCCGTAGGGCGAGGGATAGGGCTCGTAGTACCCGCAGCCGCCGGAAGCGACGACCGCGGCGAGAAGCACGGTGGAGACGACGCGGGATAGCGCGCGCATTGCGGGGCCTCCGGCAAGGAATCGCCGGAAGAGACTGAGCCGATTCGCACGCGCGAAATGGCCCGAAGGTGCAGCCTTCGGCATAATGTCGTCGTGTCGGAGATCGTGCTCGAGAACGTGACCAAGCGCTTCGGCCGCGTGACCGCGGTCGACGGCGTGAGCTTCCGCGCCGGGTCGGGCAAGTTCGTGGTGCTGCTCGGTCCCTCCGGCTGCGGGAAGTCCACCGTGCTGCGGCTCATCGCGGGCCTCGAGGAGCCGACCGAAGGGCGCATCCTGATCGACGGGCGCGACGTGACGCGCCTCACGCCCGAGAAGCGCCGCATCTCGATGGTGTTCCAGTCGTACGCGCTATTCCCGCATCTCAGCGTCGCGGAGAACATCGTGTTCGGCCTCAAGGTGCGGCGGCTGCCGGAAGCCGAGAGGACCGTACGCCTCGCCCGCGTCGCGGAGATGGTCGGGCTCACCGAGCAGCTCGCGCGGAAGCCCCAGCAGCTTTCCGGCGGCCAGCGCCAGCGCGTGGCGCTCGCGCGCGCGATCATCGCCGAGAACCGCATCTGCCTCATGGACGAGCCGCTCTCCAACCTCGACGCGCAGCTTCGCCACGGCATGCGCGTGGAGATCCGCGAGCTGCAGCAGCGCCTCGGCATGACCGTCGTGTACGTGACCCATGACCAAGTCGAAGCGATGAGCATGGCCGACCGCGTCGTGCTGATCCGCGACGGCCGCATCGAGCAGGAAGGTACGCCCGAGGACCTCTACTCCAGGCCCGCGAGCACGTTCGCCGCGCGTTTCATCGGCACGCCCGGGATGAACCTCGTCGCGTTGGCCGACGGCGCATCGGGCGCCGTCGTGCGCGGGTCTGCGGAGCGGGTGCTGGCGGGGCGCGGCGCGGGACTCACGCTCGGCGTGCGGCCGGAGCACGTGCGTGTCGTCGATTCCGGCGGCGTGGCCGGAACGGTCACGAGCTCCGAATACCACGGCGCGGACACGATACTCACCGTCGCGATCGGACAGGAATCGATCCTCGTGCGCGCGCCGGGACAGCTTGCGCATCCGCCCGGCGCGCCGGTGCGCCTCGCCTGGAGCGCGGATTCGATGCACGTGTTCGACTCGGCCACGGGCGTGCGGGTCGCGCCGGTGGCGCCGGCTGCCCGCGCCGCGGGCGCAGGCGTTGATCTGCGTCAAGCGCCCGCATAGTCTCGTCATCAGGATGCAACAACCATCACGCGCAATCGCGGATTTCCACCAGAGGGGAGCAACCATGCGATCGTTCATCGCCATCGTCGCCGCGGCGCTCGTGGCCTTCTTCACCCAGGCCGCGCGCGCCGATACCGAGCTCACGTTCTACTACCCGATCGCGGTGGGCGGCCCGCTCACCAAGGTGATCGACGGGCTCGCCGCCGAGTTCGAGAAGGACAATCCCGGCATCAAGGTGCACCCGATCTACGCCGGCAACTACGACGACGCGCGCATCAAGGCGCTCGCGGCGCTGAAGGCCGGGCAGCCCGCGCAGCTCTCCGTGCTCTTCTCGATCGACCTCTACGAGCTCCTCGAGCAGGACGTGATCGTGCCGTGGGACGACGTGGCCAAGACCGCCGACGACAAGGCGTGGCTCAAGGCGTTCTATCCCGCGCTCATGATGAACGGCACCTACAAGGGCAAGGTGTACGGGATTCCCTTCCAGCGCTCCACCATCGTGCTCTACTGGAACAAGGACGCGTTCCAGGAAGCCGGGCTCGATCCCAACAAGCCGCCGGCCACGTGGAACGAGATGGTCGCGATGGCGCAGAAGCTCGTGAAGAAGGACGCGAGCGGCAACGTCACGCGCTGGGGCGTCGAGGTGCCCTCGACCGGTTACGCCTACTGGATGTTCCAGGCCTTCGCGCGCGAGAACGGGCAGGACCTCATGAACCGCGACGGCAACAAGACCAACTTCGACAATCCCGACGTGATCGCGGCGCTCCAGTACTGGCGCGACCTCGGTGCGAAATACCACGTGATGCCCGAGGGCACGGTCGAGTGGGGGACGCTGCGCCAGGAGTTCACCGAGGGCAAGACCGCGATGATGTGGCACACCACGGGCAACCTCACCGCGGTGAAGGACAACGCCAAGTTCCCGTTCGGCGTCGCCATGCTGCCCGCCTCCAAGCAGCGCGGCTCGCCCACCGGCGGCGGCAACTTCTACCTCTTCAAGAAGACCACGCCCGCCGAGCGCCTCGCCGCGCTCAACTTCGTGAAGTTCATGACCCAGCCCGAGCGCGCCGCCGACTGGAGCATGGCGACCGGCTACGTCGCGGTCAGCCCCGCGGCCTACGCCACGCCGAAGCTCAAGGAGTACGCCTCGACATTCCCGCAGGCGGTGGTCGCGCGCGACCAGTTCCAGTACGCGACGCCCGAGCTCTCGACCTTCCAGACCGGGCGCGTGCGCAAGCTCCTCGACGACGCGGTCCAGGCGTCGCTCACCGGGTCGAAGCAGCCCGGCGACGCGCTGAAGGCGGCGCAGGCGGAAGCGATGCGGCTGCTGAAGCCCTATCAGTAACCTCAAAAAACACGTCTATGGATGGCTGCTGCTGACACCAGCAGCCATTCTTTTGATCGGCTTCACGCACTACCCGGCGGCGGCGACGCTCGTCGAGAGCTTCTTCTCCACCGGAACGGTGGTGCGGCCGGCGAGGTTCGTGGGCCTCGGGAACTACGCGGCGCTCGCCGACGACCCGATCTTCGCGCAGGTGCTGTGGAACAACTTCTGGTTCGCGCTCGGCACCATCCCGACCTCGATCGCGCTCGCGCTGCTGATGGCGGTATGGGTGAACGAGAAGCTCCCCGGGCGCGCGCTGGTGCGCATGGCGTACTTCACGCCCACCATCCTGCCGATGATCGCGGTGGCGAACCTGTGGCTGTTCTTCTACACGCCGCAGATCGGGCTGCTCGACCAGCTGCTTTCCGCGCTCTTCGGCGCGCCGAGCCACAACTGGCTCGGCGACCCGCACACGGTGATGGCCTGCCTCGCGGTGATGACGATCTGGAAGGAGGCGGGCTTCTTCATGATCTTCTACCTCGCGGCGCTGCAGTCGCTGCCGCCCGAGCTCGCGGAGGCGGCGCGCGTCGAGGGCGCCTCGCGCTGGTACTTCTTCCGCCGCGTCACTTTTCCGCTGCTCATGCCCACCTCGCTCTTCGTGCTGGTGAACGCGACCATCAACTCCTTCAAGCTGGTCGACCACCTCTTCATCCTGACGAAGGGCGGGCCGGACAACGCCTCGAACCTGCTGCTCTACTACATCTACCAGGTGGCGTTCAGCTTCTTCGACACCGCCTATGCCGCCACCCTTACGGTGGTGCTATTGGCCCTGCTGGGAGCGCTGGCGGTCGCCCAGTTCCAGCTCGTCG
>DATIZV010000059.1:0-2822 GCA_035516915.1 Usitatibacter sp. | reverse complement strand
GTGTCGGACGCCGCGGTGAACATCGCCCCGACGCTCGAGGAGAAGGTCGATATCGTGCAGAACGCGATCGATCTCGCGCGCTCGCTCGGCGCGAAAGAGGTGCGCGTCGCCATCCTCTCGGCGATGGAAACGGTCAACCCGAAGGTGCCGTCGACGATCGAGGCCGCGGCGCTTTGCAAGATGGCCGACCGCGGGCAGATCACCGGTGCGGTCCTCGACGGCCCGCTCGCGCTCGACAACGCCATCAACCTCCAGGCTGCGCAGATCAAGCACATCAAGTCCGCCGTGGCGGGCCGCGCGAACGTGCTGATCGTTCCCGATCTCGAGGCCGGGAACATGCTTGCGAAAAGCCTCACCTTCCTCGCCGGCGCCGACGCCGCCGGCATCGTGCTCGGCGCGCGCGTGCCGATCGTGCTGACGAGCCGCGCCGACTCGGTGACGACACGCCTCGCTTCCTGCGCCATCGCCTCGCTCGTGGCGCAGGCGCGCCGCCGGGAGCCGGCGAAGCTCGCCGTCTGAGGGATCCCATGGCGGACGCGATCGCGGTCCTCAACGCTGGTTCCTCGAGCATCAAGTTCTCGCTGTTCGCCCTGCGCGGCGACAAGCTGGAGCTGGATCTGCGCGGCCAGGTCGAAGGCCTCTATACCGCGCCGCGCTTCGTCGCGAAGGACCGCGACGGAATACCGCTCGCGCAGAAGAGCTGGGGCGAGGGCGTGAAGCTCGGGCACCCTGGTGCGCTCGACCATCTCGTCGCGTACGTGCGCGAGCGCCTCGGCGGGGACCGCCTCGCCGGCATCGGCCACCGCGTGGTCCACGGCGGGCTCGAGTACACGCGGCCGGTACGCGTGGACTCGGACGTGCTCGGTGCGCTGGAGAAGTTCGTTCCGCTCGCCCCGCTCCACCAGCCTCACAACCTCGCGCCTATCCGGCTGCTCCTCGAGCGCGCGCCCGAGCTGCCGCAGGTGGCGTGCTTCGACACCTCCTTCCACCGCGGCAACCCGGAGATCGCGCAGATGTTCGCGCTGCCCGCGGAGCTTCACGCCCAGGGCGTGCGCCGCTACGGCTTCCACGGGCTGTCGTACGAGTACGTCGCCTCCGTGTTGCCCGGACTCGACGCCAGGGCAGCGGCCGGTCAGACCGTCGTCATGCACCTCGGCAACGGCTCGAGCATGTGCGCCATGCAATCGGGCCGAAGCATGGCAAGCACCATGGGCTTCACCGCGGTGGACGGCCTGCCCATGGGCACCCGCTGCGGCGCCATCGATCCCGGTGTCGTGCTCTATCTGATGGACCAGCGCGGCATGGACGCGCGCGCCATCGAAAACCTCATCTACAACGAGTCGGGGCTGCTGGGCGTGTCGGGCGTCTCGAGCGACATGCGCACGCTGCTCGCGAGCGGCGAGCCGCGCGCGAAGCTAGCGGTCGACCTGTATCTCTACCGCATCCGGCGCGAGCTGGGCTCGCTCGCCGCCGCGCTCGGCGGACTCGACGCCGTCGTCTTCACGGCGGGCATCGGCGAGAACTCCACCGCGGTTCGCGAGCGCGTCTGCCGCGACGCCGCCTGGCTCGGGGTCGAGCTGGACGTTGCGGCGAACGCCAGGGTCGGCCCGCGCATCAGCACCGCTGCGAGCCGCGTTTCCGCGTGGGTTGTCCCGACCAACGAGGAGCTGATGATCGCGCGCCACACGCGTGCGCTGCTCGGCTCGGCGCAACCTCACCTCGTCGAATCATGACTCCCGACATTCCCCGCCCGGTGCTCAAGGACAGGAAGGCGCTCGTCGTCGGGATCGCCAACGAGCACTCCATCGCCTACGGCTGCGCGACCGCGTTCCGCGAGCTGGGAGCCCAGCTTGCGGTCACCTACCTCAACGAGAAGGCGAAGTCCTTCGTCGAGCCGCTGGCACGCAAGCTCGAAGCCCCGATCTTCGCGCCGCTCGACGTCTCGAAGCCGGGCGAGCTCGAGGCGCTGTTCGAGCGCGTCCGCTCCGCCTGGGGGCGGCTCGACCTGCTCGTGCATTCGATCGCCTTCGCGCCGAAGGAGGACCTCCAGGGGGGGCTGATCGACTGCTCGGCAGAGGGCTTCAAAGTCGCGATGGACGTCTCCTGCCACTCCTTCGTGCGCATGGCAAAGCTCGCGGCACCCCTGATGACCGAGGGCGGGGCGATGTTCGCGATGAGCTACCACGGGGCGCAGAAAGTCGTGCCCAGCTACAACGTGATGGGGCCGGTGAAGGCGGCGCTCGAGGCCGCGTGCCGCTACCTCGCCTACGAGCTCGGGCCGCGCGGGATCCGCGTCCACGCGATCTCCCCCGGGCCGCTCAAGACGCGCGCGGCCTCCGGGCTGAAGGACTTCGACCTGCTGCTCAACGAGGCGGTGCAGCGCGCTCCCGTCGGCGAGCTGGTCGATATCATGGACGTGGGCTTCGCCTGCGCCTACCTGGCAACGCCCTACGCGCGGCGCATGACCGGCAGCACCGTATACGTCGACGGTGGCGTCAACATCATGGCCTGAGCGCGAGGACGGCTACGACGGCGGCAGGTCGATGTCCTCCACGCTGTCGACCCGCGGTTCGTCGCGCTTGGGGTGGCGCCTGATGGCGCGTTTCAGCTTCTCGTCGCGCGCTTTTCCGCGGCCGCCTCCTTCTTGGATCTCGGGCTCTGGCGTCTCACCTGCTGGAATCTTCCTTTCCGGGGTCACGGTAGCCTCCTGTGACATCATTGACGTCGGTCGCCGCGCGCAAGGTCACGGCATCGAAACTTCCGGCTCCAGAGGCGGCGGACCTTCCGGAGGCGGTGCCGGGATCTCCGGCGCCGGCTCGGGC
>DATIZV010000058.1:0-2064 GCA_035516915.1 Usitatibacter sp. | reverse complement strand
TTCCCGACGAGGAGGGCATCCGGGAATCGCAGGCCGCGGTCGAGCGGCTGATCGCCCGCGAGCGCGACCGCGGCATCGAGTCGGCGCGCATCGTCCTCGCCGGCTTCTCGCAGGGCGGTGCGATCGCGCTGCAGACCGGATTGCGCCACGCGGACCGGCTGGGCGGCATCGTGGCGCTCTCGACGTATCTTCCGCTCGAGGACTCGCTCGATGCGGAGGCGTCGGCCGCGAACCGGGCGACGCCGATCTTCATGGGCCACGGCACCCAGGATCCGGTCGTGCCGCTTCCCCTCGCCGAATCGTCCGCGGCGGCGCTGAAACGCCGCGGCTACGAGGTGGAATGGGAGACCTGGCCCATGCCGCACGCGGTGTGCGCCGAGGAGATCCAGTCGCTCGCCGATTTCCTCGCGCGCGTGTACGGCGACGGCGAGGCGCCGGCGCGCTCCTCGATCCTGCTGCCCTGACCCGGCCGCTCCGACCTCGCGGGCGAAGCGGGCGGCTTGCCCTTCTCCACGACGCAGGCCGCGATGAGCCGCGCCGTGCCGCCCTCCGCGCGCGTCTTCATCCCTGCTCGCGGGGGGCGGTAGCGAGCGTCTCCAGCGCGCTGCGCAGCTTCCCCGGCAGCTCGCGCACCGGGCGCCGCGTCGCGCGCTCGACGTAGACGTGGATGAAATGCCCCTGCGCGGCGGCGGCCTGGTCGCCGGGGGCGAAGAGCGCGATCTCGTAGCGCACGCTCGATCGACCGATGTGCGCCACGCGGATTCCCGCCGTGACGGGATCGGGGAACGCGATCGGCGCGAAGTAGTGGCATCCGGTCTCGACCACGAAGCCCACGACCGCGCTCGCCTCGATGTCGAGCGCGCCCTGCTCGATGAGCCAGGCGTTCACCGCCGTGTCGAAGAACGAGTAGTACACGACGTTGTTCACGTGGCCGTACACGTCGTTGTCCATCCAGCGCGTGGGGATCACGCGATGGTGCGGGTACGCCTCGCGCCGTTCCGGTTGCGGCCTCGCCATGTCAGGCGGCGGTCTTCCCGGCGCCGCTCGCCTCCACGGCCGCGACGGCCGGCGCTTTCACCACGATGGGGCGCGCATCGATGCCCCGCGGCGCATCCGCCGCTCCCATGAATTCCGCGACCTCCTGGCGCCGCTTCATGGTGTCCTCGTAGCCCAGCGCGATGAGCTGGTTGCAGTACCCCGGCTCGAAGAGCAGGTAGCTCGCGAGGTTCGCGCCGCCGCGGCGCATCGCTCCCACCGAGCGCATCAGGAAGCGGATGGACCACGGCAGGTCGCCGACGTGCTTCACGGCGATCGCGTCGAGGGGCTGCGAGGGAGTGAGCACGAGGACGTCCACGTGGTGCAGCGTGAGCCCCATGCGGCGCAGCTGCTCGGGCTCGGTGCAGCTGATGGTGCGGTTGATGCGCTCCAGGCGCTCGAGGTCCACCGCGAGGCTGTCGAGGAAGATGGAGTTCATCACGTGGCCCGCGACCTGTGCGAGCGACGGATACAGGTCGCCGCGCGTGCGCGCGGGCGCCTCGTCGCGGATGCGCGCGGTGCCGACCACGACGACGCGATCGGCGCCCAGGTGCAGCGCGGGGCTCACCGGCGCGATCTGGCGCATCGAGCCGTCGCCGAAGTATTCGCGATTGAGGTGGTGCGCGGGGAAGAGAAACGGGATCGCGCTGGAAGCCATGAGGTGCCCGACCCCGATCTTCGCGCGGATGCCGATGCGCTGCGAGCGCTTCCAGCCCTCCACGTGCTCCGCCGCCTGGAAGAAGCTGCAGCTCTGCCCCGACGTATACCCCGAGCAGGTGATCGCGATCGCATCGAGCGCGCCCGAGTCGATGTTCGCGGCGATGCGCGAGAAGTCGAGCCTGCGCGAGAGCAGGCTCTCGAGCGGGCGGTTGTCGAGGAGCGAGGCGCGCTTGTTGCGCAGGAACGCGCCGAAGAGGAAGCCCGCGAGCCAGCGCAGGCTGTTCGAGGCGACGCCCGGGAAATCGGCGCGGTAGACGTGGTGCGGCTCGAAGTGGCGCCAGACCTCGAGCAGCCTTCCCACCGCTTCGC
>DATIZV010000057.1:0-4538 GCA_035516915.1 Usitatibacter sp. | reverse complement strand
CTCACGCCGTCCACGGTGATGGAGCCCTTCTTCGCGATGTACCGGGCGATGGCGGGCGGGGCCTCGACTGACAAGCGCGAGCTGCCGCCCAGGTCGTCGAACGCGAGCACGCGTCCCACGCCGTCCACGTGGCCGTACACGAGGTGGCCGTCGATGCGATCGGCGAGGCGAAGCGACTTCTCGAGGTTCACCTCGCGCCCGGCCTCGAGCCCCGCGGTCACATCGAGCGTCGCGCGCGAAGTGTCCACCTCGAAGGCCTGCGCGTGCCTGGCGACCACGGTGTGGCACACGCCCTGGATCGCGATCGAGTCGCCGATCCTCACCTCGTCCATGCCGAAGTCCTTCACGCCGACGCGAAGGCGCTTGCCGTCGCCCATGGGGGCGGCCGACTCGATGCGTCCCACGTGCGTGACGATCCCCGCGAACATCAGCGCACCAGCCGCGCGGTGATGCGCCAGTCGTCGCCCACGGCGGTCATGTCGGTGATGCGCACCTTCCTCGCCTGCGCGAGGTCCGTGATCTCCGGCAGCGCGAAAAGGCCCAGTCCCTTGTCGCCGATGAGTTTCGGCGCGAGGTAAAGGACGATCTCGTCCACGACGCCGGCGGCGACGAGCGAGCCATTCAGCTTCGCGCCGGTCTCGACCGTCACCTCGTTGAGCTTGCGCTCGCCGAGCAGCTTCGCCACCGCCGCGAGATCGCTCTTGCCCTCGCCCGGCACGCGCACCACTTCCGCCCCGCGCGCTTCCAGCGCCTTCCGTCGCGCCGCGTCGTCGCTCACCGTGAGGATGAGCGGCGGCTCGCCTTGCAGGATCTTCGCTTCGAGCGGCATGTCGAGGCGGTTGTCGATGACCACGCGCTTCGGCTGCCGCGCGCACGGCACGTGACGCACCGTGAGCTGCGGATCGTCGGCGATCACGGTGCCGATGCCCGTCAACATCGCGCAAGATCGCGCGCGGATGCGATGAACGTCGTGGCGCGCGGCCTCTCCCGTGATCCAGCGGCTGGCACCGTTGGCGAGCGCGGTGCGCCCGTCGAGCGATGCGGCGGCCTTGATGCGCATCCAGGGGCGCCCCGTGCGCGCGCGGTGCAGGAATTCGCGATGGGCGACTTCCGCTTCCGCCGCGAGCAGGCCCACGTCCACGCGGATGCCCGCGTCGCGAAGCCGCGCGAAACCCGAGCCGCTCACTTCCGGATTGGGATCGTCGATCGGGGCGACCACGCGCGCCACGCGCGCGGCGATGAGCGCATCGGTGCAAGGCGGCGTGCGCCCCGTGTGCGAGCAGGGCTCCAGCGTCACGTACACCGTGGCGCCTTCGGTGGACTGCGAAGCCGACGCGATGGCGCGCACTTCCGCGTGCGCTTCGCCCGCGCGCTCGTGCCAGCCTTCGCCGATCACGCGCCCGTCCTTCACGATCACGCATCCCACGCTGGGATTGGGCGTGGCGGTGAGGCGCCCCTTCTCCGTGAGGGCGAGGGCGCGGACCATGAACGCCTGGTCTTCGAATGAGAACGGCATCTTCGCGGGAATGACTACTTGTCGCGGACCTCGCGGATCGCGTCCCTGAAATCCTCGACGTCCGAGAAGCTCTTGTACACCGACGCGAAGCGGATGTAGGCGACCTTGTCGAGCTTGCGAAGCTCCTCCATCACCATCTCGCCCAGGCGCCGCGAGTCGATCTCGCGCTCGCCCAGGGCCAGCATCTTCTGCTCGATGCGCTGGATCGCCGCATCGACGAGCTCGGTGGTGACGGGCCGCTTGTGCAGCGCGCGCTGGAAGCCCGTGCGCAGCTTCGCCGACGAGAAGTCCTCCCGCACGCCGTCGGTCTTCACGATCTGCGGCATGCGAAGCTCAGCGGTCTCGTAGGTCGTGAAGCGCTTGTTGCACACCTGGCAGCGCCGCCGCCGCCGGATCGAATCGCCCTCCTCGCTCACCCGGGAGTCGATGACCTGCGTATCGACGGCGTTGCAGAAGGGGCACTTCACGCCGTGGTCGCCTCCACCAGCCCGTAGGCCGCGCGCATCTTCGGCCCGTACACCGGGAAGCGCGCGCACAGCGCCATCACGCCCTCGCGCACCTTCGCGATCCGCGCCGCGTCGGCATGCGCGTCGAGCACGTCGGCGATGAAGCTCGCGACCTGCGCCGCCTCGGCGTCCCTGAAGCCGCGCGTGGTCATGGCGGGCGAGCCCACCCGGATGCCGCTCGTCACCATCGGTTTTTCCGGATCGTTGGGGATCGCGTTCTTGTTCACCGTGATGTGCGCCTGGCCGAGCGCCGCCTCCGTGTCCTTGCCCGTGACCTTCTTCGCGCGCAGGTCCACGAGGAACATGTGGCTCTCGGTCCGGCCGGAGACCACGCGCACGCCGCGCTTCACCAGCGTCTCGGCCATGATGCGCGCGTTGGCGAGCACCTGTTTCTGGTACTCCTTGAAGGAAGGCTGCAGCGCCTCGTGGAAGGCGACGGCCTTGGCCGCGATCACGTGCATGAGCGGGCCGCCCTGCAGCGACGGGAAGATCGACGAGTTGAGCGCCTTCTCGTGCTCGGCCTTCGCGAGGATCACGCCGCCGCGCGGGCCGCGCAGCGTCTTGTGGGTCGTGCTGGTCACGAAGTCGGCGATCCCGACGGGCGACGGATAGAGCCCCGCGGCGATGAGCCCCGCGTAGTGCGCCATGTCCACCATCAGGTACGCGCCGACTTCGTCGGCGATCGCGCGGAACTTCGCGAAATCCATGCGCAGCGCGTAGGCCGAGGCGCCGGCGACGAGCATGCGCGGCCGGTGCTCGCGCGCGAGGTCGCGCACCTGGTCGTAGTCGATCGCTTCGTCCGCGCCGAGCCCGTAGCCCACCGCCTGGAAGAGCTTGCCGGAGATGTTCACCGAGGCGCCGTGCGTGAGGTGTCCGCCGTGCGCGAGCGACATGCCGAGGATCTTGTCGCCGGGCTTGAGCACCGAGAGGTACACCGCCTGGTTCGCCTGCGAGCCGGAGTGCGGCTGCACGTTCGCGTACTCGGCGCCGAAGAGCTTCTTCACGCGCTCGATCGCGAGCGACTCGGCGACGTCGACGAACTCGCAGCCGCCGTAGTAGCGCTTGCCGGGATAGCCCTCGGCGTACTTGTTGGTGAGCACCGTGCCTTGCGCGGCGAGCACCGCCGGGCTCGCATAGTTCTCCGAGGCGATGAGCTCGATGCCTTCTTCCTGGCGGGCGAGCTCCGCGGTGATGGCGCCCCACAGCTCGGGGTCGGTCGCGGCGATGGTCTGCGAGTCAGGGAACATTTTTTCGAAGTCCTTGATGGGCTTCGAATTTTATCACGCGCCGCGCGAGGCCCCCGGGCTAGGGGAAGCGATCGACGACGAGGCCATCCTCCAGCACCGCGAGATAGGGAAGGCCGAGGCCCTCGAGCCATCGCAGGCCGGCGTCGCGCCCCATCAGCATCGCGATCGTGGACGCGCTTCCCGCGAGCAGGCAGCTTGCGGCGTGCACGGTGACGGACTGGAAGCCGCGCGCGGAGCGCCCGGTGCGCGGATCGAGCAGGTGGCAGTGGCGCACTCCATCGACCTCGAGGAAGCGCTCGTAGTCGCCGCTCGTCGCGATCGCGCCGGAGGACACGGGAATGGTGGCGATCACGGCATCGGGACGGCGCGGATGGCGCACCCCGATTCGCCACGGCGATCCGTCGGGATGCGGACCGAGGACCGCGAGGTCGCCGGCGAGGTTCACGATGGCGCTTCTCGCGCCCGCCTCGCGCAGCACGAGCGCGGCGCGATCCACCGCGTACTCCTTGCCGAAGCCGCCGAAGTCGAGCTCCATTCCCGCGCGCGTCAGGCGAAGCGTGCCCGGCCCGCGCTCGACGCGATGCCAGCCGATGCGGTCGAGGAGCGGAGCGAGCTCGGCGGGCGTCGGGATCGCCGCACCGGGCTCGAAGCGCCATGCGCGGCGCAGCACGCCGGACGTCGGATCGAAGCGCCCGCGGCTCTGCCGGAAGCAGGCCTCGGCGTAATCGAGGAGCTTCGCGGTCTCCTCGTCGATCGCGACCGGCGCGCCGCCCGCCGCCGCGTTGATGCGCGAGACCACGCTTTCGGCCCGGTAGCGCGAATACTTCGCCTCGATGCGGCGCACCTCGGCGATCGCGAGCGCGGCCATCGATCGCGCCCGCGAGGCATCCGTCGAGTACACCTGGACCTCGTTCACCGACGCCATGGCGCGGAACGCGACGAGGTGCGGCGTCGCCGCGGGCTCAGAACGGACGCGAGATGCTGACGATTCCATAGACCGCGCGCAGGGTGGAGAAGGCTTCGCTTCCGCCGCCGCCGAGCCGCAGCGATGCGGCGTCGTGCACGTAGCCCGCGCTGCCCTCGAACGTGAAGCCGTCCTCGAGGCGCAGGATCACGCGCAGCGACGGCGAGAGCCCGCCGAACGCCGCGAGGCGCTGGTCGCTCGAGAGCACCGCGGGCTGCGGCCGCGGCACCACCGGCGAGTAGAAATCCGCGGCGGCCTGCATGTAGTAGCGCAACGCGGGCCGGACCGACCAGCGTTCGCCGAAG
>DATIZV010000056.1:0-9434 GCA_035516915.1 Usitatibacter sp. | reverse complement strand
AGGAAACGCCATGTTCAAGACCGACGCCTTCACGGCGGCCAACGAGGCTGCCATCGACCAATTCACCCAGCTCGCCAAGCTTTCGCTGGAGAACGCCGAGCGCTTCGCTCAGCTCGGCCTCGGCGCCGCGCGCGAGACGCTCGAGCAGGCCGCCGCGCACGCCCAATCGCTCGCCGGCGCCCGCGACGTGCACGAGGTGATCGCGCTCAATTCCGCGGCCCTCGAGCCGGTGATGAAGCGTGCCTATTCCTATTCGCGCACCGCCTACGAGGCGGCTTCCGAGACCAACGCCGAGGTGAAGAGGGCGCTCGAGAAGCAGGCCGCCGAGTTCAACCGCGCCGCGACCGCCGCGCTCGAGGAGGCGTTCAAGTACGCGCCCGCGGGCTCCGAGTCGGTGATGGAGAACGTGAAGTCCGCGTTCGCCGCCGCGCAATCGGCCTACGGCAACATCGCCGCGCTCAACCAGCGCATCTACGACACCGTCGAGAAGACGGTCGAAGAGGGCGCCGAGGTGGCGAAGACCGCCGCCAAGTCGCGCTCGCGCAAGCGCTGAGCGAAGAAGGTCGCAGTCCGCAAGGGCCGCCGGCGATCCGGGCGGCCCTTTCTCTTTCCCGCACGGCCCGGCATCAGTGGCCGGTCGGCGACTGCAGGCTCGCGATCGCCGCGAGGCGCGCGCGGCGCAGCGCTTCCGGGATGTCCGCGGGGAATTCGCGCGCGATCTTCGCCGCGTCGACGTTGCGCGCCGCCTCGAGCGCGGCGAGGAGCGTGCGACGCGGCGCGAAGGAGGCGGGGCCCGCCGCGAGCGCGTCGCACTCGGCCACTTCCAGCAGGCGCGCGAGGCGCTCCGGGCGGCGGAACGCGTCGGCGCGCTCGAGGAGCCCGAGCGCCGTCTGCGCGTCCACCGCGCGCGCTTCGGAAATCCCGCGTTCTCGCACGGCGAGCGCCGCGAGGCTGCGGCACTCGTGGGGCGCATTCAGGCGCGCGGCGAGCGCGTCGGCCTCCCCCGCCGGAAGGTCGAGCACCAGCAGCGCGAACCGGACCGCCAGCCCGTAGCCGCGCTCGGCCGCGTGCTCGAGGCGCGCCGCGAGCCGCTCGGGCGCGTCGGGCCGCGAGAAGGAGCGGTCGATCTCCGGCAGCACGCGCGCGAGCGCGCCGCATTCGCGCAGCACCGCGAGCATGCGCGAGGGCGACTTCTCCATGAGGCCGCGCGCGATCTCCTGCCAGACGCGCTCGGGAACCAGCGCGTCCGCTTCCCCGTCCTCCACCATGCGATGCATGAGCCGCAGCGTCTCGGGGGCGACCGCGAACCCGAAGCGCGCGGCGAAGCGGGCGACGCGCAGGATTCGCACCGGGTCCTCCACGAAGGCCGGCCCCACGTGGCGCAGGACTCCCGCCCGCAGGTCTGCCTCGCCGCCATGGGGATCGACGAGCTCGCCGCGCTCGTCGCGCGCCATCGCATTGATGGTGAGGTCGCGGCGCGCGAGGTCCTGCTCGAGGGTCACGTCGGGCGCCGCATGGAACGCGAAGCCCTTGTATCCCGGCGCGGTCTTTCGCTCGGTGCGCGCGAGGGCGTATTCCTCGTGCGTCTCGGGGTGCAGGAACACCGGGAAATCGGCGCCGACGGACCGGTAGCCGAGCCGCGCCATCGCCTCGGGATCCGCGCCCACCACGACCCAGTCGCGATCCTGCACGGGAAGGCCGAGCAGCTCGTCGCGCACCGACCCGCCGACCTGGTAGACCCTCATCGGTCGCGGCTCGCTCGGCCCGAGCCTTCAGGTGCCGGGTGCGCTCGCCGCATAGGGCTCCTCGTCGGCGACGACTTCCTCCTCCTCGAGCGCCTCGCGGATCCAGGCGCGCACGCCGGGCGCGGCGCGAAGGACGTCGCAGTAGCGCTGGCTTTCGGCGCCGAGCGCGACCCCGTAGGTGGCGAAGCGCGTGACCACCGGCGCGTACATCGCGTCGGCCGCGCAGAACGAGCCGAACAGGAACGGTCCGCCCGAGCCGAAGCGCCGTCGCGCCTCGGCCCACAGCGCTTCGACGCGCGCGATGTCGTTGCGGGTTTCCGCGGTCATGCCCTTGACCGGATACGAGGCGCGGATGTTCATCGGCATGGTCGAGCGCAGGCTCCGGAAGCCCGAGTGCATCTCCGCCGCAACGCTGCGGGCGTGGGCGCGCGCGGCGGGCTCGGCCGGCCACAGGCCGTGCCCCGGATACCACTCCGCGAGCGTCTCCGCGATCGCGAGCGTGTCCCACACCGCCTGCTCGCCGCGCCACAACACCGGGACGAGGCCCGAGGGCGACCAGCGGCCGATCTCGCGGCGCCACTCCTCCGAATGGAAGCGCAGCTTCACTTCGGAGAACGGAATGCCGAGCTGGCGCAGCAGCACCCACGGCCGCATCGACCAGGACGAGTAGTTCTTGTTGCCGATCACCAGGGTGAGGGCGCTCACCGGCTCACCTTTCGGCGCGGTAGCGCGCGTAGCGCTCGCCGATCGACTGCGGGCCGAGGTACGCGGGGACGACCGCCTCGATGGACGAGGGCTCGAAGGCGCAGAACGCGGGCGGGCGTCCCGAGCAGACGTTGTCGACGCTCATCGAGCGCAGGTTGTCCCGCGTCATCAGCCTGCCCGGCAGGTGCTCGAGGACGAAGGCCTGCAGCTGCGCGAGCGGCCCGGGCAGCGCGACGATCGCGCGATCGAGGGCGAGCGTCGAGGCGACGAAGCGCACCAGCTCCTCGAGCGTGTACACGCGCGGGCCGCACAGGTCGAACGCCTGCCCGTAGGCGGCGGGATTGCCGAGCGCGGCGATGCAGCAGCGCGCCACGTCCTCCACCCATACCGGCTGGAAGCGCGCGCGGGCGCCGGCGAGCGGAACCACGGGGAAGAGCCTTACGAGCTCGGCGAAGAGATTGAGGAAGCGGTCGTCCTCGCCGAAGATCACCGAGGGGCGCAACACGGTCCACGCGACCTCGGTCGAGGCGAGCCGCAGCGCCGCCTCGCCCGCCGCCTTCGAGCGCAGGTAGCGGCTCGGCGCCTTCTCCGACGCGCCGAGCGCGCTCACGTGCACGAGGTGCTGCACGCCGCTCGCGCGGCACGCCTGCGCCGCCTTGCGCGGCAGCTCCGCGTGGATCGTCGTGAAGCGCTGCCCATGCGCCTCGTTGAGGATCCCGACCAGGTTCACCGCGGCATCCATGCCCTCGAACGCGGCCTCGAGCGTCTTCTCGTCGCCGGGATCGCCGGCCATCAGCTCCACGGTGGGCAGGACGGTGAGCGGGCGCGCGCGGGAGAGCCTGCGCGTGAGGACGCGCACGCGGATTCCGCGCGCCGTCGCCTGGTCCGCGATGGCGCGGCCGACGAAGCCGGTGCCGCCCAGCAGGCAAACGCTGCCGATGTCCATGGCGTCAGGGAATGTTGGCGGCGAAGGAGTCGCCGGTGTCGCTTCCCGGCACGGTCCCGAGGAGCCGGCGCAGCGTGGGTGCCGTCCCGGAGAGGCGATGCCGGTAGTACCACGCATTCGTGAAGACCTTCTTCACGTAGTCGCGCGTCTCGCCGAAGGGAATGGTCTCGGCGTAGATCGCGCCTTCCAGCGGCTTCGTGTCGCACCAGCGCCGCGCGCGCGCCGGGCCCGCATTGTAGGCGGTCGCGGCGAGGATCGGGTCCCCGAGCGCCTCCATCACGCGATGCAGGTAATACGTTCCCATGTTGAGGTTCACCTCGGGGCGCTCGAGCATGTCCGGCCTGAAGGGCCGCACGGGAATCTGCCGTGCGATCCAGCGCGCGGTCCCCGGCATGAGCTGCATCAGCCCGATCGCGCCCATGGGCGATCGCGCGCTCGCGAGGAAGCGGCTCTCCTGGCGGATGATGCCGTAGACGAAGGCCTCGTCGAGGTCCCACTGGCGCGCCGCGGCGTCGAGCGCCTTGCGATGCGGCACCGGGTAGCGTTGCGCGAAGTCGTGGAGCTGCACCGTGCGGTCGGCGGCGAAGATGGCTCGGTCGGGGACGTCGGCCTCGGCGGCGATCTGCGCCGCGGCGAGGAGGCCGCGATCGTCGAGGCCGCGCACCACCCAGGCCCATTCGCGCATGGCATCGTTGTCGAGCCCGCCGTGCTCGAGGAGCAGGGCGCGCTCGATGCCGGGCATCGCACGCACGCGCTCGAGGTCCGCGGGCGCGGGGCGATAGCCGTTCCAGTCGGGCGCGGCCGCGATGCCGAGGTCTTCGGAGGCGAGGATGCCGTAGAACGTGTGCAGGCCCGAGAGCGGACGCAGGACCGCCTCGGCGCCCGCGGCGTCGCCCTGCTCGCGCAGCGCGCGCGCCTTCCAGTAGCGCCACGTCGGCTCGCGCTGCTCGACGGCGGAAAGCTCGCCGATCGCGCCGAGGACCGTCTTCCAATCGCCCGCGCGCATCGCCACGCGCGCCTTCCACGCCACCTGGCTGTCGGTCAGGCGCTCGTCCCCCGCTTTCCCGTACCACTCGAGCGCGCGCGGGTCGAGGTCGAGCGCGGCCTGCCATGCGAGCTGTCCCCAGGCGTAGCCCGCATCGGCACCGAGGCCCGGCGCGAGCGCCTGCAGCCGCTGCGCCGCCTCGTCGGGGCGGCTGCGCGCGAGTCTCGCGACGGCGAAGATGGCGAGCTCCCGTCCCGCGCGATCGAGCCGCCGCGCGTCGAGGTGGGCGAGATGCCGCGCGGGATCGGCGGCCACGCGATCCAGGGAGCGCTCCGGGATTCGCACCGGCGCGGGCAGCAGCGCGTTCGCGCTCTTCGCGGCCTTCACGCGGCCGTCTGCGAGCAGGGAGCGGACGCGGCGCCAGGTATCCGCCTCGGAAACGATGCCGTGCGCGGCGAGCTGCACGAACACCGGGTCGCACGCGGCGGGCTCTTCGCGTCCGGCGAGGAAGACGGCGCGCGCCTCCGGGAACGCGGTGGCATCGCCCCGCACGAGGCGCTCCTGGAACGAGTAGCAGGCGATCTCCTCGTCGTCGGAAATGAGGCGCGGTCGCTCCGCGACGAAGAGGCTCCACTCGCCGGCCGCGCCGAGCGTCTTCAGCCAATCGCGCCGCAAGGTTTCCGCAAGGGGACCCGTCGGATGGAGCGCGAGGAAGGAGCGCACCGCATTCGGGTCGGCGTGCTGGATGTTGCCGTCGAGGAGCCAGAAGTCCGGGTAGGCCTCGAGGATCGTCCCGGCGAAGCGCGGGCGCAGCTGCTCGATCGCCTGCCAGCGTCCCTTGTGCAGCGCCTCGCGCGCCGCGGCGAGGTCGGCATCGGAGAGCGAATGCGCGAACGCCCACGGCGTCGCGAGGCTCGCCACCCACGCGGCCGCGCCAATCCACGACTTGATGCAAGTCAAGGCCATGATCGCCGACGCTGTCTTACCTTTCGCGGATAAAATTATAAACTCACGCTTTCGCCGCAACCGTTCCGCCGCCTCATGTCGCTTGCAGATCCCTACTTCTGGACCGCGTTGCTGAAGATCATCGGCGTGAACGTCGTATTGTCCGGCGATAACGCGGTCGTCATCGCGCTCGCCGCGCGCTCGCTGCCGGAGCGCCAGCAGCGGCGCGCAATCCGCTGGGGCGCGGGCGCCGCGGTCACGATGCGCCTCGTGCTCACGTTCTTCGCGGTGGCCCTGCTCGCGCTGCCCTGGCTCAAGCTCGCCGGCTCGGCGCTGCTGGTCTGGATCGGCATCCGGCTGCTCGCGCCCGGAAGGGGCGGCGACGGCATCGACGGCGGCGAGAGCCTCCTTCCCGCGATCCGCACGATCCTCGTCGCGGACGTGGTGATGAGCTTCGACAACGTGATCGCGGTCGCGGGAGCGGCCGGGGGCAGCTGGACGCTCCTCGCCATCGGCCTCGCGATCTCGGTCCCGCTCGTCGTCTTCGGCGCCACGCTGCTCGTCCGGGTGATGGAGCATTATCCGATCGTGATCACCGCGGGCGCGGCGCTGATCGGCTTTGTCGCCGGCGAGATGGCGTGGGAAGATCGCGCCATCGCCGCGTGGACGCAGGCGCGGCCCGGCGACCTCAAGTATCTCGTGGCTGCGCTCGTCGCGGTCGCGGTCGTGGCGGCGGGCCAGGGGCTGGCGCGCCGCGCCGGCTCGCGCCCCGTACAATCCCGGCAGCACCCGGCCCGTTAGGGACAGGCGGGCCCCGGGGAACATTCGCGCCCCCAGGCAAACGTCCCGTTGGATCGTCAACCGTCGGCATCCTAGGAGGAATCACAATGAAGTCCAAACTGTTGTCACGCGGCCGCCTGGCCGTTCTCGTGGGCGCGGCTCTTACCGCGTGCCTTCCGGCCCTCGCATGGGAGCCCAATAAAACGGTCGAGTTCATCGTTCCGGCGGGCACCGGCGGTGGCGCGGACCAGATGGCGCGCTTCATCCAGTCGGTCGTCGCCAAGCACAGCCTGATGAACAAGCCCATGGTGGTCGAGAACATGGGCGGAGGCGCCGGCGCCGAGGGATTCCTCGACGTGAAATCGTCGAAGGGCGACGGCGAGAAGCTCATCATCACGCTTTCCAACCTGTTCACCACGCCGCTCGCGACCGGCGTTCCCTTCAGCTACAAGGACCTCACCCCGGTCGAGATGATGGCCCTCGACGAGTTCGTGCTCTGGGTGAACGCGAAGACGCCGTACAAGACCGCGAAGGACTACATCGACGCGATGAAGGCGGCGCCCCCCGGCAAGTTCAAGATGGGCGGCACCGGCTCCAAGCAGGAGGACCAGATCGTCACCGCCCTCATCCAGAAGCAGACCGGCGTGAAGTTCACCTACATCCCCTTCAAGGGCGGCGGCGCGGTGGCCACCCAGCTCGTCGGCGGCCACGTGGACTCGACGGTGAACAACCCCATCGAGGCGGTGGCGCAATGGCGCGCCGGGAACCTGCGGCCGCTGTGCGTGTTCGACTCGACGCGCATGCCCTACAAGGAGAAGGTGACGAAGGACATGTCCTGGTACGACATCCCGACCTGCAAGGAGTCGGGCCTCAACGTCGAGTACCTGATGCTGCGCGGCATCTTCATGCCCGGCGGCGTGGGCCAGGACGTGGTGAACTACTACGTCAACGTGCTCAACAAGGTCCGCGAGACGCCCGACTGGAAGAAGTTCATGGAGGAGGGCGCGTTCAACCAGTCGCACATGACCGGCAAGGAGTACGCCGACTGGGTCGCGAACGCCGAGAAGGAGCACGAGGACCTGATGCGCGAAGCCGGATTCCTGCACAAGTAGCGACGCGACACGAGAGGGCCCCGGCATGGGGCCCTCTTTGCATCCAGAAAGGAATCGCATGCAGCAGCAAAGCGACGAGAGAAGCGTCGGATCGGTGCGCACCTGGGAGCTGGTCGTTGCCCTGCTCTTCCTGATATTCGGCTCGGTCGTGATGGGAGACAGCTGGCACATCGGCGCCCGGTGGGGCGAGGACGGCCCGCAGGCCGGATACTTCCCGTTCTACGTCGGGCTGCTGATCGTCATCTCGGCCATCGCGATCCTGGTCGCGGCCGTGCGGATGCCGAGCGAGGAGGCTCGCGAGCCGTTCGTGCGCTGGGGCCAGCTGAAGATGGTGCTCGTCGTCTTCATCCCGACGATCATCTACGTCTTCCTGATCGACAATCCCTGGTACTCGCTCGGCATCTACGAGCCTTCGGTGCTCTTCATGGCCGTGTTCATGCGCTACCTCGGCAAGTACCGCTGGCACACGATCGCGCTGGTGAGCATCGGCGTCATGGTGCTGTTCTTCCTGATGTTCGAGATCTGGTTCCAGGTACCTCTACCCAAGGGTCCGATCGAAGCGGCCCTCGGATACGCCTGAGGCGGCCGCGATGCAAGAGATCCAGCACCTCATCGGCGGTTTCGAGATCGCCCTTTCCTGGTTCAACCTGCTGCTGATGCTCGCCGGCATCACGCTCGGCGTGATCATCGGCGTGCTTCCCGGCCTGGGCGGCGCGAACGGCGTGGCGATCCTGCTGCCGCTCACGTTCTCCATGGCGCAGGATCCCGGCGGGCAGACCTCGGCCATCATCCTGCTCTCGTGCATCTACTGGGGCGCGCTCTTCGGCGGCGCCATCACGTCGATCCTCTTCAACATCCCGGGCGAGCCCTGGTCCGTCGCGACCACGTTCGACGGCTATCCGCTCGCGCAGAAGGGGCGCGCGGGAGCCGCCCTCACCGCGTCGTTCACGTCGTCGTTCTTCGGCGCCCTGGTGGGCGTGCTGCTCATCACGTTCCTCTCGCCGGTCGTCGCGCGCTTCGCGCTGCGCTTCGGGCCGCCCGAGTTCTTCGCCGTATACCTGCTCACTTTCTGCGCCTTCGTCGGCATGAGCCGCGGGTCGCCCTTCAAGACCATCGCGGCGATGATGCTCGGCTTCGCGCTCGCGGCGGTCGGCATCGACACCGTGACCGGGCAGCTGCGCCTCACCTTCGGCTTCGTCGACCTCCTCAAGGGCTTCGACTTCCTGATCGCGGTGATCGGCCTCTTCGGCATCGGGGAGATCCTGCTCACGATCGAGGAGGGGCTCGAGTTCAAGGGCGCCAAGGCGAAGCTCAACATGAAGGTCGTGGTGGAAACGTGGAAGGAGCTTCCGCGCTATTGGAAGACCTCGATCCGGGCCGCGATCGTCGGCTGCCTGATGGGCATCGTCCCGGGCGGCGCCACGCCGGCCTCGTTCATGAGCTACGGCCTCGCCAAGAAGATGTCGCGCGACGGCGAGAAGTTCGGCACCGGCATCGTCGAGGGGGTCGTCGCGCCGGAAACCGCGGCGCACGCGGCCGGCACCTCGGCGCTGCTGCCCATGATCACGCTCGGCGTGCCGGGATCGCCCACCGCCGCGGTGCTGCTCGGCGGCCTCCTCATCTGGGGCCTGCAGCCGGGGCCGCTGCTCTTCACCGAGAAGGCGGATTTCGTGTGGGGCCTCATCGCCTCCATGTACCTCGGCAACATCGCGGGGCTCATCGTGGTGCTCACCTGCGTGCCGCTCTTCGCCGCGATCCTGCGCGTGCCGTTCGCGATCATCGCGCCGCTGATCCTCGTGATCTGCGCGATCGGCGCGTATACCGTGCACAACGCGATGTTCGACATGTGGATGATGGTGATCTTCGGGGCGATGGGGTACGTCTTCAAGAAGCTCGACTACCCGATGGCCCCGCTGGTGCTCGCGCTGGTGCTGGGAGACCATGCGGAGAACGCGTTCCGCCAGTCGATGCTCATGTCCGCCGGGGACATGAGGATCTTCTACGCGAACGGCCTGGTGGGCGGCATGACGACGCTCGCGTTCATCCTCCTCTTCTGGCCGGTCATCTCGCGGCTCATCGACATCGCTCGCGGCCGCAATTCCGGTCCAGGATGACGTCGAGGGATTGACGGGCAATCCAGCGCCGGCGGCCCGCGACCGCCCGGCGCGCCGAATCGAGGAGGATTCCCATGCCGGTAATCGCGATGACCCAGGAAA
>DATIZV010000055.1:0-6643 GCA_035516915.1 Usitatibacter sp. | reverse complement strand
GCGGTCTCGGTGGTGCTCATGCCCCAGATGTGCAGGTCGTGCACCTGCGCGACCCCCGGCAGGGCGCAGAGGTGCCGCCGCACCGCTTCCGCATCGACGCCCGCGGGCACGGCTTGCAGGGCGAGCTGCACCGATTCGCGCAGCAGCTGCCACGTGCCGACGAGGATCACCAGCGCGACGGCGAGGCTCGCGACCGGATCGAGCCACAGCCACCCGGTGTAGAGCATCGCGACGCCGGCGACGATCACGCCCACCGAGACCAGCGCGTCGGCCGCCATGTGCAGGAAGGCGGTACGCACGTTGAGGTCGCCCCTGCGCCCGCGCAGGAAGAGCAGCGCCGTGCCGAGGTTCACCGCCACGCCCGCCGTCGCCACCGAGATCACCGTCGCGCTCGAGACCGGCGTCGGCGCTTGCAGTCGCAGGATCGCCTCCCACGCGATGCCGCCGGTCGCGAGGAGCAGCAGCATCGCGTTGGCGAGCGCGGCGAGGATCGTGGATCCGCGCAGGCCGTAGGTGAACCGCGACGAGGGCCTCCTCGTGGCGAGCGCCGCCGCGCCCCACGCGAACGCGAGCCCCAGCACGTCGCCGAAGTTGTGGCCCGCATCGGCGAGGAGCGCCAGCGAATCGGCCCAGATGCCGAAGGCCACCTCCGCGATCACGAAGCCGAGGTTGAGCGCCACGCCGATCGCGAACGCGCGCGAGGCGTCGATCGGCCTGTGGTGGCGGCCGTGGCGGTGCGCATGACCGTGTCCTTGATCGTGATCGTGGTCGCGAGTGGCCATGGCGCTAGTCGTGGGAATGCCGGTGATGCGAGTCGGGATAGTGCTCGTGGGAATGCGTCATCGCTTCGTGCCGGTGCCGATGCGTGTGGCTCACGCCGGGCGCGACGGACTGCGCGTGGCCGTGGACGTGGTGCGCGTCATGCTCGTGTTCGTGCTCGTGCTCGACCGGCTCGTGGAAATGGCGGTGCCCGTGGTGCTCGGTGAGGTGGATCCAGACGCCGATCGCCATGAGGAGCGCCGCGACGGCGAGGCCCGGCGTGACGGGCTCGTGCAGCAGCGCAATGGAGATGATAGCGCCCGCGAACGGCGCCGTGGAGAAGTACGCCCCGGTGCGCGCCGTGCCGAGGTCGCGCAGCGCGCGCACGTAGAGGACGAGGCTCGAGCCGTAGCTCGCGATGCCGAGGATCGCTGCCGCGGCCGCGACGCCCATCGGCGGAAATGCCTCCCCCGCGAGGCGCGCGAGGACCACGTTGGTCGTCCCCGCGGCGAGGCCCTTCAGCATCGCGACCTGCGTCGCATCCGCGAGCGCGACCTTGCGCGTGAGGTTGTTGTCGAGCGCCCACGCGAGGCACGCGCCGATGACGGCGAGCGAGGGCAGCATCGATCCGAAGCTCGCGCCGCGCGGCCACGAAAGCACCGCGGCGCCCGCGGCGATGAGGAGCATGCCGAGCGCGATGCGCCGGTCGAAATTCTCGCGGAACGCGAACCACGCGACGAGCGCCGTGAGGATTCCCTCCGCGTTGAGGAGCAGCGATGCGCAGGACGCCGGCATGCGCGCGAGGCCCCACAGCAGCAGCACGGGACCCGCGACGCCGCCGAGCGCGATCGCCGCGGCGAGCCAGGGGAGGTGCGCGCGCCCGATCCTCGCGCGCTCCCCGCCGCGCACGAGGCGCCAGGCGCCGAGGCCCACGCCCGAGCCGAGGTAGAGGATGCCCGCGAGCATCCAGGGGCCCACGGGACCGAGCAGCAGCTTCGCGAACGGCGCTCCCGCTCCGAACAGCAGCGCCGCGGCGAGCGCGGCCGGGATCCCCGCGACGAGCTTCACCTCATGCCTTCGCGCCGCTCTTCATGCCTCCATTCTGCCGCGCGAGCGGCGCCCACGCACGGGACGCTTCCTCGAGCAGTGGCGTCAGCGGGAAACGTCCTGCCGTTTGCGCGCGACCAGGGTGCGGAAGCGCTTGAGCGTCCCGCCCGGCGCCGCGAACTCGTCGTCGGCGGCCGCGAGCAGGTCCCAGCCGGCGAAGGCGGCCTCGACGTCGTCCGGCGTCCAGAGGCAATGACCCGCGGGATCGAACATCTCGAGGTAGGTCGTTCCCTCGACGAGGACGTTCACCGCCATGACCCCGCCGGGCTTCACCCATCCCTGCCAGCGGCGCAGCAGCGCATGGGCGGTGGCGCAGTCGAAGAACATCAGGAGCCCGATCGAGACGAGCGCATCGAAGCTTGCGTTCGGCTCGTACTCGCGCGCATCGGCCACGATCGCCCGCAACTTGGCGACGTCCGTGCGAGCGCGCGCGGCCACGCTCTCGATCCCCGCCGGGCTCGCATCGACCGCCAGCACCTCGCAACCGCGATGCGCGGCGGCGAGCGCGAGGTTGCCGAGGCCGCAGCCGATGTCGAGCACCTTTCCGCGAAGGTACGGCAACACCGCGTCCTCGAACGGATTCAACGCGAGCTCGTGCGCGGCCGCCTGGCGGCGGAACTGCGCGTCGAAGAACTCGATCGTGCGGTTGGCGACCACCGGCGGCCGGCTCAGATCGCGGCGAGCACCCGCTCGAGCTTCTGGCGCACCTCGTTCGCGATCGGCGCGATGTCGGCGCGCCCGGTGAGCTTGAGCACCGCCTTCGGATCCATGATGTCGACGCGCGTCGCGCCGTCGTCCTGCTCGCGAACCACGACGTTGCACGGAAGGAGCGTCCCGATCTCCGGCTCCGCCTCCAGCGCCTTGTGCGCGTAATCGGGATTGCAGGCGCCGAGGATCATGTACGGCTTCGTGTCCTTGCCGAGCTTCTTCTTGAGCGTCGCCGCCACGTCGATCGTGGTGAGCACGCCGAAGCCCTCGCCTGCGAGCGCGTCGGTCGCGCGCCGGATGGTCTCGCTGTAGCTCGATTTCACCGTCTTGCCGAATGCGTAGCTCATTTGCGTTTCCTTCGATGAAGGTCTCCCTCTTCCTCGGCAGAGGGCCGGGATGAGGGTCGGCGTCATTGCCGCGCCAGGTCCTCCAGGATCGGGCCATCCGGCCGATGGTCGCCGTGGCAGTGGTGCGCGAGCTCCACGAGGGTCCCGCGCATCGCCGGGAGCTCCGCGATTTTGCGTTCGAGCTCCGCCGCGTGCTGCATCGCGAGCCCGCCATGGAAGAGCGTGCCTTGCTCAACTTATCAGTTGAATAGTAGAATCTATCCACCACCCCATGTCAAGCGACCCGAAAGTCCGCCTGTACCAGGAGCTCGCCAAGGTCGGAAATGCCCTCTCCAGCGGCAGCCGGCTGCAGCTCCTCGAGCTCCTCGCGCAGGCCGAGCGCAGCGTCGAGACGCTCGCCGAGATGAGCGGGCTCTCGATGGCCAACTGCTCGAAGCACCTGCAGGTCCTGCGCCAGGCCGGGCTCGTCACGGCGCGCCGGGAAGGGCTGCGCGTGTACTACTCGCTGGCGGGAAACGACGTGGTCTCCCTCTATTCGGCGCTCCAGTCGGTCGGCGAGAGCCGCATCGCCGAGGTCGAGCGCCTCGTGCGCCAGTGGCTTACGCATCGCGACGAGATGGAGCCCGTTCCCGCGGGCGAGCTGCTGGAGCGCGCGAAGAAGGGACTCGTCACGGTCCTCGACGTGCGCCCCGCGGAGGAGTACGCGGCGGGCCACCTGCCCGGCGCGATCAACATTCCCATCGACCAGCTCGAGTCGCGCCTCGGCAAGCTCGGCAAGAAGCGCGAGGTGATTGCGTATTGCCGCGGTCCCTACTGCCTCATGTCGTTCGAGGCGGTGGAGAAGCTTCGCAAGCGCGGCATCAAGGCGCGGCGCCTGGAGAACGGCTATCCCGAATGGAGCGCCGCGGGACTGCCGGTCGAGCGATAGGCCCCTTTCCCGCTCCGAGCACGAGGAACGACGCACCATGAGATTCGCTTCCCGGCTGGCGCTCGCCGCCCTCCTCGCCGCCCTCGCGTCGGCGTGCGCCACGCACGAAGCTTCCGTCTCGGCCGCGCGCGAGCGCGAGGTCGCGCGAAAGGGCTCCGCCGTCATGCCCTTCGACCTCGCGAAGACGACGCACTTCTTCGACGACGCCGCGAACGGCGGCATCGAAACCATCACCGCGAACGATGCCTCGGACCGGGAGCAGGTGGACCTGGTCCGCTCCCATCTCGCGAAGGAATCGGAGCTCTTCTCGCGGGGCGACTTCTCCGACCCGGCGGCGATCCACGGCGCGGACATGCCGGGACTCGCCGAGCTGGGCCGCGCGGGCGACAAGCTGCACGTCGCCTACCGCGAAGTGCCGGGCGGCGCGAGCCTCACCTACGCGAGCGCCGATCCGGGGGTGATCGCCGCGATCCACGACTGGTTCGCCGCGCAGCGCAGCGACCATGCGGCCCACATGCACATGCATGGCATGGCGCACTAGCGCCGCGGTGTATTCTTCGCACATGAATGACGCCATCGCGGCGACGACACTGCGTACTTCGGCTTCGCTCCTCGGCGGGTTGCTCGCGGCCTTCGGGGCGACGGCGTGCTGCTTCGGCCCGCTGTTGCTCGTCGCGATGGGCGTGGGCGGGGCATGGGCCGGCCGGTTGCAACTGCTGGAGCCGTACCAGCCGTATTTCTACGGGCTCACGCTGCTGTTCGTCGGCCTCGCCTTCCACCGCCTGTACGTGAGGCCGCGCCGCTGCGCCGAGGGGGAACCGTGCGAGTCGCCCATCGTGCTCAGGCGGCAGAGGATCGTGTTCTGGCTGGTCGTCGGCCTCATCGCCTTGATGAGCGCATCGCCGTACCTCGCTCCCCTTTTCTATTGAGGATGCCTCGATGTCGCGACGAATCCTGATCGCCTGCGTGCCGCTCCTCGCCGCCACCTGGGTGCGGGCCGGAGGACCCGAAACGGTCACGCTCGACGTGAGGGGAATGACCTGCCCGACGTGTCCGCTCACGGTGAAGGTCGCCCTGGAGAAGCAGCCCGGGGTCGCGGACGTGAAGGTCGATTATCGGCACAACACCGCCGAAGTGACCTTCGATCCGGCGAAGGTGTCTGTCGATCGCCTGGCGAAGGCCGTCACGGACGCGGGCTTCCCCGCGAGCCCGAAGAGATAGGCGCGTGGCGACCGTCGTGCTGACGAGCGTCCTCACCTGTCCGCGCTGCGGTTTCCGCAGGGAGGAAACGATGCCGACCGACGCGTGCCAGTATTTCTACGAATGCTCCAGCTGCCACGAGACGCTCCATCCCAGGCCGGGCGACTGCTGCGTCTTCTGCTCGTACGGCACGATGAAGTGTCCTTCCATGCAGGAGCAATCTCGCTGCTGATCGCGGGATGCGCGAGGTGATCGCGTACTGCCGCGATCCCTAGCGTCCGCTCGCGGCCGGCTGGCGCAATCTGCGCGAGTCGGCGATCGTCCAGTCGTAGGGAATGAAGCGGACCTCGTAGTCCGTCGGTACGGGCTCGGGCGCGTACCGGCTCACGAAAGCGAGGAGCGACGGCGCGTGCGCCTCGAAGTCCTCGCGATAGAACTCGAGCAGCTCGCTCACGTGGACGACCTTGCCGGCGCGGTCGATGCGCAGGTGATCGGGAGAAGCGAAGAAGCGCCGCGTCTCCCGATCGAGCTCGTCCTGCAGGCCGGTCGCGGTGAACGGCTTGCGGGGAAGCCGCGGGCAGCCGACCGCGCTGCAGTTCAACGCGAAGTGGACGCGCGGGTCTCCGACCTTGCGGATGACGTCGTTCTCGTAGGCGTAGAGCGACATGCGCTCGCCGCCGATGTCGAAGCGGTGCAGGACGAAAAAGACGAGCTTGCGCAAGCCGTAGTGGCTCGCGGGGATTCCCGACTCGATGACGTTGTACATCGAAAGCGCGTTGTAGCTGTTGATGTAGTGCGCGAGCCGCTCGTCGCCCGGCGCAAGGGAATCGAGCGGCGTCGCGGCGATGTAGCGGACGTACGTGTCGAGGTCGGCGCGGTCGCTCGCGAGCGCCTCGAAGTCCACCGCGCCGCGCGCGTCCACGAATCGCTGCAGCACGCGCGCGTAGGCCGCGAGGGCCTGGCCGGCGCTCGCGACGGCCGGCGCGCCCTCGAGACGAGGCGGCGGGCCGACGGTGCACGCGGCCAGCGCGAAGCACGCGAGGAGCGTCGCGAGGCGAATCACCGGGAAGCCGGATGGCGCGGCGCCGCGCGCTCCCGGAGCGCCTCGCGCCGTGCGCGCCCCTTCAGCAGCTTGATCGGATAGACGGCGGCCGCCGGACCTTCACGACCGGAGGCAGAGCGCAGCGGATTCCAGCGCGTCCCGTCGGCGAGCGCGAGCGGACGCAGCAGGTATTCGTCGCGCCGCGCGTTGTAGGCGCACATCGAGACCGGTCCGTCCTGCGTCGCCGCCATGAAGACGCAGGCGCCGAGCCGCTCCTCGTCGAGCGCCTGCGCATCCATGAAGTTGTGCACGAAGAACGACAGCTTGCGCACCCGCCCCCTCGCATGCACGAAGTCGCGTCGCAGTCGCCACGCGGTCCGCGCGAACCACGCGACGGCGCCGGCCCACAAGTGCGGCCGTGCGAGTCCCGCCGCGAGGAACTTGCACGCCGCCGCCGAGATGGAGCGCCGCGGAACGGAAACGTGCGCCGTGCGGTCCATGAAGCGCCGCACGAACTCGCGGCCGGCCAGGGCGTCGTGCAGCTTGCCGCCG
>DATIZV010000054.1:0-3806 GCA_035516915.1 Usitatibacter sp. | reverse complement strand
CGGCCGTCATGGAGGAAGAAGACCCGTTGCCCGAGTCCCCAGAGCGGCGCGGTGCGGAACTCGCTCGGCCCCGCCTCGCCCTGCGTCACGCCGTCCGCGAGACCCGGGCCCATGTCGTGCACCAGCAGGTCCGAGTACAGGAGCCGCGACGTCCCTGAGAAGAAAGGAAATTGCGCGGTCGCCGGCCGGCGACATGAAAAAGCCCGGCTCGCGGCCGGGCTTTCTCGATCGGGCGGCGTGCGCGCTTCAGTCCTTCACGTACAGCCCCTTCTGCTCCGAGAAGTACGCCGCGATGTCGCGAATGTCGCGCTCGGTGAGGTTGGCGGCCTGCCCGACCATGATCGGATTCTTGCGATGGCCGTCCTTGTAATGGTGCAGCGAGGCGATGATGTAATCCTCCTGCTGGCCGGCCAGGTTCGGGAACTCCGGGCTCACGCTGATTCCCTTCGGCCCGTGGCACGCCTGGCACGGGGCGGATTTCTTCATGCCCGCCTCGGGATCGCCGGATGCGGCGAAGGCGCTCGCGCAGGCGAGTGCGATCGCGCCGAGGAGGAGACCCTTCACGATGCGCTTCATTTCTTCTCTCCCGCGGCCGCAGGCGTCGCTTCGGCGGTCTGGGCGCCGCCCTGCCCCGCGAAGTAATCGGCGAGCTGCTTCATGTCGTCGTCGGTGAGGTCCTCGGTCATGGCATGCATGGTGCCGAAGTTGCGCTCGCCCGACTTGTATTCCTTGAGCGCGTTCACGATGTAGGCCGCCTTCTGGCCGCCGAGCTTCGGCACGTGGTAGACCTCCGGATACGCGGTCTTCCAGTCGTCGATGCCGTGGCAGCCCTGGCACTGGGCGAGCTTGTTCTGCAGCGTGACCTTGGTGTTCTCCGCGGCGGGGGCGGAAAGCGCGAGCCCGGAAAGCGCCAGCGCGGCGGCGAGGAATCGAAGTGAGGGCATGACGTTTCTCTCGGAATGTTCTTGTGGGAAGCAGCCGCGGATTATAGCAGCGCGACCCTTCCCGGGGCCAAGCGCCCGGCGGGAGCCCTCAGTCCTCGAAGAGCGCCTCCCACGGCTTGGGCGGCGAGAGGAAATAACCCTGTCCCAGCGTGATGCCGATCTGCGTGAGCTTGCGCGCGATCTCCTCCGTCTCCACGTACTCCGCGATCGTCTGCAGGCCGAGGCTCACGCCGATCTTCTGGATCGATTCGACCAGCGCGTAGTCGAGGTAGTTCTTCGCCACGCCCTTGATGAAGAGCCCGTCGATCTTCAGGCCGTCGACCGGGAAGTGCTTGAGGTAGTTGAACGAGGAAAGACCGCTGCCGAAGTCGTCGAGCAGGAAGCGCACACCCATGCCGCGCAGCGTCTCGATGAGGCCGCGGGCGCGCTCGACGTTGGCGATCGCGGCCGTCTCCGTGATCTCGAAGTACAGGCATTGCGGCGGCACGCCGTGCTCGGCGAACTTCTCCTGCATGAACTCGGCGAAGTCGGGGCTGGAGAGCGTGTGCCCGGAGAGGTTCACCGAGAACTCGGCGGGCGCGGGATCGTCGCGCATGCGCGAGAGCCGCCGGTAGTCGGCGAACGCGCGCTCGATCACCCAGCGATCGATAGTGCGCATCAGGTCGTAGCGCTCGGCCACCGGGATGAAGGACATCGGGAGGATCAGCTCGCCTCCCGTCTCGCTCATGCGCAGCAGCGCCTCGACCCGCGGGCGCCCGGGCGAGCGCGGCATCTCGATCGGCACGATCGGCTGGTAGAGGAGCGTGAAGGCGCCCTCGGAAAGCGCGTCGTTGATGCGCTTGAGCCAGCCGCGGCTCGTCTGGCGCATGTACTGGGAGGTGCTCGCGTCGTGGAACGCGAAGACGCGGTTGCGGCCCTGCTCCTTCGCGGTGAAGCACGCGGTGTCCGCCTCCGAAAGGACGGCGGAGAGGCTCGGCGAAAGCTTGGTGATCGCGACGACGCCCACGCTCACCCCGACCTGGAACGCCTTCTCGTCCCATTCGAACTGCCAGGACTGCACGGCGTCGCGCAGCTGGGTCGCGGCCGCCTGGGCGAATTCCGCGCTGCAGTTCTCGAGCAGCACCGCGAACTCGTCGCCCCCGATGCGCGCCAGCATCTCGCCCTCGCGCAGGCTCGACTGGAGCACCGGCGCGATGCGCCGCAAGAGCTCGTCGCCCGCGAGGTGGCCGTAGGAATCGTTGATGCGGTGGAAGAAATCGAGATCGAGGTAGAGCAGCGCGTGGGTGGCGCCGTGGCTCTTCGCGCTCGCGATCGCGCTCTCGAGGCGCTCCTCGAGCGACTTGCGGTTGGGCAGCCCGGTGAGCGGATCGTGGTTGGTGAGGAAGAAGATCTGCTGGCGTGCGGTGTCGAGCCGCTCCTGCATCTTCGCGTGCTGCGTGCGCAGCGACTCGGTGAGGCCGAGCACCTCGTGCTTCAGGTCGTCGAGCGGCGCGGTGAGCTCGGGCAGCTCCGGCGCCGGACCGCCCTCCACGGCGCTCCTCACCGCGTCGCGGATCGCCTCGACCTCGCCCACGACGGTGCGCGCGGCGAAGTAGCCGAGCGGGAAGAGGCTCGCGACGCTCCCCGCCAGGGCGAGGATGAGCGTCCACATCTGCGATTGCGGCGATTCGAGGCCCAGCAGGCGCGCGGCGAGAAGGTACACCGCGCAGAAGACCGCGATCGGGATCGCGCCGAGCCCGACGAGGCGCGCCGCGAGGAGCTTGCGCGGCTCCGCGGGCGGCGCGGCTTGCGCCTCCGGGCTCAGGCCGCTTCGAGGCGTAGCCACAGGCACCTGCCGTTGCTCTCGCGCTCGATTCGCCCGCATACCGCCGCGTGCTCGGCGAGCTCCGCCTCGCTCGCGCGCAGCACCACCAGCGGTCCCTCGCGCGGCGCCTGCGAGAGCGCCATCGACGGCGCCTGCGACGCCTGCATGATGATGTCGAGCGTCTCCTGGCCGCGCGTCATGGCGAGCCACACGTCGGCGAGGAGCTGCGCGTCCAGCAAGGCGCCGTGGAGCGTGCGCTTCGCGTGGTCCACGGCGTAGCGCTCGCACAGCGCGTCGAGCGAGTTCTTCTTTCCCGGATGGAGCTCGCGCGCGAGCTCGAGCGTGTCGGAAACCGTGCAGTAGCTCGCGAGCGGCCCTCGCCCGAGGAGCTTCAGCTCCTCGTCGAGGAACGCGACGTCGAAGGGGGCGTTGTGGATGAGGAGCTCGGCGCCCTCCACGAACTCGAGGAACTCGTCGGCGACGTCGGCGAAGCGCGGCTTGTCGGCGAGGTCCTCGAGCGTGAGGCCGTGCACCTGGCTCGCGGCCGCGTCGATCGCGCGTTCCGGGTTGAGGTAGCGGTGGAAATGGCGCCCCGTCGCGCGGCGGCCGTGCAGCTCGAGGCACGCGAGCTCGACGATGCGATGGCCCGCCCCGGGCTCGAGGCCGGTCGTTTCCGTGTCGAGCACGATCCTGCGCATCTCCTCCCCTTCCCTGTGCTTGCGCTTGTTCGCATTATCCGGGTTTATCGGCGTTCATCGGCGGTCATCGGCGGATCACCGCCTTTCGCCCAACGAAGCCACTCCCTTGTTCGCGAGCGCGTCGGCGCGCTCGTTGCCGTCGTGCCCGGAGTGTCCCTTCACCCAGACCCAGCGGATGTGGTGGTCCTGGACCGCCTCGTCGAGCTTCTTCCACAGGTCGACGTTCTTCACCGGCTCCCTCGAAGCGGTCCTCCAGCCGCGCGCCTTCCAGCCGCGCAGCCACTCGGTGATGCCCTTCTGCACGTACTGCGAATCGGTGTGCAGGACGATGCGGCAAGGACGCTTGAGCGCCGCGAGCGC
>DATIZV010000053.1:0-3355 GCA_035516915.1 Usitatibacter sp. | reverse complement strand
CCGGCGGGAAGCGCCCCGGTCTCCGTGATCGCCATGGAGGCGTTGGTGGGAAGGCCGGTGGTGGTGACGGTGAAGGTTCCCGCCTGGTTGAGGGAGAACGTCGCGTTGTTGGCGCTGGTGATCGCGGGCGCCGCGTTCACCGTGAGCGTGAAGCTCTGCGAAGCGTTCGGCGTGATGCCGTTGGCCGCGTTGATCGTGATCGGGAAGGTGCCCGAGGCGCTCGGCGTGCCGGCGAGGGTTGCCGTGCCGTCGTTGTTGTTCACGAACGAGACGCCGGCGGGAAGCGCTCCGGTCTCGGAAATGACCATCGAGGCGCCGCTTGGCGTCCCGGTGGTGGTGACGCTGAACGTCCCGGCCGTTCCTACCTTGAACGTCGCGCCGTTCGCACTCGTGATGGCCGGCGCCTGGAGCGGCGCGACGTCGACGAGCGCATCCGAGGTCCCGTTCAGGTTCGAGAGGCGATAGTCGAACGTGAAGTGCCCGGTGAATCCGGCCGGCAGCGTCAGCGCGAGCGATCCGTCGGCGTTCACGCTGAGCGAGCCGCCGGCCCCGAATGGCGTCGTCGTTCCGGCCGGATGATCAGTCACCGCGCCGCCCAGAGAACCGCCACCGTACGAGGCGACGGTGCCGGCCGGCACGCCGGGCGTGTCGTTCGCCAGGAGGCCCCCCGCCGCGGCCACGTTCAGCGTGCTCGCCACGTTGGCCGAATAGCTGTCGGCGACCGCTGCGGGCGGCAGGCCGGTCCACACGTCGGCGCGAACGTAAAGCGTCGGCGGCGCCGCTTGCACGAACACGGCGACCAGGTCCGAGCCGTCCGGAGCGTCTCCCTGCGGATCGGTCGCGAGAGGCGCGATTCCGGTCCAGTCGCCGACGAGGCCGTCCAGCACGACCGCGGCCCACGCAAGCGTCGCGACGAGCGAGAGCGCGACGATCGCCAGCGGGACGACGGGAATCCCGCGGCGACGAAGATAGCCGTAGCCGACGCCCGCCACGAGTGCCGCGAGCAGGGCGAGCATCGACGCCGACAGTGCGGGAATGGGGTCCGGGACCGACGGGGGCAGCCCGAACAGGATCGGCGCCCCTCCGCTCCCGCCGAAGAGGGCATCGCTGCCGATCGCGGCATCGCCGTAGGCGAATCCGAGCCGAAGGACGCGCGCGCCGGCGGGAATCGGCAGGCTCGTTTCGATGACGTTCGATCCGCCCGCGCCGTCGCCGACGCCCACGTTCCATCCCCCGCCGCTCACCACGACCGGCGCGCCGAACACGCCGGTCGCGGCATCGCAGTCTTCGCGGGTGACGCCCGTGACCTGCGGCGGGTTCACCGTGGTATTCACCGTGGTGACGAATCGCTGCTCGATCCCCGACATCGTTCCGGAGGGCGTCGAGGCGGCGCAGCCGGTTGCGGCGTTGTTGTCCGCGTCGACGAGGACCTGCAGCGATGCGCCGAAAGCGGGCAGCACGGCAGCCGCGAGAAAGAGCGCGACAAGCCACGCGACGCGTGATGCGTGCCACCGAGGATTCGGCATGGATGCACTCCCTGCGCGACCGGGCTTCTTGCCGACACCGTTTCGCCAGCGGGAGAAGGCGGAGCGACCCCTCCACCGCCTCGGCACGTTAACAAACTTCAATTGACGGGTCCAGCGCCGCCGCGCCGGGCGAAATCGCGCGATTTCAGCTTGGCGAAGGGCGCCGGGGATGCAGCCGGCCGGCCGCCACCTTCACGAACGTTACCCTGCGCCGGCCGCCACGAGCGGCCCGGGCACGCTCAGCGGCGCAGGACGCACTTCTCGTACAGCGTGGGAAAGGCGCCTTGCGGGTCGTACTTCTCCTTGAGCGCGGCATAGGCGTTCCCGCCGTAGCACGCGTCGAACTCCTCGCGCGGGAAATAGCTCTCCGAGTAGAGCGACTTGATGCCGCCCGCCTCGACCACCGCGCGCTCGATGGCGCGGTTGAAGTGGCCGCGCTCGTGCGGCTCCTTCGTGCGCACCACGTCCCAGAAGCCGAAGTTCGCGTACCAGCGACGCTCCATGGGATAGAGCGACCAACGTGCGGCGTCGGCTTGCGGGCCGATCGGGCACATCCACACCGGCCAGATGCCGATCTCGCGAGCGAGGAAATCGAGGAAGCCCGCCGCCTTCTCGATCGGAATGTCCAGGTCCTGGATCACCGATTCGCCGTGCAGGCCGCGCAGGCGATCGAGCTTGCGCGTGAGCCCCACGCGGCTGTTCCAGCGCATGATCTTCGAGTACGTGCGCGAGCCGAGTCGACCGCGCCCGTAGAGGCGGCGCACCAGCGGGTTCTGCGCGTAGAGGTTCTTCGAGCACCAGAACCAGTCGGTGTCCCAGCGCCAGATGTAGTCGCGCACGGTGAGCCAATCCTCGCGCTTCTGCGCGATCGACCGATAGTAGATCGCGGCGACGCCGGTGTAGTCGCTGGTACGCGGCGCCTCATCCACGAAGCGGCCGAGCGAGAGGAACATGCGGTCGCGCGCGAAGATCGTGCCGTCGATGAAGTCGGCGTCGTCCGCGCGGCAATGCTGCTCCACCGCGCGGAAGAACGCGCCGGCGTCCTCGAAGGGCAGGTGGCGCACGTGCACGTAGGGCTTCACCGGCACGGCACGCGCCACAACGCGCAGGGCATAGCCGAGCGTGCCGTACGAATTGGGAAAGCCGTGGAAGAGGTCGGCGTATTCGTTCTCGCGCGTGCAGGTGAGGACGCGCCCGTCGCCGGTCAGCACCTCGAGCGCCTCGACCGACTCGTGCACCAGCCCGTGACGATGCGAGGTCGCCTCGATGCCGACGCCTGCGACCGCGCCGCCGAGCGTGATGGTCTTCAGCTCCGGGACGACCGCAGGCATCACGCCGTGGAGGAGGCACGCGTCGACCAGCGACTCGTAGGTCGCCATGCCCTCGGAATCGACGCGCCCCGCGCTTGCGTCGACCGCGAGCACCTCGGCCATCGCGCGCACGTCGAGGCGGCGGCGCGCCCCGGGCTGGCGATCCCGGAAGAGGTTCGAGGTGTCCTTCGCGAGCCCGACGGAACCGGAGCCCGTGCGCATCGCGCGCACGAGCGCCTCGCGCTTCAGCGCATGCGCGTCGAGCGCCGCGTTCATTCGGATCCGCGCCGCCCGGCCTCGCGCGCGTGCGCCGCCGCGAATTCCTCGCCCGGCATCGGCTCGTAGAGGAATGCGCGCGACATCGGATAGTTCTCCTTCGTGATCAGTCGCTTCGAGAACACGATCTGGAAGAGGTGCGTATGGCCGTGCGGGGAGCGGAACATCTCGGCGCAGCCGAAGAGGTAGGCGCGCCACACGCGGCGGAAGCGCTCGTCGAACTTCTTCGGGTCGAGCGCGTGG
>DATIZV010000052.1:0-6175 GCA_035516915.1 Usitatibacter sp. | reverse complement strand
GATGGAAGCGCTCGCCGGCGAGCCGTGGTTCCACGGCGAGCGGCGCAGCGCGCTCGACCTCTACCTCGCGGCGATGACGCGCTGGCGGCCGGGCGTGCTGTGGTTCGCGAAGCGCGCGCCGAGGCTCGTCGCGATCGCGAGAAGGGCCGCGCAGCTTCCCTCCGTGGCCCCGGTGATGGCACGCAACTTCGGTTAGCGGGTCAGTCGGCGGCGGCAGCGACGCGCGGCTTCACCGCGCCCTTGAGTCCCGCAGCGTCCCTGAGAAGCGCCGCCTTGTCCGTCGCTTCCCACGTGAACTCGGGCTCCTCGCGGCCGAAGTGGCCGTAGGCCGCGGTCCTGGCGTAGATCGGGCGCAGGAGGTCGAGCATCTGCACGATGCCGCGCGGGCGCAGGTCGAAATGCTCCTGCACCAGCTGCGCGATCTTCTCGTCGGGGATGAGGCCGGTGCCCTCGGTGTAGACCGTGACGTTGATCGGGCGCGCGACGCCGATCGCATAGCTCACCTGGATCTGGCACTGCCGCGCGATGCCCGCGGCGACGATGTTCTTCGCCACGTAGCGCGCGGCGTAGGCGGCCGAGCGGTCCACCTTGGAGGGATCCTTGCCGGAGAACGCGCCGCCGCCGTGCGGGCATGCGCCGCCGTAGGTGTCGACGATGATCTTGCGCCCGGTGAGCCCGCAGTCGCCCATCGGCCCGCCGACCACGAAGCGGCCGGTCGGGTTCACCAGGTACTTGGTGCCGCGCAGCCACTCCTTGGGGATCACCGGCTTGATGATCGTCTCGATCACCGCGTCGATGGCTTCCTTCTTCATCTTCGCGCCGTCGGACATCTCGGGCGCGTGCTGCGTCGAGAGCACCACCGTGTCGACTTCCGCGGGCTTGCCGTCGACGTACCTGAACGTCACCTGGCTCTTCGCGTCGGGACGCAGCCAGGGGAGCCTGCCGTCCTTGCGCACCATCGCCTGGCGCTCGACCAGCCGGTGCGCATAGTAGATCGGCGCGGGCATCAGCACCGGCGTCTCGTCGCACGCGTAGCCGAACATGAGGCCCTGGTCGCCCGCGCCCTGGTTGAGCGGATCGTCCTGCGCATGGTCGACGCCCTGCGCGATGTCCGGGCTCTGCTTGCCGTAGGCGACGAGCACGGCGCAGCCGCGATAGTCGATGCCGTACTCGGTGTTGTCGTAGCCGATGCGCTTGATCATGTCGCGCGCGACCTGGCCGTAGTTCACGTCGGCCTTGGTCGTGATCTCGCCCGCGAGGACCACGAGGCCGGTGCTGCAGAGCGTCTCCGCGGCAACTCGACCGGTGGGGTCCTGGGCTAGAATGGCGTCCAGAACCGAATCCGAGATCTGGTCGGCCACCTTGTCGGGGTGGCCTTCGGAAACGGACTCGGACGTGAACAGGAATTCCTTGGTCATCGGGGTCGCCCTTCGGTCGCAATAGCCGGCCATTTTAGCAAAGACGGCATCGCCGGTCCCCACTTGAAGCTGCTTTTCCGCCTGCTCGCCCGGTTGCCGCTCCGCGCGAACCACGCGCTCGGCGCCTTCCTCGGCCGCCTCGTGTACCTCGCCTCGCCGCGCTATCGCTGGCGCCTGGTCGACAACCTCAGCGCGAGCGGCGTGGCACGCGACGCGCACGAGGTGCGTCGCATCGCGCGCGCGAACGCGGCCGAGATCGGCAAGGGAGCGACCGAGATCGCGTGGGCGCTGTTCCGCTGCGCCGAAGTCGTGGCCCTCGTGCGCGAGCGGGTCGGCTGGGAGTGCGTCGAGCGCCTGCGCAGCGAGGGCCGTCCCATCCTCTTCGTCACCCCGCATCTCGGCGCCTACGACGTCGCCGGCCGCTACCTCTGGGCGCACCTCCCGATCCTCGCCATGTACCGGCCGCACAAGATCTTCTGGATCGACCAGCTGCTGCGCGAGGGACGCAACCGCGGCGCCGCGCCCGACGGGACCAACGTCGCGCCGGCGACGATGGCGGGCGTGCGAATGGTGCTCAAGCACCTGAAGCGCGGCGGCTGCAGCGTGGTCCTTCCGGACCAGGTGCCCGGACAGGGCGACGGCGAATGGGCGGACTTCTTCGGCCGCCCCGCCTATACCATGACGCTCGTCGGCCGATTGCAGGATGCGACCGGCGCGGCGATCGTCTTCTGCTACGCCGAGCGCCTGCCGCGCGGCGCGGGCTATCGCCTGCATCTCCTGCCGCTCGACGAGCGCCTGCCCGCGGACCGCCAGCTCGCCGCGCGCAGGGTGAACGAGAGGGTCGAGCGCCTCGTGCGCGAGTGCCCCACGCAATACCTCTGGGCCTACAACCGCTACAAGCGGCCCGCGGGCGCCCCTCCGGCGCCGGTCCCGCATCCTTCGGCGTCGGCGGGCTGATCCGTGGCGCTCCTTCGCAAGCTCGGCACGCAGCTCGGCGTCTTCATCCTCTGGCTGGTGCACTTCCTCCCGCTGCGCTGGATCGCGGCGCTCGGTGCGGGCCTGGGCGCGATCGTCTACCGCTTCGGCCGCGGGCGCGTCACGCGCATCAACCTCGCGCTGTGCTTCCCGCAGATGAGCGAGCGCGAGCGCCGCAAGCTCGGCCTCAAGCACTTCAAGATGCTCGGGCGCAACGCGCTGGAGCTCAGCGTGATGGTGTGGGGCACGGAGGAGCAGCTCCGGCGCATGATCCGCGCCGAAGGCCTCGAGAACCTCGCCGCCGCGAAGGGGCGCCCCGTGATCGCGCTCGCGCCCCACTTCATCGGCCTCAACATGGGCGGCATCCGCGTCGCCCACGAAATCCCCGGCACCGCGAGCGTGTTCAGCCGGCAGAAGAACCGCACGGTGGAAGAGATCTTCCTGCGCGCGCGCATGCGCTTCGGCGATCCGCACCTGGTGAGCCGCCAGGAAGGGTTGCGCTCGGTGATCCGGGTCGTGAAAAGCGGCAAGCCCTTCTACTTCCTGCCCGACATGGACTTCGGCAAGCGCGACTCGATCTTCGTGCCGTTCTTCGGCGTGCAGGCGGCGACCATCACGACGCTGCCGCGCCTCGCGGAGCTCACCGGCGCCGCGGTGATCCCGGTGGTTACGCGCCAGGTGGGCGACGGCTACGTCGTGAAGTTCTATCCGGAATGGAAGGACTATCCCACCGGCGACCTCGAGGCCGACGTGCGGCGCATGAACGCCTTCATCGAGGAGCGCGTGCGCGAGATGCCCGAGCAGTACTTCTGGGCGCACAAGCGCTTCAAGACGCGCCCGCCGGGCGAGCCGTCCCCCTATAAGCGAAAATAGCCGCGTGCGCCTCAAGTTCGCCAAGATGCAGGGCCAGGGCAACGACTTCGTCGTGCTCGACGGCGTGCGCCAGCGCGTCTCGCTCACCGCGGATGAGGTGCGGCGCATCGCCGACCGCCATTTCGGCGTGGGCTGCGACCAGCTGCTGGTGGTCGAGCGTCCCACCATGCCCGGCATCGACTTCCGCTACCGCATCTTCAACGCCGACGGCGGCGAGGTGGAGCAATGCGGCAACGGCGCGCGCTGCTTCGCGCGCTTCGTGATCGACGAGGGCCTCACCGACAAGCGCGAGATCCGCGTGGAAACGGCCTCCGGCGTGATCGCGCCGCGCATCGAGCGCTCGGGCGAGGTCACGGTCGACATGGGGCCGCCGCGCTTCGATCCGCGCGACGTGCCGTTCGCCGGCGCCGCCGAGCCGCACGTGACGGACCGCGTCGAGCTCGACGGCGCCGAGGTCGAGCTGAGCGTGCTCTCGATGGGCAACCCGCACGCGGTGCAGCTGGTGGAGGACGTCGATCGCGCGCCCGTGACGACGCAGGGCCCGGCGATCGAGCGCCATCGCGCGTTCCCGCGCCGCGTCAATGCCGGGTACATGCAGGTCGTCGCGCGCGACCGGATCCGGTTGCGCGTCTGGGAGCGCGGCGCCGGCGAGACGCTCGCCTGCGGCACCGGCGCCTGCGCCGCGGTGGTCGCGGGCATCCGCCGCGGCCTCCTCGACCGCGACGTGCGCGTGCAGACCCGCGGAGGCGAGCTTCGCATCCGCTGGCCGCGCGACGACGCCAACGTTATGATGACGGGCGACGCGGTGCGCGTCTTCGACGGCGAGATCGCGCTGTAGCGAACGAGAACAAGAGGAACGGACTTGCCCACGCTCACGGCCGAACAGGTTGCCGAATTCCTGAAGCAGAACCCGGGGTTCTTCGAGAACCACGTCGACGTGCTGATGAACCTGCAGATCCCGCATCCGCACGGGGGCCGCGCGGTCTCGATCGGCGAGCGCCAGCTCCTCGCGCTGCGCGAGAAGGCGAAGCTCCTCGAGGACAAGCTCCACGAGCTGATCCAGTTCGGCGAGGAGAACGACGCAGCCGGCGAGAAGGTGCACCGGCTCGCCTGCCGCCTCATCGAGTCGACGAGCCTCGATGCCGCCCTCGACACGCTGTACCTCGACCTCCTCGACCACTTCGCGGTGCCGCACGTCGCGGTGCGCCTGTGGAACGTCGCCGAGGCGAGCCCCGAGGCGCGCGAGTACTCGCCGGTCGCCCCCGAGATCCGCGAATTCGTCGAGAAGATGCCGACGCCCTACTGCAGCCACCACCCGGTGTACGACAGCCAGTCGTGGTTCGGCGAGGCGGCGCCGCACGTGAAGTCGTTCGCGATGGCGCCGCTCACGCGCGACGGCACCACCTTCGGGGCGATCGCGCTCGCCTCGGAGGACCCGAAGCGCTTCTATCCCGAGATGGGCACGCTCTACCTCGCGCGCATCGGCGAGCTCGTGAGCCACGCGCTGTGGCGGTTCGTCACACCCGTTCGTGAGCGCGTCCCCGACTAGGCCGCTCGGAGGCAGGCGGCGGGGCGGGACGCCCGACGGCCAGGCGCCGGCCCGCGCGCCGGAGACGAGGGCCCATGGCCCGCTCGAGCGCTACCTCGCAAGCCTGCGCACCGGCCGGCGGCTCGCCGCGCACACGCTCGCGGCCTACGGGCGCGACGCACGCCTGCTCGAATCGCTCGCCGGAGAGCGCGACCCCGCCGCGCTCACCGGCCACGACATCCGCCGCTACCTCTCCGCGCTGCACGGCAAGGGCCTCGCGCCCCGCTCGCTCGCGCGCGTGCTTTCCGCGTGGCGCGGGTTCTACGACTGGCTCGTGCGGCATCGCGAGGCGGCCTCGAACCCGTGCGCCGGCGTGCGCGCGCCGAAGGCCGCGCGCCGGCTTCCCGAGGCGCTCTCCCCGGACGAGGCGGTGCGGCTCGTCTCGATCGAGGACGAGAGCGAGCTCGGCGCGCGCGACCGCGCGCTCTTCGAGCTCGCGTATTCCTCGGGCCTGCGCGTCTCGGAGCTCACCGGCATCGACATCGATGCGCTCGACGCGAGGACCGGCGAGGCGCGCGTGACGGGCAAGGGCTCGAAGACGCGCATCGTCCCCGTGGGCCGGGCGGCGCTGGAAGCGATCGCGGCGTGGCTCGCCGTGCGCGGGAAGATCGCGCGCCCGGGGGAAAGCGCGATGTTCGTGGGCCGCTCGGGGAAGCGCCTCGCGCCGCGCGAGGTGCAGCGGCGCATCAAGCGCCGGGCGGCGCTCGCCGGCATCGAGGCGGACGTGCATCCGCACATGCTGCGCCATTCGTTCGCCTCGCACCTGCTGCAGTCCTCCGGCGACCTGCGCGCGGTGCAGGAGATGCTCGGCCACGCGAGCATCGCCTCGACGCAGGTCTACACGCACCTCGACTTCCAGCACCTCGCGAAGGTCTACGACGCGGCGCATCCGCGGGCGCGGCGCAAGAAGGGCTGAGCGGTGCCGCAGGCCGTGCCCTCGAGCGCTTCGGCCGGGGGCGTCACTCCGGTGACGGTCCTCACCGGCTTCCTCGGCAGCGGCAAGACGACGCTCCTCAACGCGATCCTCGCCGACCCGCGCTACGCCGACACCGCCGTGCTCGTGAACGAGTGGGGCGAGGTCGCGATCGACCATGCGCTGGTGCGCTCCTCGAGCGAGACCGTGGTGACGCTCCCGAGCGGATGCATCTGTTGCCGGGTGGCGGGCGAGCTCCTCGGGACGCTGCGCGAGCTGCACTTCCAGCGCGCCGCGGGCACGGTGCCCCCGTTCCGCCGCGTCGTGATCGAGACCACCGGGCTCGCGGACCCGGCGCCGCTCCTCGCGACGCTGATCGAGATGCCGGCGGTCGCCGCGCGCTACTCC
>DATIZV010000051.1:0-2856 GCA_035516915.1 Usitatibacter sp. | reverse complement strand
TCGGCCGCGAGGAGGTTCAGCGCGGCGGAGACGTCGCGGCGAGCCTCGGCGCCGAGGCCGGTAGGGGTCTGGAGCTTCGCGGTCTGGCGGGATGCGGCGGCGCGATTGGGCCGCGTCGAAACGGCGGTGCTCATGGTCAACTCCTGGGAAGTGCGAGCGGCGCGCTCACCTGGAAACGTTCGCATACCACGCGGCCCGGAGGCAAATTGTTTGTGGCGATCGTTGCGATAGCCGAAGCCTATGGTGCGGCGGTCGAACTCGCGGAGCGCCCGACCGCGGTAAGATTTGCGGATGAAATGGATCGACACGCAGGAGATCGCCATCGCGCTCGCGGACGCCCATCCCGACGTGGACCCGATGCGCGTGAACTTCGTGGACCTTCATCGCTGGGTGACGGAGCTCGACGGATTCGACGACGATCCGAAGCGCTCGGGCGAGAAGATCCTCGAGGCGATCCAGGCGGCGTGGATCGAGGAAGCCGGCTAGCGGCGGCTTGATGATCAGCCGTTACAGCCAGCCCTACCCGCGCTCCACAAGCGCCTCACGGAGTCAAAAAGCGGTGGGAACAACCAGACCTGTTCGGGGCGGCGCCGCCCCCTCACCTCATCGGTGGATAAAGGAACGGCCCCGCGATACGACGCACCGATCGTAATCCGCGCGGGCTTGCAGCAGCCTTTCAGGTCAGTGGTATGTGAAGTACAACATCGCCAAAAAAACGGGGCAGATGGAATCTGCCCCACAAGGCGCACATCCTCCATGGAGCAAGCGGGATGCCAAGACTTGCTTCTCCTGATCGATCAATGGGTTACCGATGGAGGCTGCGGGATCGGCCGGAGTGCGCGCCCTACGGTTGTCTCCAAGGGACGACGGGGCGTTGCAAAGTGTCGCTCAAGTCCTTGTTCTGTCGAAAAAAATCGACGTCGCTGTGGAGCGACAGCTACGCCGCGTGGCGTCTCAGCTACGTCACGACGGCTTGTGCGTGCCCTTGAACACCGCGGCCTCGATGCCGTGCCGCTGGAGCAGCTTGTAGAACTCGGTACGGTTGCGCCGCGCGAGCTTCGCCGCCTGCGTGACGCTGCCGCGCGTGAGCTTGAGGATGCGCGTGAGGTAGTCGCGCTCGAAGCGCTTGCGCGCGTCCTCGAACGAGGTCATCTCGTGCATCTCCACCTGGATCGCCTGCTCGACGAAGGTCTGCGGGATGATGGAGGTGGGACAGAGCGCGATCGACTGCTCGACCACGTTGTAGAGCTGGCGCACGTTGCCCGGCCACTTCGCCTTCACCAGGAGCTCGAGCGCCTCGGGCGAGAACGAGGCCTTGTCGCGGCCGTAGCGCGGCGCGAGCCTCGAGAGGAAATGCTCGGCGAGGAGCGGGATGTCCTCGGGCCGCTCGTCGAGCGAGGGCAGCTTCAGCGAGACGACGTTCAGGCGGTAGTACAGGTCCTCGCGGAAGTTGCCCGCTTCCTTCTCGCGCGCGAGCTCGCGGTGCGTCGCGGAGATGATGCGCACGTCGAACGGAATCGAGCGCGTGGCGCCGATCGGGCGCACCTCGCGCGTCTCGATCACGCGCAGCAGCTTCACCTGCAGCGGCAGCGGCATGTCGCCGATCTCGTCGAGGAAGAGCGTGCCCTTGTCGGCCGCGATGAAGAGCCCGCGCTGGTCGGAAATGGCGCCCGTGAAGGAACCCTTGGTGTGGCCGAAGAGCTCGCTCTCGAGGAGCGTCTCGGGAATGGCGCCGCAGTTGATCGCGATGAACGGCTCGTTCGCGCGCGGGCTCGCGCGGTGGATCGCGCGCGCGAGGAGCTCCTTGCCGCTGCCGCTCTCGCCCTGGATCAGCACGCTCGCGTCGCCCGCGGCCACGCGCTGCGCCTTCGCGAGCAGGTCCTCCATGAGCGAGGAGCGCGTGACGATGTCCTCGCGCCACACCTGGCCGACACCCGCCTGCATGACGCCGGATGCGCCGTGAAGGGTGAGGGCGCGCTCGACCTGGCCGAGCAGCTCCTCGGGATCGTAGGGCTTGGTGAGGTAGCCGAAGAGGCCGCGCTTCACCGCGGCCACCGCATCGGGGATCGTTCCGTGCGCGGTCAGGATGATCACGGGAAGCCCCGGATACGCGCCCTGGATTTCATGGAAGAGCGCCATGCCGTCCATGCCCTCCATGCGCAGGTCGGTGAGGACGAGGTCGGGACGCGAGGCGGCGATCGCGGCGAGCGCGCGGCGCCCGCTCTCCACGGCGGTCACGCCGTATCCATTGGCCTTGAGGCGGATCGCGAGCAAGCGCAGGAGATCCGGGTCGTCGTCCACCAGCAACAGCGAAGCTTTTCCTGGATTCGGCATCAGTGGCTCGTCGGGGGTCTGTTGGAGAGGCTCTTCTCGAGCTCGGAGAGCGCATCGAGCTTGCGTTGCAGGTCCGTCGCGCGCTCCTTTTCCTGCTCGCGGGCGTGCTGCTCCTCGCGCAGCTTCTGCCCGGCTGCCGCGGCGCTCTCCCGAAGCCTGCGGCGATCCGCCGCCATGGCTTGCAAGAAGCTTGCCATCCCGCGGATGTCGGACGGTACTTCTTTCCGTTCGACCACCGGATCGACGAGCGCGAGGATCTCGCCTTCATCCGAATGGGGTGCGAGCGAGAGCGCGAGGGCTGCGCGCACCCGCGCGAGGTCGTCGGCGCTGCGCGCCGCGAGCGCGCGTTGGCGTGCGGCCTCGGCGGCGAGTGCCTGCTCGTCCATGCCGTGCAACCGGTCCATGTAGCTCGCCAGGCTCTCTGCGGCGGGCGGGGCGAGCGACGGCACGGCCTGCGCGATGTCCGTGCAGCCGCACAACGCGAGCGCGGCGAGCGACGCGAGCACGAGTCGGCTCATGCCG
>DATIZV010000050.1:0-2991 GCA_035516915.1 Usitatibacter sp. | reverse complement strand
CCTGGGAGGGCACGTTCTCGCCCGGCGAGCTCGAGCGCCTCGAGGACTCGCTCGCGGGACCCGAGGGCGAGCTCCGCTATCGCCTCACCGCGCAGCTGGACCGGCAACGTCGCAAGGTGGTGTCGTGTATAATCAATGGTTTCGTCTTTCTCACGTGCCAGTCGAGCCTCGAGGATTTCCGGCACGAAGTCTCGATCTCGGATCGGCTCGTCCTCGTGACGAGCGAGGCGGAGCTTCCGCCGATCGAGGAGGAGAGCGATGCGGAAGATTACCTCGTCGCCGATGAGCCGCTCGACATCCGCGACCTGGTAGAGGACGCGGTGCTGCTCTCCCTGCCGATGGTGCCACGCAAGCCGGGCCTGGGGGAGGCCCCGGGAGGACGCGAGGGCGCTTCCGGCGAGCCGTCGCCGTTCGCGGCGCTCGCGCAGCTCAAGCGCAAGACGACATGACGATTCGGGCCTTCCCGTAGCCTGGGAAAGGCTCCCACAGGAGAAACACATGGCTGTTCAACAGAACAAGAAGTCGCCGTCGAAACGCGGCATGCACCGCGCACACGACCATCTCGGGAAGCCTCCGACCGCCGTCGAGCCCACCACGGGCGAGACGCACCTGCGCCACCACATCTCGCCGTCGGGATACTACCGCGGCAAGAAGGTCATCCAGTCCAAGGACTGAGCGCCGCGCGGCCCCGGTGGGCGCGCGCATTGGATCCATGACGACCGTCATCGCCGTCGATGCGATGGGCGGGGACCACGGGCCGTCGGTCACCGTGCCGGCGTGCCTGGACTTTCTCGCCGCGCATCCGGGCTTCGAGCTCCTCCTCGTGGGTCTCGCCGAACCGATCGAGCGCGAGCTCGCCCGCGCGCACGCGAAGGGCCGGCCCGGCGTCTCGGTCGTTCCCGCGAGCGAGGTCGTGGAGATGCACGAGGACGTGCGCACCGCGATCCGCACGAAGAAGGACTCCTCGATGCGCGTGGCGATCGACCTCGTGAAGGAGGGTCGGGCGCAGGCGTGCGTCAGCGCGGGAAACACCGGCGCCCTCATGGGCACGGCGAAATTCGTGCTGAAGACGCTCGCCGGGATCGACCGGCCGGCGATCTGCGCCGTGCTGCCGACGCGCACCGGCGGCCAAGTGTACGCGCTCGACCTCGGCGCGAACGCCGATTGCACGCCCGAGAACCTGGTGCAGTTCGCGATCATGGGGTCGACGCTGGTGAAGGCGATCGAGGGCAAGGAGCGCCCGACGGTGGGATTGCTCAACATCGGGGCCGAGGAGATCAAGGGCAACGAAGTGGTGAAGAAGGCGGCGGAGCTGCTCCGCGCGAGCCCGGTGAATTTCCACGGCAACGTCGAAGGCGACGACATCTACCGCGGCACGACCGACGTGATCGTGTGCGACGGCTTCGTCGGCAACGTCGCGCTCAAGACCTCGGAGGGCCTCGCGCGCATGCTGGGCGAGTTCCTCAAGGAGGAGTACACGCGCAGCCTCTTCACGCGGCTCGCGGCGCTCGTCTCCTGGCCGGTGATCCGCCGCTTCCGCCGGCGCGTCGACCACCGCCGCTACAACGGCGCGGCGATGCTCGGCCTGCGCGGCATCGTCGTGAAGAGCCACGGCTCGGCCGACCGGCTCGCGTTCGCCACCGCCATCGAGCGCGCCGCGAACGAGGCGAGCCACGGCCTCAACGAGCGCATCGGCGAGCAGATCGCCGCGCTCGCGCCCGGATTGCAGTCGCCGCCGTCCTCCGCGGAGCAGGCCGCATGACGGGCTACTCGCGCATCACCGGCACCGGCAGCTATCTCCCCGAGAAGGTCCTCACCAACCGCGACCTCGAATCCATGGTCGACACGAGCGACGAGTGGATCGTCGCGCGCACCGGGATCCGCGAGCGGCACGTCGCCGCCGAGGGCCAGTTCGCGAGCGACCTCGCGCTCGAGGCGAGCCGCAACGCGCTCGCGGCGGCGGGGCGCACTCCGGGAGACGTCGACCTCATCATCGTCGCGACGTCGACCCCCGACATGGTGTTCCCCTCGAGCGCGTGCCTGCTGCAGGGCAAGCTCGGGGTCGCGCGCGGCGCCGCTTTCGACCTGCAGGCGGTGTGCTCGGGATTCGTCTACGCGCTCGCGACCGCGGACCTTTTCATCCGCGCCGGCGGCCATCGCTGCGCCCTCGTCGTGGGCGCCGAGATCTTCTCGCGGATCCTCGATTGGAGGGACCGCTCCACCTGCGTGCTCTTCGGGGACGGCGCGGGCGCCGTGGTCCTCGAGGCCTCGGACGAGCCCGGCATCCTCTCGAGCCACCTGCACGCCGACGGGCGCCACGCGGCGATCCTCAATACGCCGGGGCACGTATGCGGCGGCGCGGTGCAGGGCGATCCCACGCTCAAGATGGACGGCGCGGCGGTCTTCAAGCTCGCGGTGCGCGTGCTCGAGGAGAACGCCCGCGAGGCCCTCGCGGCGAACGGGCTCGCGATCTCCGACGTCGACGCCTACGTCGCCCACCAGGCCAACGTGCGCATCATCTCGCACGTCGCGAAGAAGCTCGGCATCCCCGACTCGCGCTGCGTGGTGACCGTCGATCGCCACGCCAATACCTCCGCCGCCTCCGTGCCGCTCGCGCTCGACGTCGCCGTGCGCGACGGGCGCGTGAAGCGCGGCGACACCGTGCTGCTGCAGGGCGTGGGCGGCGGCTTCACCTGGGGCTCCGTGCTCCTCAAGTACTGATCGCTCGATGCCATGACGCTTGCCATCGTGTTTCCCGGACAGGGCTCCCAGTCGGTGGGCATGATGAAGGGCTTCGCCGCGGAGCCGCTCGTCGAGTCGACGTTCCGCGAAGCGGGCCTGCTCGTCGACGTCGACTATTGGTCGATGGCGAACGAGGGCCCGGCCGAAGCGCTCAACCAGACGGTGAACACGCAGCCGCTGATGCTCGTCGCCGGAGTGGCCTGCTGGCGTGCATGGCGCGAGAAGGGCGGGCCGATGCCCGCATGGTTC
>DATIZV010000049.1:0-2344 GCA_035516915.1 Usitatibacter sp. | reverse complement strand
CGCGTGCCCCCCGCCTGGAATCCCGAGAAGAGGATGGTATTGCGCGCATCCGGCGCGAACCGCTCGAGATGGTGCAGCACGCGACCGCCGGTCGCCATGCCGCTTCCCGCGAGGATCACCATGGGCCAGCTCGACTGGTCGAGCGCGCGCGACTCGTCGGGCGTCGCGACGAAGCGCGCGACGTTGGAGAGGGCCGCGCACTCGCGCTCGTCGAGCCGGTGCTCCTCGCGATGCCGCACGTAGATGTGCGTGACGTCGGTCGCCATGGGGCTGTCGACGTAGACCGGAAGCGCCGCCGGAATCGCGCCGCTCGCCTTGAGCCGGTGCAGGTGCAGGAGCAGCGCCTGCGCGCGCCCCACCGCGAAGGCGGGAACGATCACCACGCCGCCGCGTCGCGCGGTGCGCGAGACGATCGAGGCGATCTCCGCTCCCGTGTCGAGCGCGGGATGGCTGCGGTTGCCGTACGTCGATTCGAGCACCAGCTCGTCGGCCGATTCGACGTCGGCGGGCGGGCGCATGATCGGATCGTCCGGGCGCCCGAGGTCGCCGGAAAAGAGGCACGATGCGCCGTCCGCGTGCAGCTCGACCATCGACGCGCCGAGGATATGTCCGGCGGGACGCAGCGCCGCACGAATTCCGGGCGCGCATTCCCAGTCGCGGTCGAAGGCGAGCGGCGCGAGGCGCGCGAGCGCGGCATCGGCGTCCTTGCGCGTGTAGAGCGGCAACGCGGGCGCGTGCTTCGACCAGCCGTAGCGGTTCGCGTGCTCGGCCTGCTCCTCCTGCAGGTGGGCGCTGTCGCGAAGCAGGATCGCGGCGAGCTCCGCGGTCGCCTCGCTGCAGTACACCGGGCCGCCGAAGCCGCGCTTCACGAAGAGCGGCAGGTAGCCGCTGTGGTCGATGTGCGCGTGGGTGAGCACGATCGCCTCGACGCTCGCCGGATCGACCGGGGGCGGCGCCCAGTTGCGCAGGCGCAGCTGCTTGTAGCCCTGGAAGAGCCCGCAATCGACGAGCACCTGCGAACCGGCGCTCACCAGGTACTTCGATCCGGTTACGGTTCCCGTCGCTCCGAGGAATCTGATCTTCACGTCGACTGCGGGGCTAGAGCGGGGAGCGCCGGTGAACGCCGATGGCCGACTTGCCGAGTCTAGTCCTCCAGAACATAGGTGCCCGGCGCAGCGCAGAGCGGCGCATACGGCCCGCGCGGAGCGCCGAGCGGCGGCGGACGGCGCGGGGAAGAGGAGTGGCGCGCGAGCCAGCCCTGCCACTCGGGCCACCACGAGCCCGCGCTCGGCGGCGTCTGCGCCGCCCACGCGTCCGGGTCGAGATACGGCTCGTCGGCTTCGCGCGTGGCGACGCGGTAGTAGCGCCCGGGATGCTCGCCGGGCTCGGAAACGATGCCCACGTTGTGCCCGCCGCTCGCGAGGAGGAAGGTCACCTCGGTGTCGGTGAGCGCCTCGATCTTGTACACCGAGCGCCACGGCGACACGTGGTCGCGCTCGGTGCCGACGGCGAAGATCGGCGCGCGGATGTCGTCGAGCGCCACGGGCTTGCCGTCCACGCGGTACTTGTGCGTCGCGAGCGCGTTCTCCAGGAAGAGGTGGCGCAGGTACTCGCTATGCATGCGATACGGCATGCGCGTGCCGTCCGCGTTCCACGCGGCGAGGTCGCTCATCGGCGCGCGCTCGCCCATCAGGTACTCGTGCACCATGCGCGACCACACCAGGTCGTTCGAGCGCAGCATCTGGAACGCGCCCGCCATCTGCCGCGTGTCGAGGAAGCCCTGCTCCCACATCACGTCCTCGAGGAAGGCGAGCTGGCTCTCGTTCACGAAGAGCGTGAGCTCGCCCGCCTCGGTGAAGTCGGTCTGCGCGGCGAAGAGCGTGAGCGAGGCGAGGCGGCGGTCGCGGTCGCGCGACATCGCCGCCGCGGCGACCGCGGCGAGCGTGCCGCCGATGCAGTAGCCCGCGAGGTGCGTGCGCGGCGCGCGCGTGATCGCGGCGATCGCGTCGAACGCGGCCATCACGCCGAGCCTGCGGTAGTCGTCGAAGCCGAGCTCGCGGTCCTCCGGCGTCGGGTTCTTCCACGAGATCATGAACACCGTGTGCCCGCGCGCCACCAGCCAGTGCACCAGCGAGGTCTCCGGCGTGAGGTCGAGGATGTAGTATTTCATGATCCACGCGGGCACGATCAGAACCGGTTCGGCGTGCACCGTGCTTGTGGTTGGCGCGTACTGGATCAGCTCCATCAGGTCGTTGCGAAAGACGACGCGTCCGGGCGTGACGGCGACCTCGCGGCCGACCGCGAAGGCTTCGGCGCCGGCGGGCGGGCGACCGCTGAGCGTGCG
>DATIZV010000048.1:0-11271 GCA_035516915.1 Usitatibacter sp. | reverse complement strand
GCGGAGGTGGCGCGCCTTTTCTCGCGCGTGCTGGGCGGCTCGACCCGCCCCGGGGATGGCGCCGAGCCGCTCTTCAACGTGTCGCTCGGCGCGCCGCTCGCCTCGTTCGCGCTCGTCGATGCGGCGCTCGACGTGATCGAGCTCGCCGGCGCGCCGCTCCCGTTCGAGCGCGTGAGTCGTGTCCTGCGCTCGCCGTTCCTCGCCGGCGCCGAGGCCGAGCGCGATGCGCGAGCGCGGCTCGATGCGGCGCTGCGCACGATCGCTCCCGCGACGCTCTCGCTCCATCGCCTGCGCGCGCTGGTGCCCGAGGCGATCGCGCGCCGCGGCGCGCCGCCGTGCCCGCTGCTCCTCGCAGCGCTCGACCGCTTGTCGGTCGCCTGCGTCGAGGAGACTCGTGCGCCGGCCCACGAGTGGGCGCGCCGCTTCACCGCATGCCTCGATGCCGCCGGCTTCCCCGGCGAGCGCGTGCCGGACTCCGCGGAGTTCCAGGCGCTCGCGCGCTGGCGTGAGCTGCTCTCGGAGTACGCGGCCCTGGGCGCGGTCGCCGCGGCGTGGAGCGCCGGCGAGGCGCGCGCCCGCCTGCGCCGCCTCTGCGCCGAGACCACCTTCCAGCCGGCGTCGGGTGCGGCGCCCGTCCAGGTCCTCGGCATCCTCGAGTCCGCCGGGCTCGCGTTCGATCACCTCTGGGTGAGCGGTCTCACGGAGGAGTCGTGGCCGCTCCCGGCGCGTCCCCACCCGCTCCTCTCGCCCGCGCTGCAGCGGCTTGCTGGAATTCCCGGCGCGAGCGCCGAACGATCGCTCGAGGTGGATTCCGCGCTCACGCAATCGTGGCGCGCCGCGGCGCCGGAAGTGCTCTTCACGAGCGCGCGCGCGGAGGGCGATCGGGAGCTCCTGCCGAGCCCGCTCATCGCGGCCGTCGAGGAAGCGTCGTCGGCCGACCTCGCGATCGCGGAATTCGCCACGCGCCGGCGCGCCCTCTTCGAGGCCGGCCGCGTGCCGGGCGCGATCGCCGCGCGCCCCGACGGCGTGGCGCCGGCGCTCGGGGCCGCCGCGAGCCTCGGCGGGACCGCGGTGCTCGCGGACCAGGCCGCGTGCCCGTTCCGGGCGTTCGCGCATTTCCGCCTCGAGGCGCGCGCGCTGGAGGCGCCGGAGCCCGGACTCGGAGCGGCGGAGCGCGGCCAGTTGCTGCACGCGATGATGGCGCGGCTCTGGAGCGCGCTCGGCGACCAGGCGACGCTCAAGGCGACCGACGCGGCGCGCCTCGCCGAGCTCATCGACGAGGCGGCGGCGTTCGCCGTGTCGCGCTTGCGCGCCGAGCGGCCCGGCCGGCTCGAGGGCCGCTTCGCCGAGCTCGAGCGCGAGCGCCTCGCGCGCATCGCGCGCGAATGGCTCGAGATCGAGCGCTCGCGCGCGCCTTTCGAGGTGCGCATGCGCGAGGAGAAGATGACGCTCTCGGCGGGGAACCTGCGCCTCGCCGGGCGCGTCGATCGTGTCGATCACCTGCTCGACGGCGGGCTCGCGGTGATCGACTACAAGTCCGGCCCGGTGAGCGTTTCCGCGTGGCTCGGGCCGCGGCCTGATGACGGCCAGCTTCCGCTCTATGCGCTCGCCGCCGGCGACGAGGAGATCCGCGCGGTCGCGTTCGCGCGCCTCAAGGTGGGCCAGCTCGGCTTCGTCGGCGTCGCGCGCGACGCGGGGCTGCTGCCCAAGGTGGAGGGCTTCCGCAAGCACCGCTCGGCGCGCAAGGCCGCCGCCTCGTGGACCGAGCTCCTCGCTTCGTGGCGCGAGGCGCTCGACGGCCTGGGCGAGAACTATGCGAGCGGCGACGTGCGCATCGATCCGAAGCGCGGGCTCGCGACCTGCGAGCGTTGCGATCTCAGCACGCTCTGCCGGGTGCATGAACGCGTCGGCACGCCGGCGGGCGACGACGCGATCGAGGAGGACGAAGCGTGACGGACATCGTCTCGCCGGGCCTCTCGCAGCGCGGAGCCGGCTCCGCCGTCGCCGACGCGGCGGAGCGCGAGGCGGCCCTCGAGGCGCGCCACTCGTGCATCGTCCAGGCGCCCGCCGGATCGGGGAAGACCGGTCTCCTGATCCAGCGCTACCTGCGCCTCCTCGCCGGCGTCGAGCGGCCGGAGGAGATCCTCGCGATCACGTTCACGCGCAAGGCGGCCGCGGAGATGCGCCGGCGCGTGCTGCAGGCGCTCGAAGGAGCGGCGCGCGGCGATGCGATCGGCGAAGCGCCGCACGCGAGGCTCACGCGCACGCTCGCCGCCGCGGCGCTCGCACGCGACCGCGAGCGCGGCTGGCGCCTGCTCGACAACCCCGCGCGGCTTCGCATCCAGACCATCGACGCGTTGTGCGCCTCGCTCGCGCGGCAGATGCCGGTGCTCTCGGGCGTGGGCGCGTCGGCCTCCATCGTCGAGGATGCGCGCGAGCTCCATCGCGAGGCCGCCGAGCGCACGCTCGCGCACCTCGAGGCTTCCGGCGCGCTCGCCGCGGCGCTGCGCCGTTTCCTGGTGCACCTCGACGGCGACTGGGCGGCCGCCCGCGCGCTCCTCGAGGCGATGCTCGCGCGTCGCGACCAGTGGATCGAGCGCGTGGCGGGATTCGAGGCGGACCATTCGGCGCGCACGATGCTCGAGGAGGCGTTTCGCGGGGAACGCGCGCGCCTCCTCGGCCGCATGCGCGCGCTCCTTCCGCCCGAGGAGGAGGCGGAGCTCGCGAGGCTCGCCGCATACGCCGGGGCCAACGCACGGCGATCGAAATCCGATTCGCCGATCGTGCGGCTCGACGGGATGACGCGCCTTCCGCCGGCGGCGGAGGAGGGCGCCGAGGATTGGCTCGCGATCGCGCGGCTGCTCCTCACCAAGCAGGGCGCGTGGCGTGCGCAGGTCGACAGGCGCACCGGGTTCCCGCCCGCGGGCCACGCCGACGCCGCGCAATTCCGGCAGCGGATGAAGCGGCTGCTGGCGCGCCTTTGCACGGTGCCCGGATTGTGCGAGGCGCTCCACGCATTGCGCGGCATGCCGCCCGCGTGCTTCACCGACGCGCAATGGGAAGCGCTCGGCGCGGTGGTGGCGATCCTTCCGCACGCGGTGGCGGAGCTCCAGCTCGTGTTCGCCGAGCACGGCGCGATCGACTTCACCGGCCTCGCGCAGGCGGCGGTGGCGGCGCTCGGCGACGAGGACGATCCCACCGACCTCCTCCTCGCGCTCGACGTGCGCGTGCGGCACCTGCTGGTCGACGAGTTCCAGGACACCTCGCGCAGCCAATGGAAGCTGCTCGAGCGGCTCACCGCGGGCTGGATCGAGGACGACGGCCGCACGGTCTTCCTGGTAGGCGACCCGATGCAGTCGATCTACCGCTTCCGGGAAGCGGACGTAGCGCTCTTCCTTCGCGCTCGCGAGCAGGGGCTTCCCCAGGCGAGGCTCGTGCCGCTGCGGCTCGCGACCAATTTCCGCTCGCAGGCGGGCCTCGTCGCGTGGGTGAACCAGGCGTTCGGGCAGGTGCTTCCCGCGGCCGAGGACGCGGACGCGGGCGCGGTGCCCCATTCGCCGTCGAGCCCGCACCATCCCGCGCGCGCCGGGAACGCCGTGCAATGGCATCCGTGCCTGCGCCGCGATGCCGCGACGGCACGCCAGGCGGAGGCGCGGAAGGTGGCGCAGATCGCACGCGACACGCTCGCCTCGAGCCTCACGGAAACCGTCGCGATCCTCGTGCGCAACCGCTCGCACCTCGACCGCATCGTGCCGGAGCTCAAGCGCGCCAACGTGCGCTTCCGCGCGGTCGACATCGAGCCGCTCGGCGCGCGGGCCATGATCCAGGACCTGCTCGCGATCGCGCGCGCGCTCTCGCATCCCGGCGACCGTGTGGCGTGGCTCTCGCTCGCTCGCGCGCCGTGGTGCGCGCTCGGCGCGGCGGACCTGCATGCGCTCGCCGGGGTGGAAGCCGATTCCGCGTCCGGGCGGAAGACCGTGTGGGAGCTGCTGCACGACGAGAAGCGCCTCGCGGCGATGGCGCCGGAGGCGCGCGAGCGGGTGCGCCGGATGCGCGAGATCCTCGCGCCGTTCGTCGAGCATCGCCTGCGCGGCAGCGTGCGCGAGCGGGTGGAAGGCGCGTGGCTCGCGCTCGGCGGTCCCGCGTGCGCATCGCTGGAGAGCGACCTCGAGGACGCGGAGACGTTCTTCGACCAGCTCGACGAGTTGGAAAGCGGCGGCGACATTCCCGATCCCGCCGTGCTCGAGGAGCATCTCGCCGAGCTCTACGCCGCGCCCGATTCCGGCGGCGAAGCGCGCGTGCAGGTGATGACGATCCACAAGGCGAAGGGCCTCGAGTTCGGCACCGTCATCCTGCCGGGCCTCGACCGCATGCCGCGCGCCTCGGAACGGCCGCTGTTCGCGTGGAAGGCGCGCGCCGACGGAACCCTCCTCATGGCGCCGGTGCGTGCCGCCGGCGAGACCGAGGAGCCCGCCTACGACTACCTGCTCGGGCTCGACCAGGCGGCGGCGGACCACGAGCTCGAGCGACTGCTGTACGTCGCGGCGACGCGCGCCGCGCATCGGCTGCACCTGCTCGGATACGTGCGCGTCGAGGAGAAGAACGGCACGCTGCAGCTGCGCGAGCCCTCGCGGCGATCCCTGCTCGGCAAGGCGTGGTGCGTCGCGAAGCCCGAGTTCGAGAGGGCTCTGGGCGAGGCCGACCTTTCGCCGAGCGCCGCGAGCGAGGCGAAGGCATCGCAGGACGAGCTGCGCGTCCTGTCGCCGGCGACCCTCGCCATCGACGTGCCGCCCGCGCGCGCGCCGGTGATCGCGCCGGCGGTGCAATCGGCCACGTCGATCGAGTTTTCGTGGGTCGGAGAGACGGCGCGGCACGTCGGCATCGTCGTGCACGGCTGGCTGCAGCGCATCGCCAGGGAAGGCGTCGAGCGATGGGATGCCGCGCGCATCCCGCGCATCGAGCGTGCGGTCGAGCGCGATCTCGCGCGGCGCGGCATTCCCGAGGCGGAGCGCGCGGCGGCTCGCCGGCGCGTGCTGCGGGCGCTCGCCGGCGCGATCGAGGACGAGCGCGGGCGCTGGTTGCTGCGCGCGCGGCCCGGGGCGCGCTCCGAGTACCGCCTGCGCGTCGCGGGCGCAGAAGGCGTGCGCCTGGTCGTGATCGACCGCACGTTCGTCGACGACGACGGAAGGCGCTGGATCGTGGACTACAAGACCGGCGCGCACGAGGGCGCCGAGCCGGAGCGTTTCCTCGACCGCGAGCTCGAGCGCTATCGGGCGCAGCTCGTCGGCTACGCCGCCGCGTTCCCGGGCGAGGCCGTCTCGCTCGGACTCTATTTCCCGCTCCTGCGCGGCTGGCGCGAGCTCGTTGCCTGACCCGCTCTCAGCCGGAGCCGAGCTCCCTCCTCAGCTTCTCGACCGCTTCGCGCAGCTGCGCGACCTCGCGCTGCAGCTCGCCGAGGTTCGCCTTCATCGCCGCGATCTCGCCCACGGATACGGCTTCGGCCGCCTGCGCGGAAGGCGCGGGCGCCGAGGCGGCAGGCTCTCCCGACAGGAGGTGCATCCAGCGCGTCTCGCGCGCACCGGCCGCGCGCGGCAGCTCGCGCACCAGCGAGCGCTCCGCGAGCTCGTGCAGGAATCCTTCCGTCGCGAGGATGTCGCCGAAGCGGTGCAGGCGCTCGGTGTTGATGCGCAATTCTCCCGCGGTCTGCGCCCCGCGCAGGAAGAGCACCGTGAGGAGCGCCACCGACTGCGGCGGGAGCGACAGCGCCTTGCCGGCGTTGTGCGCGTAGCGCATCGCCCGTCCGCCGCTCGTCTCGGTCACGAGGGAGAGCAGCTTCAGGTGGTCGAGCGCCGCCTGGACCTCCGCCTCCGTCGCCTCGATCACGGGGTCGCGGCTCGTCTTCTGGTTGCAGCCCGCGAGGAGCGCGTTGAGCGTGAGCGGATACGTGTCCGGGACGGTGTGCTGCTTCTCGACCAGCACGCCGAGCACGCGGGTCTCGAGGAGCGAGAGGACTGGCAGCGGCGCGCTCAGATGCGGAGCCCGCCGAAGAGGCCGATGAGGCCGATCACGATGAGATACACGGCGACGATGTAGTTGAGGAGGCGCGGGATGATGAGGATCAGGATCCCGGCGATGAGCGAGATGAGCGGAGCGATGGCGACATAACCGTGCATGGCGTTCTCCTGTGCGCGTGGAAAACCGGGTTCATCCGAGCCAGCCGGCGAGGAGCTGCGTCACCTTGCCGGGCTGCTCGAGCGAGGCCATATGGCCGCAATCCTCGATCGCCTCGAGGCGCGCGCCTGGAATGCCGCGGGCGAGCTCCGCGAGCCATTCGACCGGCATGATGGCGTCGTCGCGCCCCGCGATCACGAGCGTGGGGCAGCGGATCGCGGCGAGATGCGGGCGGCTGTCGATGCGGCCGATGATGGCGCGCTGCTGGCGCAGGAACGCCTCCTTGCCGGTCGCGAGCGCCATCCCGGTCATCTTTCCGATCAGCCCGACCTCCTTCGCGTGCTGCGGCGCGACGAGCTTCGGGGCGAGCTCGCGCATCACGCCGGAAAAATCGCTCTCGGCGAGCGTCATCAGGCGGCGGCGGTTCTCGGTGGATTCGGGCGAGTCGGGACGTGCGTGGGTGTTGAGGAGGGCGAGGCGCTCGACGCGCCGGGGGGCGCGCCGCAGCATCTCGAGGGCGACGTAGCCGCCCATGGAATGGCCGACGAGGGCGAAGCGGTCGGCGGGCGCCTGCGCAAGCGCGTCCCCGGCGAGCGCGGCGATCGTGTCGGAGCGCGTGAGCTCGGCGGCGCGGCAGGCCGCCACGCCCGCGAGCCCGGCGAACTGCGCCTCGAAGGCGTCCGCGTCCTCGAGGAGTCCCGGCAGGAAGAGCAGGGGCGTCGGCGGCATGGGCGTTGGTCGCGTTCCCGCGCGGAAAGTTGCGGCAACGCGGCGCCCATGCTGCCACAAATCGCGCCTGGACCCCGGGCGGCGGAGGTACTTGTCTTCGCGCCGTCCATGGCAATATATGGGGATGCTGCACTGCAACAAACGATTCGCTTACAACCCCCAATGAGAAAAATTGACCCATGGGCCGTCCCCCCGAGCGCCTTCCGCCGCTGAACGCGCTGCGCGCCTTCGAGGCCGCCGCGCGCCTGCTGAGCTTCAAGAAGGCGGCGCGGGAGCTGCACGTCACGCCGGGCGCGGTGAGCCACCAGATCAAGCTGCTCGAAGACCACCTGGGCGTGGTGCTCTTCCGCAGGCTCACGCGCGCGCTCGAGCTCACCGCCGAGGCGCAGGCGATGCTTCCGAAGGTGCAGGAGGGACTGGAGAGCCTCGCGGCCGCCGTGGAGCGCGTGCGCGCCCGGCAGGATTCGTACGCGCTCACCGTGATGTCGCCTCCGAACTTCGCCGCGCGGTGGCTCGTGCCGCGCCTCGCGCGCTTCACGCAGTCGCACCCCAACCTCGAGCTCCACGTCGCGAGCCGCCTCGCGATGATCGACGGGCGCGAGAACGGCCACATGGCGCCGCCGCGGGAAACGCCGGAAGATACGCCGGTCGTGATGGTGCGCTTCGGCGAGGGACGCTATCCCGGCGCGCACGTGGACCAGCTCTTCCGCGCGGTGTACGTGCCGGTGTGCAGCCCAAAGCTGCTCAAGGGCGAGCACGCGCTGCGCAAGCCCGCGGACCTGCGCTTCCACACGCTGCTGCACGACGAGACCGTGGTGGAGGAGGGCGTGCGACCGAACTGGCGCGACTGGCTGGAATCGGTCGGCGTCGATGGCGTCGACGGGAGCCGCGGCCCGCGCTTCAGCAACGCCTCGCTCGCCGTGGAAGCGGCGATCGAGGGCATGGGCGTGGCGCTCACGATGAAGCCCCTGGTGCGCTCGGAGATCCAGGCGAAGCGCCTGGTCGTCCCGTTCGACATCCCCGCGTTCGCGGCCTTCGCGTACTACCTCGTGACGCCCGAGACGAGCGCGCAGAATCCCGCCGTGGCGGCCTTCCGCGACTGGATCCTCGCCGAGGTGGCGCCGGAACGCGGCCGCGAGGCTAAAGCCACCCCGCCCGTTTGAAGTTGCGGTAGAGCAGCCAGTCCGCGACGATCATCCGCAGGATCGAAGCGGGGTAGCCGAAGGCCCCAGTCGAGCTCGGGCATGTGCTTGAAGTTCATGCCCTCGATGCCGGCGACGAGGGTAGGTACGGCGATGAGCGCCGCGTACGAGGCGAGCTTCTTCGTCACCTCGTTCTCGGCGAGCGTGCAAGGCGACCCGCACATCCAGGGAGACCCGCGCAACGTGCTGGGCGCCACCGCGAGCTTGCTGCTCCTCGCATCCAACCCGCACGGCAGCGAGCACCTGCGCGACCTGCTCGTGGGCCAGATCCTGTGGGCCGATCCGTCGCACCTGGGGTGGACCGCGCTGGTGTATGCGGTGGTGCTCGCCGCGTGGTTCGGACTGCGCGAGCGCATCGGGCGCATCGGCTTCTACGTGCTCTTCGCGCTCACCGTGACCGCGTCGGTGCAGCTCGTGGGGCTCTACCTCGTCTTCGCGTCCCTCATCGTCCCGCCGCTCGCCACCCGGCGCATGGCGCGGCGTCGGCTTCCCGCCGCATGGGTCCTCGGCGTGGTGGGCTATGCGGCCGGCCTCGTGCTCTCCACCGCGTTCGATCTTCCGAGCGGCGCGGTAATCGTATGGGCTCTCGCTGTATGCGCGCTCGCCTGGTACCCCGTCACGAAGGGCGGCCCGACTCCGAGGACACGACATTGAAGCGCGAATCGGATCGGCGCATAGTACGCCCGCCTTCCATGGGACCGGTCCGCCTCGCCGCCTGTGCCGCCATTCCGGCGATCTTCGCCGCGCCGATGGCGCACGCGGCGCTTCCCGACGAGATCCAGGTCTACACGAGCGACATCAACAAGCAGGGCGAATTTGGGCTCGAGCTGCACGTGAACACCACGCCGAGCGGCCGGTCGACTCCGGACTTCCCGGGCGAGATCCCACCGGCCCATGGCTGGCGTCTCACGCCCGAATTCTCGTACGGCATGACGCCATCGCTCGAGGCGGGGCTCTACCTGCCGCTCGTATTCGGAGCGGATAACCGCAACCGGTTCGCGGGTCCCAAGATCCGCGTGAAGTGGCTGGCGCTACGCGTCGACGAAGAGGGCAACGGTGCGTTCGCGGGCGTGAACTTCGAGCACGCGTGGGTTTCCGACGTGCTCGAGCAGGCGACGCGCGCGATGGAGGTTCGGCCCATCGTGGGCTGGCGAGATCCCGATTGGCTCGTCGCCGTGAATCCGATCCTCGAGTTCGCCTTCGCCGGCCCGGACAAGGGCGCGCGCCCCGACTTCAACCCGTCGATCAAGATCGCGCGCCGCATCGCGGAAGGCATCTCCGTCGGCCCGGAGTACTACATGGAGCTCGGGAAGGTGGGCCGCGCCCTGCCGTACGAGGAGCAATCGCACTCGCTCTACATCGCGGTCGACGTGGACCGTGCTCCGTGGGTGTTCAATTTCGGCATCGGGCGCGGGCTCACGAATGCGACCGATCGCTGGACGGTGAAGGCGATCTTCGAGATCCCGCTCTAACCAGAACGTTCCGGCGCGGCGAATCCCGAGTCGAGACAAGGGACTAGCGGCGAGAAAGGTCGTCGCAAGCTTGGCCGAGGATGATGCGCCTCGCCTCCGGAGCGCCGGCCCTTCCCGAGTCGCTTTGTATCGCATGACCGATGCTTTCGCCGCCCTCGTCCTCGGCCTTCTACTCGCCGTCGCTTCGTCCATCGCATTCGCCGATGCGTGCGGTCCTCTTCATGCGCCCCTCACGCTCCGCGCCGCGGAATCGCGACTCGAGGAATGCAACCGCGATGTGCAGGCGGCACGGCTGGCGGTGGTCGCGGCGTCCGCCGACCTCCTTGTCGCACGTGAGCGCCCGAATCCCACGCTCGAGCTCGGGGTGTCCAACGTGAACCCCCACGTGGGCATCGGCGCCGGGTCCCCGCGGGACAAGACGATCGACAGTGCGGCGCGCCTGGAGCAGCTGGTGGAGCGCGGGGGAAAGCCGCAGCTGCGCGAGGCGCAGGCGCAGGCGCTAGTCGCCGCCTCCGAGGCCGACGCCGCCGAGCAGGTTCGCCAGCAACGGCTGGCGATGCGCATCGCCTTCTTCGATCTCGCCGGCGCGCAGGAGCGGCTCACGCTTCAGCGGGAGTTCCGCGCACTCGCCGAGGCTTCGGCCGACGCCTCGCGACGCCGTTTCGAGTCGGGAGAGATCGCGCGCGTGGAGTCGGACCGCTTCCGGCTCGACGCGATGCGTGCACGCAACGACGAGCGCCAGTCCGAGATCGACCTCACGCGCGCGAAGAGCGATCTCGCGAAGCTCATCGCGGCGGAGTCGAGCGCGGCATCGCTGGAAGTGATCCCCGCATGGCCGGGCGAAGCGCCGGCGGCCTCCGGCGAGCGGCCCGACGTGCGCGCGGCGCGCCGGCGCCTGGAGGCGGCCGAGCGGGCCCTCGAGCTCGCGCGCTCGCTCGCCACGCGCGACTTCACCGTCGGCCTGCAGGCCGACCATTGGCCCGCCTCGGAGACGAACCTGCAGGGCACCGGCGTCTCCTATTCGCTGAGCGTCACGTTTCCGCTCGAGGTGAACCACGCGTACGAGGGCGAGGCCGCGCGCGCTTCGGCGGATCTCGAGAACGCGCGCGCCGCGCTCGAGAAGGCACGCGCATCCGCGCAGAGCGATGTGCGCATCGCCGACGAGGAGTGGCGCAGCGCCGCCGAGCGGTTGAAGCGCGAGGAGGACGAGGTCGCGCCTGCCGCGCGCGACGTCGCGCGCGGCGCCGAGTTCGCGTATGCGCACGGCGCGACCGGCGTGCTCGATCTTCTCGATGCGCGACGTTCCTTGAAGAGCGTGGAGCTCGAGGAGGTTCAGCTGCGCTCCGACGCGGCGAAGGCCTGGGCGCGCATGGAAGCGGCGCGCGACGACGGCGCGGAGGCGCGGCGATGAAGCGGCCGCTCGGGAACGATGCGTTGTTCGCGCCGCTGTTCGCGGCCGTCGTGCTGGTCGCCCTGTCGCTTGCGGGCTGCAAGGACGGCAATGCGGTCCCGGCGCCCGCCGGCCCCACCGTGCGCGGACAAAGCGTGGTGTTCCCTCCCGCAGGCGACGCCGCGCAACGATTCGCAGTCGAGAAGGTGCTGCCGTCCTCGGGCCGCGAGCTGGAGCTTCCCGGTCGCCTGGTATGGAACGAGGACCGCACCGTGCGCGTGTTCCCACCGTTCGCCGGACGCGTCAC
>DATIZV010000047.1:0-2353 GCA_035516915.1 Usitatibacter sp. | reverse complement strand
TCATCACGACCCTGCCGCCGCGCGCCATCACCTCCTGGATGTTGGAGGCGGTCTTCTCGAAGAGCTCGTCATGAGGCGCCAGGACCACCACCGGCGTTTTCTCGTCGATGAGCGCGATGGGGCCGTGCTTCATCTCGCCCGCGGGATAGCCCTCGGCGTGGATATAGGAGATCTCCTTGAGCTTGAGCGCGCCCTCGAGCGCCAGCGGAAACGAGGTGCCGCGGCCCAGATAGAGGACGTCGCGGGCCTCGGCCAGCTCGGCCGCAATCTTCTGGATCGCCTGGTCGTGCTGCAGCACGTCGCTCGCGCGCGCGGGAACCTCGGTGAGCGCGGTCGAGAGCGCAGCTTCCCGCGCGTGGTCGATGGCACCCCGGGCGCGCGCCACCGCGATCGAGAAGCACGCGAGCACCGCGAGCTGGGTCGTAAAGGCTTTCGTGGAGGCGACGCCGATCTCGGGCCCGGCATGGGTCGCGAGCACCGCCTGCGACTCCCGCGCGATGGTGCTCTCGGGCTGGTTCACGACGGAGAGGATGTGCTGACCCTGCTCCTTGGCGTAGCGCAGCGCCGCGAGCGTATCGAGGGTCTCGCCGGACTGCGAGACGAATAGCGCGAGGCCGCCCTTGGGCATCGCGGGCATACGGTAGCGGAACTCCGAGGCGATCTCGGCGTCGACGGGCATCCGCGCCCAGCGCTCGATCCAATACTTCGCGACCAGCCCCGCGTGATAGGCGGTGCCGCAGGCGATGATGGTGATCTTGGGGAGGGTCGCGAGATCGAAGGGCAGCGCGGGGAGATGCACGCTGCGCGTCGTCGGATTGAAATGCGCCATCAGCGCATCGCCGATCACCGCGGGCTGCTCGAAGATCTCCTTCTGCATGAAGTGCCGGAAATTGCCCTTGCCGACGAGCGCCCCCGAGAGCGCGGTCTCGCGGATCTCGCGCTTCACCTCGCGGTTCTCCGCGTCGTAGACCGTGGCGCCCGAGGCCGTCACCACCGCCCAGTCGCCTTCCTCGAGATAGAGGATGCGGCGGGTGAGCGGCGCGAGCGCGAGGCTATCCGAGCCCAGGTACATCTCGCCGTCGCCGAAGCCGATGGCGAGCGGGCTCGAGCGCCTGGCGCAGATCAGGAGGTCGGGCTCGCCCGCGAAGAGGATCGCGAGCGCGAAGGCGCCCTCGAGCCGCAGGAATGCTTTCGCCGCGGCCTCGCGCGGGCGCATGCCCTGCTTGAGGTAATGCGTGATCAAGACCGCGACCGCCTCGGTGTCGGTCTGGGTCTCGAAGCGGTATCCCAAGCCCACGAGCTCGTCGCGGAGTTCCTGGAAGTTCTCGATGATGCCGTTGTGGACGACGGCGACGCGGTCGGTCGCGATCGGATGCGCGTTGGTCTCGTTGGGAACGCCGTGCGTCGCCCAGCGCGTGTGCGCGATGCCGATGCGGCCCGTGACCGGCGCCTGGTGCAGCCGGTCGGCGAGGCGGTCGAGCTTGCCCTCGGCGCGGCGGCGCTCGATCCTTCCGTCGATGAGGGTCGCGACGCCCGCGCTGTCGTAGCCGCGGTATTCGAGCCGCCGCAGCCCGTCGATCAGAAGCGGCGCCACCTCGCTCCGGCCGATGATGCCGATGATGCCGCACATCAGACTTCGCTCCGTTCCTTCTTGCGTGCGCCGGCGGCGCGCAGCTCGCGCGCGCGTCCGAGCTTGTTCACCTGCTTGCCGCGGCCGAGGCTCAGCGCCTCCGGGGGAACGTCCTCGACGATGACGGAGCCCGCGCCCACGATCGCGTCGGCGCCGACGCTAACGGGCGCCACCAGCGCGCTGTTCGAGCCGATGAAGGCGCCGTCGCCGATCTTCGTCACGGACTTCACAAAACCGTCGTAGTTGCAGGTGATGGTGCCGGCACCGATGTTGACGCGGCTGCCGACCACGCTGTCGCCGATGTAGGAGAGATGATTCACGCGCGTACCGGCACCGAGCCGCGCCTCCTTCACCTCGACGAAATTCCCGATGCGCACGTCGCTGCCGAGCTCGGCCCCGGGCCGGAGCCGCGCGAAGGGACCGATGGTGACACGGTCGCCGATCCGGGCGCCCGCGATGTGGCTGAAGGCGCGGATCTCCACGCCCTCGCCGACGCGAACGCCGGGCCCGAAGACCACCGAGGGCTCGATCACGGTGTCGCGGCCGATCTCGGTATCCGCGCTGAAATAGACGGTGGTGGGATCGACGAGCGTGACGCCCGCGGCCATGTGCCGCGCGCGCAGCCGCTGCTGCAGCGTCGCTTCCGCGACCGCGAGCTCCGCGCGGGAGTTGACGCCGATCAACTCCTCCGCCGGCCCCTCGATCGCGCGGCAGAGGAGGCCG
>DATIZV010000046.1:0-2419 GCA_035516915.1 Usitatibacter sp. | reverse complement strand
TTCCCCTTGAGCGCGAAGACGGAGGTGCGCGACGCGACGCGCAGCCCCTCGACCTTGGCGAGCGCGTAGCCCGGATCCTCGGCGACGGCCTTCTCGAGGAAGCGGATTCCTTCGGCCACCCCCTCCTGCGTGCGGCGGTTGTACTCGAAGCGCCCGCGCAGGTAGTAGCCGTACGCCGTGACGCTCGCGGTGCCCCGCCGCGGCGCCGGCTCCGACAGGCCCGCGAACGACGTGGCGCGGAGCGTGGTCACGATCGTGCGCGCGATCTCGTCCTGGATGGCGAAGACGTCGTCGAGCGTGCGGTCGTAGCGCTGCGACCAGAGGAGACGGCCGTCGGCGGTCGAGGAGAGCTGCGCGGTGATGCGCAGGCGGTCGCCCGCCTTGCGGACCGTGCCTTCCAGGACTTCCGAGGCGCCGAGCAGCGCGCCGATCGCGCGGACGTCCTGCGGCTTCCCCTTGAGCGCGAAGACGGAGGTGCGCGACGCGACGCGCAGCCCCTCGACCTTGGCGAGCGCGTCGATCAGCTCGTCGGTGATGCCGTCGCTCAGGTACTCGTTCTCGGCGTCGGGGCTCGCGTTGACGAAGGGGAGCACGGCGACCGAGCGGCCCGCGCCGGCCGCCGGCCGGGCCTCGCCCCGCTCCGCCGCGAGCGCGGCCACGAACTCGGCGACCGTCTGGAAGCGCTCGGCGGGGTTCTTGGCCAGCGCGCGGTCGATGGCCCGCTCGACGCCGGTCGGCGCGTCGGGCCTGAGGGCGCGCACGGGGCGCGGCGTTTCCGTCACGTGGCGCGCCATCGTCGTGCGCGCGCTCGCCGTCTTGAACGGCGGCTCGCCCGTCAGCATCTCGTAGACCACGCACGCGAGGCTGTAGACGTCGCTGGTCGTCTCGAGGTCCGTCTCGCCCGCGGCCTGCTCGGGGCTCATGTAGTCGGGCGTGCCGAGCGCGAGGCCGGACTCGGTGACCGCGGGCGATACGGCGGCGGCCCCGGCCGTTCCGTCCGCTGCCGTCTCCCCTTCACCGGCTGCCGGCCCTCCACCCCACGCCGTGGGGCCGGAGCAGGCGCGCGCGATCCCGAAGTCCGAGAGCACGGCCAGGCCGTCGGCGATCAGGATGTTCTCGGGCTTCACGTCGCGGTGCACGAAGCCGTTGCGGTTGGCGAAGTCGAGGCCGGCGCCCACTTCCGACGCGATGCGGAGCGCGTCCTTGAGCGGGAGGCGCCCCTCCTTCGTGAGCCGGTCCCGCAGCGAGCCGCCGGGGACGAAGGGCGTGACGAAGTAGAGGAAGCCCGCGGCTTCGCCCGAATCGATGAGCGGGACGATGTGCGGATGCGCGAGGCGCGCCGCGATCCCGATCTCGCGCAGGAAGCGCTGCGCGTCGAGCGACGCGGTCAGCTCGGGCTTGAGGACCTTGAGGGCGACCGGTCGCGCGTGCTTGCGGTCCTGGGCGAGGTAGACCGTCGCCATGGCCCCGCGCCCGATCTCGCGCTCGAGCGCGTAGCGGTCGGCGAGGACCGCCGAGAGGCGGGCGAAGGCGTCGTCCATGGGGTCGCTGAGTTTACAGGCGGTGGGAGGCGGATGCCAGGATAGCTGCCACACTCATCCAACTTCGCCGTCTGGCAGCTGGCAACCAGTTCGTTCTCAGGCCAGGTCCAGGAACTCTCCGAGGGCCCGGCGGACCTCGTCCTGAACCGCTTCCGGGACCTCGCCAAGATCCTCGCGGAAGAGCGAGTTGTCCCAGGCGAGGATCTGATCCACCAGCACGTCGCTGTCGTGAATCAGCGCGCAGGTGCCCCGGCGCACTCGCACGCGCAGTGGAAAGGCGGGCCCTGGCGTCACGCGGGTCGTGAGCGGAAGCACGACCGTGCTCGGCAGGCCGGCCTGGGCGAACTCCTCCGGTTGGATCGCGAGGCACGGCCGCTGCTTCCCTGGCTTCGTGCCGACGCGGGGCGCGAGGTCCACGACGTAGAGGTGCCACCGGCGCGGCGCCTCAGGCATGGCGCGTCGCCGCGTGCGGCTGAAAGTCGCGCAGCACTTCCAGGCTGCTCTCGCGGGCGAGGCCCGCGGCGCGCCGCCAGCGCGCGATACGCTCCAGGCGGTCGGCTTCGCGCTCGAGGAGATCGAGCCCCGACCGCACGACCGCGACCTTCGTCGCGGCGTGGAGCCGGCCCTTCAGCCGCTCGATCCTCCGGTCGTCCTCGTCGCGCAACATCAGGGGTTTGCCCATATATGTCATAGTATATCTCACGATATACGTGCGCAAGATCGCATCGATCGACGGCCGAAGGTGTGGCACACCGATCACCGGGTCGTCACCGCGCGGCGGACTCTCTTCGCCGTTTGGCAGCGGCCCAGTCATCGGATCACCTGCACTGCCGCGGCCCTTGGGGAATTCGCGGCGAGGCTCCTGCGCCCTGCTCCAC
>DATIZV010000045.1:0-17766 GCA_035516915.1 Usitatibacter sp. | reverse complement strand
TGCGCGGATTCTACGCGAAGGAATTCCGGTCCATTTGACGAAAAGCATGGATTTCGCGTCCCGTCTCTGCTCCATCGGCCGAGCGCGTGCGCTCCTCGAATCGCACCCGGCCGTCCGAGGATGCGGTGAGCACCGTCGAGGCCCGGGTCCCGTAGTCGGATCCGGGGATGAGCGGCGAGGCGAGGCGTCGCTCCCATTCGAGGCCCACGCCGGTGTCCGGAAGGTCCTCGTCCGGGACGCCGGACCGGTCGCCGAGGAGCTCGAAGAGCTCCGCGGTCGGGTCGGCCTTCGAGAGCGCGCGCTCCATCGCCCGGCGCCCGCGAGCCACCTTCGGCCACGGCTCGTCGAGGACGTGGTTGGAAAGGCCGTGCACGCCGGGCGAGATCTCGCGCGCCTTCCCCTCGCGGCTGCCCAGGTACCACAGGCTCGCGCCGCCGCCCGCGATGAGGTTGAAGCCGTTGTATTCGCCGGCCCGGGATGCGACCCCGGCGAGGAATTCCGGCGGCGCCGCCGCGGAAAGCAGGAACTGCGTGACGAGCTCGCCCCGCGATCGCGCGGTGGAGCGGCGGTCCGAGGGATCGCGGAAGTTGGTGACCGCGGCGAAGCGGCCGCCGCGCGTGACACCCATCCAGGTGCCGCCCGCCTTCAGGTCGCGGCCGGCGAGGACCTGCGGGTGGTCGTCCCACCATCGGGCGGGCGCGGCGGGGCGCTCGCGCCACTCGTCGCGGTTCGCGGCGACGACGAGCGGAAGGTCCGCCCGCGCGCGCCATGCGATCACGATCAGGCACACCCCGTCACCTCATGTGCGCGGGAAGCCAGGTGACGAGCGCCGGGAAGAAGAAGATGAGCCCCACGGCGACGACCATCAGGAAGAAGAGCGGCATCGACACCTTCGCGATCCAGGTGATCTCGCGCTTCGTCATCCCCTGCAGCACGAAGAGGTTGAAGCCCACCGGCGGCGTGATCTGCGCCATCTCGACGACGAGCACGAGGAAGATGCCGAACCACACCAGGTCGATCGCCGCCTTCTCGATCGTGGGCAGGATCACGCCCATCGTGAGCACCACCATGGAGATGCCGTCGAGGAAGCAGCCGAGCACGATGTAGAACACCATCAGCCAGAAGAGCAGGCCGAGCTGCGAGAGGCCGAGCCCGGCGATGAACTCCGCGAGGCGGCGCGGCAGCCCGATGTAGCCCATCGCGAGCGTGAGGAACGCGGCGCCCGCGAGGATCAGCGCGATCATGCAGTAGAGGCGCGTCGCGCCCATGAGGCTCTGCCAGAAGACCTTCGCGTTCATGGAGCCCTGGATCCACGAGAGGAGGAGCGCACCCACCACGCCGAGCGCCGCCGCCTCGGTGGCGGTCGCGATGCCGACGTAGATCGAGCCCAGCACGATGGCGATCAGCCCGACCACCGGAATGAGGTGCCGCGACGCGTGCACCTTCTCGCCGAACGTCATCACGCGGTCCGGGGCGGGGATGCGATCGGGATTCGCGAGCGACCACACGACCGTGTAGGCCATGAAGAGTCCCGCGAGCACGAGCCCCGGGATCACGCCGGCGATGAAGAGCCGCGTGATCGAGACCTCCGCCGTCACGCCATACACGATCATGATGATCGAGGGCGGGATGAGGAGCCCGAGCGTGCCCGCGCCGGCGAGCGTGCCGATCGTCATGTTGTCGGGGTAGCCGCGCTTCGAGAGCTCGGGGAGCGTCATCTTGCCGATCGTGGCGCAGGTCGCGGCGCTCGAGCCGGACACCGCGGCGAAGATGGTGCAGCCGATGATGTTCGTGTGCAGCAGGCGCCCGGGGATGCGCGAGAGCCAGGGCGCGAGGCCCTTGAACATGTCCTCGGAGAGCCGCGTGCGGAAGAGGATCTCGCCCATCCACACGAAGAGCGGGAGGGCGGTGAGCGTCCACGAGGAGAGCGAGCCCCAGATCGTGACCGCCATCGCGTCGCCCGCCGGCCGCGCCGAGAAGAGCTGCATGCCGATCCAGGCCACGCCGAGGAGCGAGATGCCGATCCAGAGGCCGCTCCCGAGCAGCGCGAACAGCACCACGATGAGGACGACCGTGATGACCGCGTCCATGGCTACTCGATCGCCTTGAGCTCTTCGCCGTGGCCATGTCCGATCTCGCGCCGGAGGAGCAGCAGCACGAAGTCGTCCACCATCGCCACGAGCAGCACGATGCAGCCGGCGGCCATGGCGAGCTGCGGGATCCACAGCGGCGTGGCGTCGCTGCCCTGCGAGATGTCGTGGAACTCGTGCGACTGCCACGCGAGGTGCACGCTGTACCAGGCGAGGAGCGCGCAGAAGAAGGTCCCCGCGGCGTGGCTCCAGATCTCGAGCGGACGCCGGAAACGCCCCCCGAAGCGCTCGAGGAAGAGCATCACCCGGATGTGCTCGCCGCGCTTGAGCGTATGCGCGAGCGCGAGGAAGCTCGCGGCGGCCATGCAGTAGCCGGCGTAGGAATCGGAGCCGGGGAGGTTGAAGCCCGCGAGGCGGCCCACGACGCTCGCGAGCACCATCGCGAGGACGCCGATCATGAAGAATGCCGCGAGATAGCCCGCGGCCTCGTAGAGCGCGTCGAGGGCCTTGCGCACCTACTTCCGGTACGCGTCGATGATCGCCTTGCCGTCCGGGCCGGCGGTCTTGAGCCACTCCTCGGTCATGGTCGCGCCGATCTTCTTGAAGTCGGATTCGAGCTGCTTCGAGGGCGGGCCGACGTGCATGCCGTGCTTCCTGAGCTCGGCGAGGTATCCCTTGTTGAGCTCCTCCGACTTCTTCCAGCCGCGCGCTTCGGCCGCCTTCGCCGCGTGGAGCACCGCCTCCTGCTCGGACTTGTCGAGCGAGTCGAACGCCTTCCTGCTCACGAACACGATGTTCTTCGGGATCCATGCCTGGGTGTCGTAGTAGTACTTCACCACCTCCCACGCCTTGGTGTCGTATCCGGTGGCGCTCGATGTGATGTTCGCGTTCACGGCGCCGGTCGCCATCGCCTGCGCGAGCTCGGCCACCTGGATGGTGACGGGCTGCGCGCCGGCGAGCTCCGCGATGCGCGAGGTGTACGGGTTGTACGCGCGCATCTTGAGGCCCTTCATGTCGGCCATGCTGTTGAGCGGCTTGGTGGAGTAGATGCCCTGCGGCGGCCAGGGCACGGCGTAGAGCACCATCAGCCCCTGCTTCTCGAAGCGCTCCTCGATCGGCTTCTTCGAGACCTTCCACAGCTTGGCCGCCTCCCTGTAGCTGGTCGCGAGGAACGGCACCGAATCGACGCCGTAGACCGGGTCCTCGTTGGAGTAGCCGGAGATGAGGATCTCGCCGATCTGCGCTTCGCCGCCCTGCACCGCGCGCTTGATCTCGTTCGCCTTGAAGAGCGAGGCGTTCGGATGCACCGTGATCTCGAGCTTGCCGTGGGTCGCCTTCTCGATGTCGGCGACGAACTGGGCGATGTTCTCGGTGTGGAAATTGGTGGCCGGGTACGGCGTGGGCATGTCCCACTTCACCTGCGCCGAGGCGGCGGCGCAGAAGGCGGCGGCGCAAAGGGCGGCAAGGGCGTGCGCGAGCTTCATGGGGTTTCCTCCTGGATGGGAGACCGAAGCTAGCAAACGGGGATGCGCGTGTCAAAATGATCGGCTCCTGCGTCAGGGAGTGATGCGAGCGAGAGTCTCTGGAACCACAGATGAACACGGATGAACACAGATGAGCGGGGCGGTTAGCGCCGGGTGGCAGTTCTGGATCGACCGGGGCGGGACGTTCACGGATATCGTCGCCCGGAAGCCGGATGGAGAGCTGGTGACCCACAAGCTGCTCTCCGAGAATCCGGAGCACTACCGCGACGCAGCGATCGCGGGCATCCGCCACCTGCTGCGCGTGGGCAAGGACGAGCCGATCCCCGTCGACCGCATCGAGGCGGTCAAGATGGGCACCACGGTCGCCACCAACGCGCTCCTCGAGAGGAAGGGCGAGCGCACGGTGCTCTTCATCACGAAGGGCTTCCGCGACCAGCTGCGCATCGCCTACCAGAACCGCCCGCGCATCTTCGACCGGCACATCCGGCTTCCGGAGCTCCTCTATTCGAAGGTGGTCGAGGTGGACGAGCGAGTGGGCGCGCACGGAGAGATCGTGAAGCCCCTCGACGAGAGCGCGGCGCGCGGGGCCCTCGCCGCGGCGCGCGCCGAGGGCTACGACTCCGTCGCGATCGTCTTCCTGCACGGCTACCGGCATCCCGCGCACGAGGCACGCGTGGCCGCCCTCGCCCGCGAGGCGGGCTTCGGGCAGATCTCGGTCTCGCACGTGGTGAGCCCGCTCATGAAGGTGGTCTCGCGCGGCGACACCACGGTGGTCGACGCTTACCTCTCGCCGATCCTGCGCCGCTACGTGGACCAGGTGGCGGCGGAGCTGGGGGGGCACGCCTCGTCCCGCGCCGAGCAAGGCTATGTCCCCGGTCCGCGGCTCATGTTCATGCAGTCGAACGGCGGCCTCACGGACGCGCTGCGCTTCCAGGGCAAGGACTCGATCCTCTCCGGCCCCGCCGGGGGCATCGTCGGCATGGTCGCCACCTCGCTCGCCGCGGGGTTCGACAAGGTGATCGGCTTCGACATGGGCGGCACCTCGACCGACGTCTCGCACTACGCGGGCGAGCTCGAGCGCGAGTTCGACACGCTGGTGGCCGGTGTACGGATGCGCGCCCCGATGATGTCGATCCACACGATCGCGGCGGGCGGCGGCTCGATCCTGCACTTCGACGGGCAGCGCCAGCGCGTCGGGCCGGATTCCGCGGGTGCCAATCCGGGTCCCGCGTGCTACCGGCGCGGCGGCCCGCTCACGGTCACCGACTGCAACGTGATGCTGGGCAAGATCCAGCCCGCGTTCTTCCCGCACGTCTTCGGGCCGATGGGGAACCAGCCGCTCGACGGGGAGCTCGTGAAGCGGGAGTTCGGCAAGCTCGCCGAAGAGATCTCGCGGGCCACCGGCCGGCCGCAGGACGCCTTCGCGGCCGCGGAAGGCTTCCTGCGCGTGGCGGTCGCGAACATGGCGAACGCGATCAAGTTCATCTCCGTGCAGCGCGGCCACGACGTCACCGAGTACACGCTCGCCTGCTTCGGCGGCGCGGGGGGGCAGCACGCGTGCCTGGTCGCCGACGAGCTCGGCATGAAGCGCGTCTACATCCACCCTTTCGCGGGGGTGCTCTCGGCCTACGGCATGGGGCTCGCCGAGGTGCGGGCGCTGCGCGAGGAGGCCGTGGAGCGGCGCCTGGAAGGCGCGCTCGCGGACGTGATGGAGAAATCGGCGCGCCTCGGCGAGCAGGCCGTGGAGGAGCTCGAGCGCCAGGGCGCGAAGCTCTCGCGGCTGGAAAAGCGCGTGCACCTCAAGTACGAGGGAACCGATACCTCGCTCGCGGTACCCCTCGAATCGGTCGAATCGATGCGCGCGGAGTTCGAGCGGCTCTACGCGCGGCGCTTCAGCTTCCTCATGCCGGGACGCGCGCTGGTCGCCGAGGCGGTGTCGGTCGAGGCGATCGGCGGCGGCGCCTCGGCGAACGCGGGCGCGCCCGGGGCGGCACCGGCGCAGGCGCAGGAGGCGCATCCCGTCGACCACGTGGAAATGCACAGCGGCGGCAGGACGCACCGCGCGGCGATGTACTCGCGCGAGGCGCTCGTGCCCGGCACGCGCATCGCCGGCCCGGCGATCATCGCCGAGCGCAACGCCACGACGGTCGTCGAGCCCGGATGGGAGGCGCGCATCGCGGGCGGCGGCGACCTCGTGCTCGAGCGCGTGGCGGCGCGGGAGGCGCGCTATGCGGCGGGCACGGCGGCCGATCCGGTGATGCTCGAGGTCTTCAACAACCTCTTCATGTCGATCGCCGAGCAGATGGGCGTGCGCCTCGCCCAGACGGCGTACTCGGTGAACATCAAGGAGCGGCTCGATTTCTCCTGCGCGCTCTTCGACGCCGAGGGCAACCTCATCGCCAACGCGCCCCACATGCCGGTCCACCTCGGCTCCATGGGAGAGAGCATCAAGACCGTGATCGCGAAGAACCGCGGCACGATGAAGCCCGGCGACGTGTACGTGCTGAACGACCCGTACAACGGCGGCACCCACCTCCCCGACGTAACGGTCATCACACCGGTATACCTGGACGAGGAAGACGGCGTTCATCGGCGTTCATCGGCGGATCGAGAGCCCTTTCCCAATCGCGAGCCACTGTTCTACGTGGGATCGCGGGGCCACCACGCCGACATCGGCGGCATCACGCCCGGCTCCATGCCGCCGTTCTCGAAGACGGTGGAAGAGGAAGGCGTGCTGCTCGACAACGTGAAGCTGGTCGAGGGCGGGCGCCTGCGCGAGGCGCAGATCCGCAGCCTCCTTTCCGGCGCGCGCTACCCGGCGCGCAATCCCGACCAGAACCTCGCGGACCTGCGTGCGCAGATCGCCGCCAACGAGAAGGGCGTGCAGGAGCTGCGCCGCATGGTCGCGCACTTCGGCCTCGACGTCGTGAGGGCCTACATGAAGCACGTGCAGGACAACGCCGAGGAGTGCGTGCGGCGCGTGATCGGCGTGCTCAAGGACGGCGAGTTCGCCTACGAGATGGACAACGGGGCGGTGATCCGCGTGAGGATCGCGATCGGCGCGGACCGGCGCAGCGCCACCATCGACTTCGCCGGCACCAGCGCGCAGCTCGGGAGCAACTTCAACGCCCCTTCGGCGGTGGTCTACGCCGCCGTGCTCTACGTCTTCCGCTCGCTCGTCGACGACGACATCCCGCTCAACGCGGGGTGCCTGAAGCCCCTGCGCGTCGTGATCCCGGAGGGCTCGATGCTCAACCCGCGCGCGCCCGCGGCCACCGTGGCGGGCAACGTGGAGACCTCGCAGTGCCTCACCGACGCGCTCTACGGCGCGCTCGGCGTGATGGCCGCCTCCTGCGGCACGATGAACAACTTCACCTTCGGCAACGACCGCTACCAGTACTACGAGACGATCTCCGGCGGCACGGGCGCCGGACCGGGCTTCGACGGCACCGATACGGTGCAATCGCACATGACCAACTCGCGCCTCACCGATCCCGAGGTGCTGGAATGGCGTTTCCCGGTGCGAATCGACGCGCACGAGATCCGGCGCGGCAGCGGCGGGCGGGGAAAATGGGCGGGCGGCGACGGCGCCACGCGGCGCGTGCGCTTCCTCGAGCCGATGATCGCCGCGATCCTCGCCGGTCATCGGCGAATTGCGCCCTACGGCATGGCGGGCGGCGAGCCCGGCGAGGTCGGACGCAACTGGGTCGAACGCGCCGACGGTTCGCGCGTCGAGCTCTCCTATGCGGACGAGACGGACGTCGGCGCGGGCGACGTGTTCGTGATCCAGACGCCGGGCGGAGGCGGCTACGGGAAGTGAGCGCCGCGGGGCACGCTTCTTGATTTCGACGACGATTGCGCGTGCGCAATCCTCCGCTTGACTTTTTTTCCGACGCAATGCGCACGGAATCGCATGTGCGAAAATTCACTTACCCTTCCCGATTCGCAAGCGTATAAAATGAGCGCCTTTTCCGTGGACCACGCGTCGCGGGAAACGGGAAGGAAGACACGGCACAGAACGTGAAGATCGGCTCCATCACCCTCAAGAACCGGCTCGTCGTCGCGCCCATGGCGGGCGTGACCGACCGTCCGTTCCGCAGCCTCTGCAAGCGCATGGGCGCGGGCATGGCGGTCTCGGAGATGGTCGCGTCGAACTCGCTCCTCTGGGGGTCGGAGAAGACCATCCGCCGCGGCAACCACGAGGGCGAGGTCGAGCCGAAGGTGATCCAGATCGCCGGCGCCGATCCGGCGATGATGGCCGAGGCGGCGAAGTACAACGTGGACGGCGGCGCCGACATCATCGACATCAACATGGGCTGCCCGGCCAAGAAGATCTGCAACGTCTACGCGGGAAGCGCGCTCCTCCAGGACGAGCCGCTCGTCGCCCGCATCGTGCGCGCCGTGGTGGAAGCGGTGGAGGTGCCGGTGACCCTCAAGATCCGCACCGGCTGGAACCGCCAGAACAAGAACGCGCTCGCGATCGCCCGGATCGCCGAGGAGAACGGCATCCAGTCCCTCGCGATCCACGGCCGCACGCGCGCCGACATGTACACGGGCGAGGCCGAGTACGAGACGGTCCGCGCCGTCAAGGAATCCGTGCGCATCCCGGTGGTCGCGAACGGCGACATCGACACGCCGCGGAAGGCGCAGCACGTGCTCGAGCAGACCCGCGCCGACGCGATCATGATCGGGCGCGCCGCCCAGGGCCGGCCCTGGATCTTCCGCGAGATCGACCATTTCCTGCGCACCGGCACCGAGCTTCCGCCGCCCGACGCGGCGGAGATCCGCGAGGTGCTGGTCGGACACCTGCACGACCTGTACGCCTTCTACGGCGTCGAGCGCGGCATGCGGGTGGCGCGCAAGCACATCGGTTGGTACACGAAAGGACTCAAGAACTCCGCCGTGTTCCGCGCCCGCATGAACACCCTCGAGACCGCCGGGATGCAGCTCGCCGCCGTGGAGCGGTTCTTCGACGAGCTCGCCGCGCACTCGCCGCGCCTCGAATACGACGAAGAGGTGGCCCTTGCAGCGTAAGCACAGGTACGTCGCGAAAGCCGAAGCGAGCGCGCGCGAGACCGAGCTCGCCTCGACGGTGCGCAAGGTCATGAAGCAGTACTTCAAGGACCTCGACGGGGAGAAATGCACCGGCATCTACGAGATGGTGGTGTGCGCCGTCGAGCGGCCCATGCTCGAGGTCGTGATGTTCCAGGCGCAGGGCAACCAGACGCGCGCCGCGCAGCTGCTGGGCCTCAACCGCAATACGCTGCGCAAGAAGCTGCACCAGCACGGGCTGGACTAGAATTGCAGTCGTCCCCGCATGGGCGGGGACCAGCGGGTGGATTCCCGGAAGTTGGATCGCCCCAACCAGCCGGGGACCCCCGGCGGGAATGACGAACAAGAATGTCCCCCATCAAGATCCGCCGCGCCCTCCTCAGCGTTTCCGACAAGGCCGGCATCGTCGATTTCGCGAAGGCCCTCCTCACCCACGGCGTGGAGATCCTCTCCACCGGCGGCACGGCGCAGCTCCTCAGGCTGAACGGCGTCGTCGCGACCGAGGTGGCCGAATACACCGGCTTCCCCGAGATGATGGAAGGCCGCGTGAAGACGCTGCACCCGAAGATCCACGGCGGCATCCTCGCGCGCCGCGACCGTCCGGACCACGTGCGCTCGATGGAGGAGCACCGCATACCCCCGATCGACATGGTGGTGGTGAACCTCTATCCCTTCGCGAAGGCGGTGGCGAAGGCCGGCTGCACGATGGAGGAAGCGATCGAGAACATCGACATCGGCGGACCGGCGATGGTGCGCGCCGCGGCGAAGAACCACGCGTTCGTGGCGGTCGTCACCGATCCGGCCGATTACGCCGGCCTCGTGGAGAAGATGAAGGCGGGCAACGGCGCGCTCACCCTCGAGGACCGCTACGCCCTCGCCGCGAAGGCCTTCAGCCACACCGCCGAATACGACGGCATGATCTCGAACTGGCTCACCGCGCGCGACGTGAAGGGCGAGGCGCGCGAGTTCCCGGGGCGCCTGAACTTCCAGTTCCGTCTCGCGCAGACGCTGCGCTACGGCGAGAACCCGCACCAGTCCGCCGCGTTCTACGTCGAGCGCGATCCGCCGCCCGGCACGCTCGCGACGTTCCGCCAGGCGCAGGGCAAGGAGCTCAGCTACAACAACATCGCCGACGCGGACGCGGCGTGGGAATGCTGCCGCACGTTCGAGGTGCCCGCGTGCGTGATCGTGAAGCACGCCAATCCGTGCGGCGTCGCGGTCGCCGAATCGCCGCTCGAGGCCTACCGCAAGGCCTTCCTCACCGATCCCACCTCCGCCTTCGGCGGCATCATCGCGTTCAACCGCGCCGTGGACGGCGCGACGGCGCAAGCGATCGGACAGCAGTTCGTCGAGGTGGTCATCGCGCCTTCCTACGACGCCGCGGCGCGCAAGCTCTTCGCGGCGAGGAAGAACGTGCGGCTCCTCGAGATCCGGCCCGAGAAGGGCGCGAACCGGCTCGAGCTCAAGCGGGTCGGCGGCGGCATCCTCGCGCAGACGCCGGACGACTTCGACATCGCCGAGATGCGCGTGGTCACGAAGCGCGCGCCCACGGCGGCGGAGAAGAACGACATGCTGTTCGCCTTCCGCGTCGCGCGCTTCGTGAAGTCCAACGCGATCGTGTTCTGCAAGGACGGACGCACGCTCGGCGTGGGCGCGGGCCAGATGAGCCGCGTCGATTCGACGCGCATCGCCGCGATCAAGGCGAAGAACGCGGGGCTCACGCTGCGCCGCTCGGTCGCCGCCTCCGATGCGTTCTTCCCCTTCCGCGACGGGCTCGACGTCGTGGCGCGGGCCGGCGCGAGCGCCGTCATCCAGCCGGGCGGGAGCGTGCGCGACGAGGAAGTGGTCGACGCGGCGAACGAGCACGGCATCGCGATGGTGTTCACGGGGATGCGGCACTTCAGGCACTGATGAAGCTCCTCGTCATCGGCTCCGGCGGCCGCGAGCACGCGATGGCGTGGCGCCTCGCGCAATCGCCGCGGGTCTCGCGCGTGTACGTGGCTCCCGGCAATGCCGGCACCGCGCGGGAGGACGGCGTCTTCAACGCGCCGATCACCGGCATCCCGGAGCTGGTGCGCTTCGCCGAGAAGGAGGAGATCCACGCGACGGTGGTGGGTCCGGAGGCGCCGCTCGCCGCAGGCATCGTCGACGCGTTCCTCGACCGGGGGCTGCGCATCTTCGGTCCGACCAGGGAAGCGGCGCAGCTCGAGTCGTCGAAGGATTTCGCCAAGCGGTTCATGGCGCGGCACCGCATTCCCACCGCGCGGCACGCCACCTTCACCGACGCGGAATCCGCCCACGAGCACATCGATGCGAACGCGATTCCCGTCGTGATCAAGGCGGACGGGCTCGCCGCGGGCAAGGGCGTGGTCGTGGCGGTCACGGAGGCGGAAGCGCACGACGCGGTCGACATGATGCTCGGCGGGAGGAAGCTCGGGGAGGCCGGCCATCGCGTCGTGATCGAGGAGTTCCTGGAAGGCGAGGAGGCGAGCTTCATCGTGATGGCGGACGGCAAGAACGTGCTGCCGCTCGCTTCCAGCCAGGACCACAAGCGCATCTTCGACGGCGACCGCGGGCCCAACACGGGCGGCATGGGCGCGTACTCGCCCGCGCCGGTGGTCACCCCCGAGGTGCACCATCGCGTGATGCGCGAGATCGTGACGCCGACCGTGAAGGCCATGGCGGCGGACGGAATGCCGTACGTCGGCTTCCTCTACGCGGGCCTCATGATCGATCCGGGCGGCGCGCCGCGCGTGGTGGAATTCAACTGCCGCCTGGGGGACCCGGAAGCGCAGCCGATCCTCCTGCGCCTCAAGAGCGATTTCTTCGAGCTGGTCGAGCACGGCATCGAGGGCACGCTCGATGCGGTCGAGGCGGAGTGGGACCGGCGCGCCGCGCTCGGCGTCGTGCTCGCCGCGGCGGGCTATCCCGAGGCGCCGCGCAAGGGCGACGAGATCCACGGCCTGCCGAAGGACGAGGAGGACTTCCACGTCTTCCACGCGGGCACCGAGGAGAAGGGCGGGCGCATCGTCACGAGCGGCGGGCGCGTGCTGTGCGTCACGGCACTCGGCGACAAGGTGAAGATCGCGGCCGACCGCGCCTACCAGGTGGCGGAGAAGATCCGTTTCGACGGCATGCAGTTCCGCAAGGACATCGGTCACCGCGCGTTGAACCGGCGCTGATGGAAACGACCTCCGTACGCACTTACCTCCTCGAGCTGCAGGAGCGCATCGTCTCGCGCATGGAGGCGCTCGACGGCACCTCCTTCCTGCGCGACGAATGGAAGCGCCCGGAAGGCGGCGGCGGGATCTCGCGGATGCTGGAAGGCGGGACGCTCCTGGAGCGCGGCGGCGTGGGCTTCTCGCACGTGAGCGGCGCGAAGCTTCCGCCCTCGGCCACCGGGCATCGTGCGCCGATCGCCGGCCAGCCCTGGGAAGCGATGGGCGTCTCGCTCGTCTTCCATCCGGGCAATCCGTACGTGCCGACGGTGCACATGAACGTGCGCTTCTTCGCCGCCGGCGAGACGTGGTGGTTCGGCGGCGGCATGGACCTCACGCCGTACTATCCCTTCGAGGAGGATTGCGTGCACTTCCATCGGGCGAACCGCGACGCACTGGCGCCGTTCCCCGGGCTGCACGCGCGCTTCAAGAAGGCGTGCGACGAGTATTTCTTCCTCAGGCACCGCGGCGAGCCGCGCGGCATCGGCGGCACGTTCTTCGACGACTTCAACGAGCTCGGCTTCGACCGCAGCTTCGAGGTGATGCGCGCGGTGGGCGACGCGTTCCTGCCCGCCTACGTGCCGATCGTCGAGAAGCGCCGCGACGCGAAGTACGGCGAGCGCGAGCGCGATTTCCAGGCGTACCGGCGCGGGCGCTACGTCGAGTTCAACCTCGTGTGGGACCGCGGCACGCTCTTCGGGCTGCAATCGGGCGGGCGCGCCGAATCGATCCTGATGTCGCTCCCGCCGCTCGTGAAATGGCGCTACGACTGGAAAGCGCGGGCGGGAACGCCGGAGGCACGCCTGCTCGAAGCGCTGATTCCCCCGCGCGATTGGGCCGGATCGTGATGGACTACGAACATCTGAACCGGCGCCTCGCGAGCCCGCAGGTCTACCGGCGCCGGCTGATCGGCGCAGGCCGCCTCGGCTTCGGGCTGATCGCGATCTCGCTCGCGATCGGCATCGCCGGCTACGCGATCACGGAGCACCTGAGCCTGCTGGACGCGTTCCTCAACGCCTCGATGATCCTCTCCGGGATGGGGCCGATCCACGAGCCGAAGACCGTCGCCGGAAAGCTCTTCGCCGGCTTCTACGCGCTCTACAGCGGCTTCGCCGTGCTCGGCATCGCGGCGATCATCTTCGCGCCCGTGGTGCACCGGATCTTCCACCGCTTCCACATCACGGACGCGGACGACGGCCCGAAGACCTAGTCGGCGCCCTCGATGAGGAGCAGGCGTCCCCGGCTCGCCGCCTGGCGCATCGCCTTGGGCTTCTCGTACTCGGGCGAACTCCACCAGTTCCTCGCCGCCTCCATGGTGGGAAATTCGAGCAGCACGCGGCGCCGCTCGGCCCACTCGCCCTCGAGCGCTTCGGACGCGCCGCCCCGGATGAGGAACCGGCCGCCGTGCTTCGCGATCGTGGCGGGAACCTGCTTCGTGTATTCCTTGTACCCTTCGGGGTTGGTAATCTCGATCTCCGCAAGCACGTACGCCGCCATCGTTCCTCCCGCCAGGGGCCGCCGAAACCGCGCATCGTAGCAAAATGCCAGCGCTCCACATCGTTCCCCGCCTGCGCGACCTGGGCGACGGTTTCCAGGTGCGCCGCGCGCTGCCTTCGGCCGAATGCCGCAGCGTCGGACCGTTCGTGTTCTTCGACCACATGGGGCCGGTGCGGCTCGCCCCCGGGCGGGGGCTCGACGTGCGTCCCCATCCGCACATCGGCCTCGCCACCGTCACCTATCTCTTCGAGGGCGAGATCCTGCACCGCGACAGCCTCGGGAACGTCCAGCCGATCCGTCCGGGCGAGGTGAACTGGATGATCGCGGGCCGCGGCATCGCGCACTCGGAGCGGACTCCGCAGGAGCTTCGCAGGGTCGGGCCGCGCCTCTCGGGAATCCAGGTGTGGGTGGGGCTCCCGCGCGAGGCGGAGGAGACGGAGCCCGCCTTCGCGCACCACGAGGCACTTCCCGTGATGGAGGACAACGGCGTCACGGTGCGCGTGGTGCTGGGCGACCTCCTCGGCATGTCCTCGCCCGTGGCGATCCTCTCGCCGACGTTCTACGCCGACGTCTCGCTCACCGCGGGACGGCGCCTGGCGATGCCCTCGGAGCCCGACGAGCGCGGGCTCTATGTGGTCGACGGCATCGTCGAGGTCGCCGGGCGCACGTACCGCGAGGGCGAGATGCTCGTGTTCGAGACCGGCACCGAGGCGCTCGTCGCGAGCCACATCGGGGCCCGCTTCGTGATCTTCGGCGGCGCGCCGCTCGACGGCCCGCGCTTCGTGTGGTGGAACTTCGTCTCGAGCCGCGAGGAGCGCATCCGCGAGGCCGCGGCCGATTGGAAAGCGGGGCGTTTCGCGCCGGTGCCGGGCGAGACGGAGTTCATCCCGCTGCCGGATCGAGGGCCGGGCGTGGCGAGCTACCCCTGACGGGAACTAAAGATAAGGGAACCACAGATGAACGCGGATGAACACGGATGGTCGGTGGATTCGATGCACGGTGCACAAAGGAACCGCTGGGCCGCAAGCCACTCCCATGACCGTCAAACAACCACTGCTCATCCGTGTTCATCCGTGTTCACCTGTGGTTCCATCGGGTTTCATGGCATTCACAAGCGCTCATAGGGCTCCCGCACCGCGTCCGTGCCGTGGAGGCGCTCGAGGCGGCGCACGGTGAAGTGGCCGCGCGCCATGTCCTGGTAGTGGCCGATGAAGACCGTGTTGATGAGCGCGCCTCCCGCGGCGCCGAGGAGCGGCACCGCCTGCGCGGCCGCCTTCTCGGAGACGACGATGCCGAAGCGCGCGCCGATGAGCGTGACGAGGCGCACCAGCGCGGGCGCGCCGCCCTTCGCGAGGCCCTTCTGGGCGAGGTGCTTCGACGCTTCGGTGACCGCCGCGGCGAGCGCGGAGCGCACCGCGAAGTAGCCCGACTCGGCGGGATCGTCGCGCTTGTCCCTGGTGCTTCCGAGCGCGAAGACGGTGAGGCACGCGAGGCGCGTGTCGATCTCGCGTGGATCCTCGCCGTGGGCCGCGGCGATGTCGGCGATCGAGCGCAGCATGAGCGTGGTGGAGACGGGAAGCTCGATCGCCAGCGCCGGGAGGCCGAATGCGCCGCCTGCGGCGCCCGAGATCGCGGCGGCGAGGCGGTGGAAGCCGTCGCGCGGCTGCGCCGTGCGCCGCGACCCGAGCGATTTCACCGCGACTTCGAGCGCCTTCGTGAGCGCCGCCTCCGTCGCCCCGTGCACCGTCGACTGCCAGCTCCGGGGCAGCATCTTCATGCCCTTCTCGACGGGGGAGCCGGCGAGCGCGGAGAGCTTCGCGGCGATGCCGGGGTTCTCCAGCGTCTCCTTCGCGCGCTTGAGCTCGGCGAGTTGTTCGTTGCTAAGGCTCATGGCGAAACGACAGATGGACACGGATGATCACGGACGACCTCGGCCGGGTTAACTCGTCGCATCAGGGGGCGCTGTTCCTGTCGTTCCCTGCATGGGACACGCGATGACCATCCGTGTTCACCCGTGTTCATCTGTGGCTCACATCCTGCCCGTCACTCGCCGAGGTACGCCTCCCTCACGCGCGGGTCGTCCAGGAGCGAGCGCGCCGGGCCGGAGAGGGTGACGAGCCCGCCGTCGAGGACGTACCCGCGATGGCTCGATTCGAGAGCCAGCCGGGCGTTCTGCTCGACGAGGAGGAGCGTCACGCCCTGCGCGGCGATGGTGCGGATCACTTCGAAGATTTTCTCCACCATGAGCGGCGCGAGGCCCATGCTCGGCTCGTCGAGGAGGAGGAGCCGCGGCCGGCTCATGAGCGCGCGCGCGATCGCGAGCATCTGCTGCTCGCCCCCGGAGAGGGTGCCCGCGGTCTGCCTGCGGCGCTCGGCGAGGCGCGGGAAGAGCTCGAACGCATGGTCGAGGTCGGCACGCACCGCCGCGCGATCCTTGCGTGCGTAGGCGCCCATCGCGAGGTTCTCCTCGATCGTGAGCTGCGGGAACACGCCGCGCCCCTCGGGAACCATGGCGAGGCCGCGCCGCGCGATCTCGTGCACGCGCAGCCGCCCGATGTCCTCCCCCGCATAGCGCACGACGCCCGCCGCGGCGCGCACGAGGCCGGTGATCGCGCGAAGCGTGGTGGTCTTGCCCGCGCCGTTCGCGCCGATGAGGCACACCGTCTCGCCGCCCTCCACCGCGAGGTCGATGCCCTTCACGGCGCGGATCCCGCCGTAGGCGACCTCGAGCCGCTCCAGCGAAAGGAGCCTCACGCCTCGGCTTCCGCACGCGGCTTGCCGAGGTACGCGGCGATCACGGCCGGATCCTTCTGGATGGCCTTCGGCACGCCCTCGGCGATCTTGCGGCCGTAGTCGAGCACGAGAACGCGGTCGCACAGGCCCATCACGAGGCGCACGTCGTGCTCGATGATGAGGAGCGTGATGCCGTCGGCGCGGATCGCTTCGAGGAGCTTGCGCAGCTCGACCTTCTCGGTCGCGTTCATGCCCGCGGCGGGCTCGTCGAGCGCGAGGAGGCGCGGGTCGGTGGCGAGCGCCCGCGCGATCTCCAGCCGCCGCTGGTCGCCGTAGGAGAGGTGGCGAGCGAGCTCGTTGGCGCGCCGCGCGATGCCGACGTAGCGCAGCAGCTCGTGCGCGCGCCGCTCGATGGCGGCCTCCTCCGAGCGCGTGCGCCGGTCGCGCAGGATCGCGCCCACCACGCCCGCGCGCGTGCGCACGTGGCGGCCGATCATCACGTTCTCCAGCGCCGAGAGGTTCGCGAAGAGGCGGATGTTCTGGAAGGTGCGCGCGATGCCGAGCTTCGCGATCCGATCCGGCGTCGGCACGCGCAGCGCCGCGCCGCGGAAGCGCAGCGTCCCCTCGTCCTGGTGATAGATCCCGGTGAGGACGTTGAAGAGCGTGGTCTTGCCCGCGCCGTTCGGTCCGATGAGGCCGTAGATCTCGCCCTCGCCGATGGTGAACGTGACGTCCGAGAGCGCCGTGAGGCCGCCGAAGCGCTTGCCGATGCGCTCGACCTCGAGGATCGGCGCCGCGCGGGCCGGGACCGGCTCCGGCTCAGTCGACATCTTCCGCGACCGCCAGCTCGCGCTTGCGCACCGCCGAAGGCAGCAGGCCCGCGGGACGGAAGAGCATCATGACCACCATGGTGAGCCCGAAGAGGAGCATGCGGATCACCTCGGGATCGATGATCGAGCGGCCGAAGAGCCAGTTCTGGACGGGCTGCACGGTGTAGCGCAGCACCTCGGGCACGAACGTGAGGAGGATCGCGCCGAGGATCACGCCCCACACGTTGCCCATCCCGCCCAGCACCACCATCGAGAGCACCATCACGCTCTGCGTGAGGACGAAGCTCTCGGGGCTGATGAAGTTCTGCATCGCCGAGAACATGCCGCCCGCCACGCCGCCGAAGGACGCCCCCATCGCGAAGGCGAGGAGCTTCATGTTGCGCGTGTTGATGCCCATGGAGCGCGCCGCGAGCTCGTCCTCGCGGATCGCCTCCCAGGCGCGGCCGATGCGCGAGTCCTGGAGCCGCAGGTTCACGACGATCACCAGCACGAGGATCGCGAGCAGGAAATAGTAGTACTTGATCGTGCCCGAGAAGTCGAGGCCCGCGAAATGGCTCGGCACGCCGAAGTGGATCCCCATGAAATGCACGGAGTCGATGGACCAGATGCCTTTCGGCCCGTTGGTGAGGTTGAAGGGATCGGAGAGGTTGTTGAGGAAGATGCGGATGATCTCGCCGAAGCCGAGAGTCACGATGGCGAGGTAATCGCCGCGCAGCTTCAGCGTGGGCGTGCCGAGCAATATCCCGAAGAAACATGCGATCGCCGCGCCGATGGGAAGGATCGCCCACCACGGCCAGTGGATGTTGAATTGCGGCGAGGCGAGGAGCGCGTAGGTGTACGCGCCCACGGCGTAGAAGGCGAT
>DATIZV010000044.1:0-10805 GCA_035516915.1 Usitatibacter sp. | reverse complement strand
GGCGACATCGTCCCTCCCATCCATCCTTCGACCACCTACGAGCGCGCGCCCGACGGAAGCTTTCCCGCGGGCCGCATCTACTCGCGCGCCGACAATCCCACCTACGACGGGCCCGAGGCGCTGCTCGCGGCGCTCGAGGGGGCCGCGGGAGCGATCCTGTTCAGCTCCGGGCAAGCCGCCGCGGGCGCGGTGTTCCAGGCGCTCGCGCCCGGCGACCGCGTGCTCGCCCCGCGCAACATGTACTGGGGCTTTCGCAACTGGCTCACCGGGTTCATGGCCTCGTGGGGCCTCGAGGTGGATCTCTACGACAACGCCTCGCTCGACGATCTCGCCGCGCGCGCGGGCGCGAAGCCGATGCGCCTCGTGTGGATCGAGACGCCGGCCAATCCGACCTGGGAGGTGACCGACATCGCGGCGGCGAGCGAGATCGCGCACGCGCGCGGCGCGATCGTCGCGGTCGATTCCACCTGCGCCACGCCCGCGCTCACGCGGCCGCTCTCGCTCGGCGCGGACATCGTGATGCATTCGGCCACCAAGTACCTCAACGGCCATTCCGACGTCCTCGCCGGCGCGCTCGCGAGCGCGAAGGACGACGAGACCTGGCGGCGCATCCGGCAGGTGCGCGCGGGCGGCGGCGCGGTGCCCGGGCCCTTCGAGGCGTGGCTCCTCGCGCGCGGCATGCGCACGCTCTTCCTGCGCGTGCACGCGGCGTGCGCGAACGCGCAGGCGATCGCGGAGCGCTTCGAGAAGCATCCGAAGGTCGCGCACGTGCTCTATCCCGGATTGAAGGCGCACCCGGGCCACGCCGTCGCCGCGCGGCAGATGAACGGCGGCTTCGGCGCGATGCTCTCGCTCCGGATCGCGGGCGGGGAAGCGGCGGCGAAGCGCTTCGCCGCGCGCCTCGCGGTCTTCAGGCGCGCCACCTCGCTCGGGAGCGTCGAGAGCCTCGCCGAGCACCGCGCGAGCGTGGAAGGCCCGAACACCCTTTGCCCTCCCGACCTCGTACGCCTTTCCATCGGCGTGGAGGACGCGCAGGATCTCATCGCGGACATCGAACAGGCGCTCGACTGATGGACATGACCCTTCCTTCTCCCGGCGTGCTCTTCGCGGGCCTCTTCTTCGGCCTGATCGGCAGCGTCGCCTTCCTGTACGGCAAGAAGCAGGCGCGCTTCAGCCCCATGGCGATCGGCGTGGCGCTCTGCGCCTACCCCTACTTCGTGAGCGCGGCGTGGCTCCTGTGGGGCATCGGCTTCGCGCTCTGCGCCGCGCTCTACTATTTCCGGGACTACTAGCCCGTATAATCGCGCGCGTGCTGTTCAACTCGTACGCGTTCGTCCTCGCGTTCCTGCCGCTCGTCGTCCTGGGCTATTTCGCCGTCGCGCGCCTCTCGGCCTTCGCGGCGAACGCGTTCCTCGCCGGCGCCTCGCTCTTCTTCTATGCGTGGTGGCGGCTCGATTTCCTCTGGATCCTCGTCGGCTCGGTCGCGGTCAACTACCTCGTCGGGCACCGGCTCTCGCGCGATGCCGCCGCGGGCCGCAACGAGCGCTGGGTGCTCGCCGCCGGGGTCGCGTTCGACCTCGGCCTCCTCGGCTGGTTCAAGTACACCGATTTCTTCATCGCCAACCTGGATGCGCTCGGCGCGAATCTGCCGATCCTCGCCATCGCGCTGCCGCTGGGGATCAGCTTCTTCACGTTCACGCAGATCGCCTACCTCGTGGACGCGTGGAAGGGGAAGGCCGCCGAGTACAGCGCCACCAACTACCTGCTCTTCGTGACGTTCTTCCCGCACCTCCTCGCCGGACCCATCATCCACCACCGCGAGATGATGCCGCAGTTCGCCGATCCCAGGCTGAAGCGCCTCGACTGGGAGAACGTCGCGCGCGGCCTGGCGCTCTTCGCGCTCGGCCTCGGCAAGAAGGTGCTGGTCGCCGACAACCTCGCGCCGTGGGCGAACGCCGGCTTCGCGCAGGCGCACTCGCTCACGTTCGCCGACGCGTGGATCACGATGCTCGCCTACGTGATGCAGCTCGTGTTCGACTTCAGCGGCTACACCGACATGGCGCTCGGCGCCGCGCTCATGCTCAACATCCGCCTGCCGATCAATTTCGACGCTCCGTACCGCTCGGCCGACATCCAGGAGTTCTGGCGCCGCTGGCACATCACGCTCTCGCGCTTCCTGCGCGACTACGTGTACGTCCCGCTCGGCGGCAATCGCAGCGGCGAGGCGCGCATGCTGGTGCTCTTCGTGGTCACCTTCGCGATCGGCGGCTTCTGGCACGGCGCGGCATGGACCTACGTGATCTGGGGAACGACGCACGGCTTGGCGCTGGTCGTGCTGCACTTCTGGCGCAAGCTCGGCCATCCGCTCCCGAGGCCCGTCGCGATCGCGGTCACCTTCCTCTTCGTGAGCGCCGCGCTGGTGGTGTTCCGCGCCCCGTCGCTCTCCGATGCGGGCGCGATCCTCGCCTCGGTGGCGGGGCTGCACGGCTTCGACCCGAGCCTCACCGTGTGGCAATGGGCGGGGCTCACGCACCCGGTCGCGACGCCCGAGCGGCTGCGCGAGCTCGGCATCCTCGCGATCTTCGCCCTCGCGATGGTCCTCACCTTCACGCCCAGGAACGCGCACGACATCGCACGCTCCGTGTCGCTCGCCTCGCCCCTGCCGCGCTTCGCGTTCGGCGCGCTCCTCGCCGCGGGCCTCGTCTTCATCGAGAACGCGAGCGAGTTCATCTACTTCATCTTCTGATGGGGCGGCGCTTCTTCCTCGGCGTCCTCGCGGTCGCGTTCGCGCTCGTCGCGGCAGTGGCCGCGCTCAACGCGTGGGTCGATCCCTTCGAGCACTACCGCAAGCCCACGCGCTTCGCGCCGCGCTTCTACAATGCCTGGCAGCGCTACGAGAACCCGGGAATCGCGCGGCACTGGGACTACGACCGCATCGTCACCGGCTCCTCGCTCATGGAGTGCATCGTGCCCGGGGACGTGGACCGCGCGATGGGCGGCCGCACGGTGAACCTCGCGATCTCCGCCGAGACCGCCTACGACGCGGCCGAGCTGCTGCGCGTGGCGCTCGCCACCGGCAAGCCGAAGCAGGTGATCATGAATCTCGACTACAACGGCTTCTCGGGCGCGCCGGATCGCAGCGGCTTCGCCGAGCCCTTTCCGGCCTACCTCTACGACGACCGGCTGTGGAACGACGTGCCGTACCTGGTCGGCGTAGAGGCTACCGCGAAGTCGATCGAGACGCTGCTGGGCCTGCACTGGTCGCGCTTCAACACCGATCCGGCGCGCATGTGGTACTGGGGATGGGAGCACCAGTTCTTCGCGGCGAAGGCGGTGCAGGGGCTCGATCCCGCGAACCTCAACGAGAAGTTCCGCCAGCCGCCGCGCACGCTCGCCGGGATGCAGGCGAGCTTCGAGGCGAACCTCGAGCCGCTCATCGAGCGCTATCCGAAGGTACGCTTCACGTTCGTGTACGCGCCCTACTCCATCCTCGTGTGGCTGGACTTCCAGCAGCGCCGGCAGGTCGAGGTCACGCTCGCCTTCCGCGACTGGCTCTTCGAGCGCGCGCGCCGCTACCCGAACGTGGAGTTCTTCGACTTCCAGGCCGAGCCCGCGCTCGTGACCGACCTCGACTACTACACCGACATCTACCACTACTCGCCGAAGGTCTCGAAGGCGATGGTGGAAGCGATCGCCGCGGGGCGCTACCGGCTCACGCGCGAGACGCTCGCGCGCGACGACGCCTGGCTGCGCAGGACCGCCGCCGCGCTCGATCCCGCCGCCGTGATCGCCGCGGCGCGCGCGCGGCCCTCGCCCGCGATCCCCGACGGCAAGGAATTCATCCCGCCGGGCGGCTACGCGCAGGCGCAATGAGCGCGGCGATGATCCCGTTCGAGCGTGCGATCTCGATCTTCGACGCGGGCAACGCCGAGCGCTACGCCGCGGAGCTCTTCCGCGAGAGCTTCGACGCGCCGTTTCCGGTGCCGCGCGACAAGTGCGGCCTTTCGATCCCGACGCCCCCGGAGAACTGGCGCCAGTACGTCGCGCTCTACCGCTGGCCCGACGGGCGCGAGGAGACCGTCGGCTTCTGCAACTGGATCAGGCACGGCGACGTGTACCTCGAAGGCGGCATGTGCGTGCGCAAGAGCTTCTATCGCCGCATGCCGAAGGAGCACTTCGAGGCGTGCCGCGCGCGCGGCGGCGTGGCGCAGATGATGATGGAGACCGCGGCGCGCGAGCTCACCGATTGCAAGGCCTGGTTCGGCTACTGCGGGGACGCGAAGGCGATGGCGGTGGACGTGCGTGCCGGCTACGTGCCGACGCGATACAAGCACGTCATCGTGAAGTGGTTCCGCGAGCTTCCCGAGCGCGAGCGCGAGGCGCTGGTCGACTCGATCGCCGCGATCGGCCCGTTCTGACGCCGATGAAGATCCCGGTCCTCCTCTACCACGCGATGAACGTGCACGGCAACGACTACGCGACGAACGACCACGTCGCCCTCGCGGCCGACCTCGCCGACCTCGCGCGCCTGGGCTTCGAGACGATGCCGCTCCATCGCGTCGTGAGCGCTTGGCGTTCGGACCGCGCATCGCTCGAGGGGCGGCGCATCGCCGCGCTCACCTGCGACGACGGCAGCGACTTCGATTCCCGCGACCTCGACCATCCGGCGTGGGGCGTGCAGCGGAGCTTCCTCGACATCCTGCGCGACTTCGCGAAGCGCCGCCGGGGCCCGGTCGCTGCGCCGCACATGACCTCGTTCGTGATCGTCTCGCCCGCGGCGCGCGCGAAGCTCGACCGCACCTGCATGGTCGGCAAGGGCTGGTGGAACGAGGACTGGTGGGCGAGCGCCGCCGCGACCGGCCTCATGGCGATCGCCAACCACAGCTGGGACCACAACCACGAGTCGATCGCCGACGAACGCTGGCCGGGCTTGCGCCGCGGCACGTTCGTCCCCATCGACACGGAAGCGCTCGCCGCCTACCAGATCGCGCAGGCGGACGACTACCTGCGGGCGCGCGTCCCCTCGGCCTCGGCGGGCCTCTTCGCCTATCCGTACGGAGAGACGAACGAATTCCTCGCCACGCGCTGGTTCCCGGCGCGCTCCGATCGCTTCGTGGCCGCGTTCACCACCGAGCCCGCCTACCTCACCGAGGCGAGCGATCCCTGGCGCATGCCGCGCTTCACCTGCGGCCGCGACTGGAAGACGCCGCAGGAATTCCGCGCGCTCCTCGAAGGCGCGCTCGCGCCCTGAGTCAGAAGGGCGTCACGCGCATCACGCGCTCGGCGAGCGCGCGCTTCGCGTCCCCGGGAAGGTCCCTCCTCCAGAACGCGAAGAGGTTCGGGAGGTGCGTGCGCTCGTAGCCCACGCGCTCGTTCACCTCGATCGAGCGGCGGTCGCCCATGAACGCGAACACGGCGTTGGACGAAGGCAGCGCGCGGATCGCCTCGCGCATCAGGTGCTCGCCGATGGTGAGGCTGGGACGCAGCTCCTCGAGGTGGGCGCGCGCGGCGCCGCGGTACATCTCGCGGTCGACCACGAAGCCGCCGACGAGGTGCACCGATTCGAAGGCGCTGAAGTGGACGTATCCCGCGGTGCGCAGCGCCCCGTCGTCGGCGCGATGCAGGCAGACGAAGTGGCTCGGGTAGCCGGGAATCGGCTGGCCGAACACGCGGCGGAAGAGGTCGCCCGCGAGGAACGCGGCGTCGTGCGTTTCGGTGACGAGGAAATGGGCAGGCACTCCGGTCGCTCCTCCGGGTCAGCCGGGCCGTGCGAGGAGATCGCGCAGCTCCCGCGGCGATCGCCAATGGTATCCGCACACCGCGCGCGGGATGTTCCAGATGGAATCCTCGCGCCGCACCGGCCGCCCGTCGACGCCGAACGCCGCCGCCATGCCGTGCTCGGCCGCGCGGCACGGCATGTACTCCTCGAGCAGGAAGCGGTTCACGTGCCCGAAAGGATAGGCGAAGTGCTCGCACGCGGCTCCCGAGCGCTCGCGGATGAAATCGGCGGCGCGGCGGATCTCGCGGTCGGCCTCGACGTAGCTCGCCACGCGCGTGAAGTCGTCGCGCGCCTCGTCGGCGATCGCGGTGCGCGGCACGGCGTGGTGCACGTGGTCCCAGCTGTGATTGCCGATCGCGATGAGGCCGCTCCTCGCCGCCTCCTTCCACCATGCATCGCCGAGCCAGTGCGCGAGGTCCGGATAGCCGCAATCCTCGGCGCATTCCATCGCCGCCCGCGCCTCGGGCGAAGCGATCACGAAGCTCGTCGCATGGAGCCCGGGTTGCGCGCCGGCCGCTTCGCGCGCGAAGTCGCGCATGACGTTGAGGAAACTGCGCTGCGGGCCGAAGCGCGCGTGCACGAAATCGGCGAAATCGAACGACGGACCATCGTCGAAAGTGATGCCGACCCAGGTCTCGTCCGGTCGGCCCTCGAGGCCGCGGCGCAGGGCTTCCACGATGCGCGGGAGCGGCACGATGCGCGCGCCCGATTCCGTGAGCGTGCGCAGGTCCGAAGCGAGCGCCACGTGGTCGTTCTCCGCGTAGTCGACGCCGGAGATGTTGTGCGAATGGTAGGTGAGGACGAACGCCTTCATCCGTTGGGGCGTGACGCGGGATCAGTACCCCAGCCCGCGCGCCATGATCACCGCGAAGAGCGGGATCAGCGCCGCGAGGTGCACCTCGATCATGACGGTGCGGCGCGCGCGTTTCCTTTCCGCCTCGGGCACCGACCACGAGGCGTCGCGCTCGAACATGCGGCGCCATCGGACGAAGCGCAAAGTCGGCCCCACGGAGAGGATGCCGACGGTGAGGAAGAGCGCGAGCTTCACGTAGATCGGCCAGCTGGTGAGGTAGAACTCCGGCCCTTTGGCCCCCCACACCAGGCGCGAGAACCCCGTGACGAGCACCGCGATCGCGGCGCCGAAGTACCAGATATCCACGCGGCCCAGCAGGCGCACCTCGGGCTCTTCGAGGCGGCCGCGCAACATCATCGTCTCGACCACGAGGAACGAGAACAGCAGGAAGATCGAGGTGAAGTGCAGGTAGGCGAGGATCGCGTCGAGCCACATCGTCAGCGCCTCTTCGCGAGGAATCGCGCGATCCGCCCGACCGCTTCCTCGAGGCGCGCGACCGGCTGCGTGTAGGCGATGCGCACGTGCTTCTGCGGCTCGTTCGCGCCGAAGTCCTTGCCGGGCGTGAACGCGACGCCCGCCTCCACCAGCACCTCGCGCGCGAAGGCGAAGCTGTCGGGCGCGAGGCGCGAGGAATCGGCGTAGATGTAGAACGCGCCCTCGGGGACGACGGGAATGCCGAAGCCGAGAGACTCGAGCGCGGGGACGAGGAAGCGGCGGCGCTCGTCGAGCTCGGCGCGGCGCTCCTCGAGGATCGCGATCGTCTGCGGCGCGAAGCAGGCGAGCGCGGCGTGCTGCGCGACCGCCGAGGGCGAGATGAAGAGGTTCTGCGCGAGCACCTCGATCCTGCGCACGAGATCCGGCGGCGCGACCATCCAGCCGAGCCGCCACCCGGTCATCTGGAAGTACTTGGAGAAGCTGTTGATGACGACGACGTCCTCGCCCGCTTCCGCCGCGGTGCGCGCGTCGAGGCCGTAGGTGAGGCCGTGGTAGATCTCGTCGGCGAGGAGCGTGCCGTTCTTCTCCCGTGCGAGTCGCGCGAGCCCCGCGACCTCCTCGGGCGTCACCAGCGTCCCCGTCGGATTCGAAGGGCTCGCGACCATCACCATGCGCGCCCTCTCGCCCCAATGCCGGCGCGCGAGGTCGGGCGAGAGCTGGTAGCGCGAGCCGGGACCGACGGGAACGCCGCGCGGCACGGCGCCCAGCGTGCGCACGAAGTGGCGGTTGCACGGATACCCCGGATCGGTGAGCAGCACCTCGTCGCCCGGATCGAGCAGCACGCCGAAGGCGAGGAGGAGGGCCGCGCTCGAGCCCGCGGTGACGATCACCCGGCTCGCGGGGACGTCGACGCGATAGCGTTCGGCGTAGAAACGCGCGATCGCCTCGCGGAGCTGCGCGAGGCCCAGCGCCGAGGTGTAGAACATCGGCTCGGTATCGAGCGCGCGCTTCGCCGCCTCGACGACCGGCCGCGGCGTGCGGAAGTCGGGCTCGCCGATCTCCAGGTGCACCACGTCCTTGCCGCGCGCCTCCACCTCGCGCGCGAGCGTCTGGATCTCCATCACCTCGAACGGCGCGATGTGCGCCATGCGGGAGGCGATGCGGATGCGCTCGGCGAGGTCGTTCATCGGGACATTGTAGGGAAAATCGGGGACGGACCCCATTTTCCGCTGTCCGCGCAAGCGGACTCGGCGCTCGGAAAATGGGGTCTGTCCCCGATCTTCCTCACCGCAAGTTCTCGTCGCGGAACCTGGCGAGGCGCTTGGCGGAGACCGGGAACGGCGTACGCAGCTCCTGGGCGAAGAGCGAGATGCGCAGCTCCTCGATGAGCCAGCGGAATTCCTCGAGCTTCGGGTTGCTGCGCTCCGCCGCGCGATCGGCCTCGGCGCGCGCCTCGTAGTCCTGCCACAACGACTGCACCGAGGCCGCGTGCTTCGCGTCGCGCTCCGCGTTCGAGCGGTACTTCTGCAGGCGCAGCGCGCAGCCCTTGAGGTAGCGCGGGATGTGCTCGAGATGCTCCCACGGCGTGCCCGCGAGGAAGCCCGGATGCACGAGGCGATCGCGCTGCGCCTTCACCTCCTGCGTCACACGCCCGAGCCCGCCCGATTGCGCGATCGCCTGCGCGAGCTCCTGGCTCGCCTCGGCGATGGCGCCCGCGTGGCGCAGCGCCCCTTCGGTCACCGCCGGGAGCCGCGCCTTCGCGCGCTTCTTCTGCTCCTCGAAGGCGCGCTTGTCGCGCGGCGGCGGGTCCTCGCCGAGGAACGCGCGGTCCACGATCGCGGCGACGAGGTCCGCGCGCAGCTTCTCGGCCGGCACCATGGCGTTGAACTTGAGCGCGAGCGCGTTGAAGCCGGAGAGCCCGCGCTCCACGCCCTTGGCCTGCTCCCTGAGCTCGATCGCGAGCAGGCGCTTCACGCCCTCGCGGTGCGCTGCGTCGGCCTTGTCGCGCGTATCGAAGAGGCGGATCGAGACGCTCGCTCCCTCGTCCACCAGCGCGGGGTAGCCCGTGAGGGTCTGGTTGCCGCGCTTGAACGTGACCTGCTCCGGCAGCTCGCCGAAATCCCAGCTCGTGATCCCGTCGCGCTCCATGCCGGGCTTCGCTCTCGCGAGCGTGAGGCTCGCCGCCTCGCCGAGGCGCTGGCGCAGCTCCCCGACGTCGCGCCCCATCGCGAGCTCGCGCCTCGCCTCGTCCACCACGCGCAGGTTCATGCGCAGGTGCGCCGGCGGATCTTCCTTCGAGAACACGTCGGGCTCGAGGCGCTCGCCCACGGCGCGCGAAGCGTATTCGAGCACGGCGTCCTTCACCGTCTTCGCGCCGGGTTGCGCGCGCTCGAGGAACGTCGTGACGTGCTCGGGCACGGGCACGAGCCGGGTGCGGATGCGCTTCGGCAGCGCCTTCATCGTCCAGGCCACCTTCTCGCGGATCATGCCGGGCACGAGCCAGTCGATCGCGGCGTCGTCGACCTGGTTGAGCAACGCGAGCGGCACCGTCATCGTGACGCCGTCCAGCGGATGGCCGGGCTCGAAGCGGTAGGCGAGGGGAAACCTCGCCTCGCCCATCGCGAGCTCCTTGGGAAAGAGCGCCTCGGTGACCGACTCCGCGCCGTGGCGCATCACGTCCTCGCGCGCGAGGAAGAGGAGCCTCGGCTCCTTCGCGCTCGCGGCGCGATACCAGGCCTCGAACGAGCGTACGTCGCGCACTTCCTTCGGGACGCGCGCGTCGTAGAAAGCGAAGAGCGCGCGGTCGTCCACCAGCACGTCGGGCCGGCGCGCGCGATGCTCCAGCTCCTCGACCTCGCGGATGAGGGCCCGGTTGTGCGTCCAGAACGCGAGCTTCGACTCGAGCTCGCCCGCGACCAGCGCGCCCTCGAGGAACACCTCGCGCGCCCTGGCCGGATCGATGCGGCCGTAGCTCACCTTGCGCCGCGCGACCAGCACGAGGCCGTGGAGCGTCACGCTCTCGTAGGCCACCGTCTCGCCGCGCTTCGCGTCCCAGTGCGGCTCGACGTAGGCGCGGTCGACGAGGTGCGCCGCGGCCTTCTCGATCCAATCGGGCTCGACGCGAGCGACGTTGCGGGCGAAAACGCGCGCCGTCTCCTGCAATTCGCCGGCCATGATCCAGCGCGGCCGGTTCTTCTTCAGTCCCGAGCCCGGCCAGACGTGGAACTGCAGGCCGCGCGGGCCGTTGTAGCCGTCGCCCTCGAGCGCCTTCATGCCGACGTTGCCGAGGAGGCCGGCGAGGAGCGCGCAGTGCATCTGCTCGTACGTCGCCGCAGTCTTGTTCTCGCGGATGCCGAGCTCGGAGGCCATCTCGCGCAGCTGCCCCGCGAGGTCGCGCCACTCGCGCATCCGTACGTACGAGAGGAAATGCTCGCGGCACGCCTCCTGGAGCTTGCGGTTCGACTTCTTGTGCTGGAACTCGGTGTCGAAGAACTTCCAGAGATTCAGGAGCTGCACGAAATCCGAGGACTCGTCGCGGAACTCCTCGTGCGCGCGATCCGATTGCTCGCGGAGCGCCTGCGGGCGGTCGCGCGGGTCCTGGATCGAGAGCGCCGCGGCGAGGATCACCATCTCGGCGAGGCAGTCGAATTCGCGCGCGGCGAGCAGCATGCGCCCGATGCGCGGGTCGACGGGAAGGCGCGCGAGCTCGCGGCCGAGGCGCGTGAGCCGGCGTTCCCC
>DATIZV010000043.1:0-6403 GCA_035516915.1 Usitatibacter sp. | reverse complement strand
CTCGCCGCCGAGCTGCTCGGCGAGACGCAGCGCGCGGGCGACGCGATCGCGGGAGGACTCCGGCAGTCGATGGAACGCTGCGTTCTCGACGAACACGGCCAGCCATTCGGCGCGCCGCCGGTCGGCCATGCGCCGGGCGGCACGCACCAGCCGCTCCGACAGGCCGCCGCCGCTGATGGCGACCATGATGCGCTCGGTCACCGGCCAGACGCCGCTGACGGCATGCGCCTGCATGTACACGCGCATCTGGTCGTCCACCCGTTCGGCGGTGTGGCGCAACGCCAGCTCGCGCAGCGCCGTCAGGTTACCCGGCTGAAAATAGTTGCGGATGGCGCGCTCCGCCGCCTCCGGCATGTACACCTTGCCTTCGCGCAACCGCTGCAGCAGGTCCTCGGGCGTGACGTCCACGAGCTTGAGCTCGTCGGCGCGCTCGAAGAACGAGTCGGGGACGGTCTCGCGGATGCGCACCCCGGTGATCTGCGCCACGACGTCGTTCAGGCTCTCGAGATGCTGGACGTTGAGCGTCGTGTAGACGTCGATCCCGGCGGCGAGGAGCTCCTGCACGTCCTGCCAGCGCTTCGGGTGCCGCGAGCCGGGTGCGTTGGTGTGCGCCAGCTCGTCGACGAGGATGAGCTGCGGGTGGCGCGCGAGGGCTCCGTCGATGTCGAACTCGGAGAGCGTGCGGCCCTTGTGCTCGACGCTTCTCGGAGCGAGCACCTCGAGGCCCTCGGTGAGCGCGGCGGTCTCGGAGCGGCCGTGGGTCTCGACGATGCCGACGACCGCGTCGCGCCCCTCGGCGCGGGCGCGGCGCGCCGCGAGCAGCATCGCGTAGGTCTTGCCCACGCCGGCCGAGGAGCCGAAGAAGATCCGCAGCTTTCCCCGCGCCGCCGCCGCCTCCTCGCGCCGTACGCGGGCGAGGAGGGCCTCCGGGTCGGGACGGGCTTCGTTCATGGCGCGAGAGTGTAGGCCATTTACACCGCGGTTACGGGCTGCCGGTCAAGTTTTACGCGTTTTTTACGGCCGCGTCCCCACACTGGAACGGCATCGTCTCCATGGATCACGGCCATGCTGGAAGCGCTCGGCATCGTGTTCATCGTGTACCTGTTCGCGCTCGCCAGCGGGCTCTTCCTGGTCGCGCTCGAGCGCACGTTCCCTCGCCCCGCGGGCAAACGCCGCGGCTCGCCTGCCGAGCTCCCCGATGTCGAGCTGGCGGGATGCGAGGCCTTCCGCCGGTTCTCGCCCCCGGGGATTGCCGTACGTGCCTTGTTCCGCGGGCTGCGGCACCGTCCGAACCCGCGGCAACGTTGACGAACCGCAAGGCCGCCCCGCAGCGAGAGAGCACCATCCGCAAGCCGCATCGGCTTGCGTATACGCGGCGTTGACACCGCGCGGCCCCATTTCTACGGCTTCTTTATCCCCTGCACGCCAGACTGCAGGGCTCGATTCGGGAGGGAATCCGAAATGACCATGGACCTGATCTACGTCGCGATCGGCATCGCGTTCTTCGCGCTCACCGCCGCGCTCGTCTACGGCTGCGAGCTCCTGCGGAGGCCCTGATGGCCGAATTCATCTACTGGCTGGGCGGCCTCTTCGCCCTCGCCGTCCTCGTGTACCTGATCTTCGCGCTGCTCGTCCCGGAGAAATTCTGATGCTCGCCAACGGCTGGCTGCAGCTCGCGGTCTACGTGGTGGTGCTGATCGCCCTCGCGAAGCCGCTGGGCGCCTACATGGCGCGGATCTACGAAGGACAACCCGCGTTCCTCAACCGCATCGGCGGGCCGTTCGAGCGCCTGGTCTATCGCCTCTCGGGCGTGGACGAGAAGCACGACATGCGCTGGACCGAGTACGCGGTGGCGATGCTGGTCTTCAACCTGCTGGGCTTCCTCGCGGTGTACTTCCTGCAGCGGCTGCAGGCGGTGCTGCCGCTCAATCCGGCGGGGATGGCCGCGGTGAGCCCGGATTCCTCGTTCAACACGGCGACGAGCTTCATCACCAACACCAACTGGCAGGGCTACGGCGGCGAGTCGACGATGAGCTATCTCTCGCAGATGCTCGCGCTCGCGGTGCAGAACTTCCTGTCGGCCGCGACCGGCATGGCGATCCTCGTCGCCTTCATCCGCGGATTCAAGCGCAAGAACGCCGAGGCGATCGGCAACTTCTGGGTCGACCTCACGCGCAGCACGCTCTACATCCTCCTGCCGCTCTCGGTCATCGTGGCGCTCGCGCTCGTGTGGCAGGGCGTGCCGCAGACGTTCTCCGCCTATCCCAACGCGACGCTCACCGAGAGCGTCGAGTACGACAATCCCAAGCTCGACAGCGCCGGACAGCCGGTGAAGGACGAGAAGGGCAATCCGGTCACGGAGAAGGCGACGCTCAAGGAGCAGTCGATCGCCGTCGGCCCCGCCGCCTCGCAGATCGCCATCAAGCAGCTCGGCACCAACGGCGGCGGCTTCTTCAACGTGAACTCCGCGCACCCCTTCGAGAACCCGACGCCGCTCTCCGACTTCGTGGAGGTGCTGTCGATCCTGCTGATCTCGGCCGGTCTCTGCTACACCTTCGGGAAGATGGTGGGCGACACGCGCCAGGGCTGGGCGGTGCTCGCGACGATGACGATCATCTTCGTCGCGATGCTCGCGCTGTGCACCTGGTCCGAGTTCAAGGGCAACCCGATCCTCGCCAAGGCCGGCGCCGACCAGACCGTCTCCGACGTCTCGCCGGGCGCCAACATGGAAGGCAAGGAGGTGCGCTTCGGGATCGTGGACTCGACGCTCTGGGCCACCGCGACGACCTCCGCTTCCAACGGCTCCGTGAACTCGATGCACGATTCGTTCACGCCGCTGGGCGGCCTGGTGCCGATGTGGCTCATCCAGTTCGAGGAGGTGATCTTCGGCGGCGTGGGCTCGGGCCTCTACGGGATGCTGATCTTCGCGATCGTCGGCGTGTTCGTCGCGGGGTTGATGATCGGGCGAACGCCGGAATATCTCGGCAAGAAGATCGGCGCCTTCGAGATGAAGATGTCGGTGCTCACGCTGCTCGTTCCGCCGCTCTGCGCGCTGGTGGGTACCGCGATCGGCGTGCTCACCGAGGCCGGCAAGGCGGGCGTCGCGAATCCGGGCGCGCACGGCTTCTCCGAGATCCTCTACGCGTTCTCGTCGGCGAGCAACAACAACGGCAGCGCCTTCGCGGGAATCTCGGCGAACACGCCGTTCTACAACACGGCGCTGGGCTTCTGCATGCTCTTCGCGCGCTACTGGGTCGCGATCCCCACGCTCGCGATCGCCGGCGCGCTCGCGGCGAAGAAGACGGTTCCGCCCGGACTCGGCACGCTTCCCACGCACGGCCCGCTCTTCGTGGTGCTGCTCGCGAGCGTGGTCGTGGTGGTGGGCGCGCTCACCTTCGTGCCCGCGCTCGCCTTGGGCCCCGTCGTCGAGCACCTGATCCTGTACGCGTCGCACTGAGCGCGAGAGACAATCCATGAGCATCCCGATGAATCATCCTGCCCCGCCGCCGTCGCAGGTGGCGCTGCGCAAGCTCGTCACGCCGAACATCTTCCGGCAGGCGCTCGCGGACTCCTTCGTGAAGCTGCTGCCGCAGCACCAGTGGCGCAACCCCGTCATGTTCGTCGTGTACCTGGGGAGCATCCTCACGACGATCCTCTGGATCCAGGCGCTCGGCGGCCACGGCGAGGCGCCGGCGGGCTTCATCCTCGCCGTCACGCTCTGGCTCTGGATCACCGTGCTCTTCGCGAACTTCGCCGAGGCGATCGCGGAGGGCCGCAGCAAGGCGCAGGCCGATGCGCTGCGCTCGGCGAAGCGCGACGTGATGGCGAAGAAGCTTCCCGGCACCTCGCGGAGCGCCAAATTCAGCCCGACGCCCTCCACGCGCCTCGCGAAGGGCGACGTCTTCCTCGTGGAAGCGGGCGACTTCATTCCGGCCGACGGCGAGGTGATCGAGGGGGTCGCTTCCGTCGACGAATCCGCCATCACGGGCGAATCGGCCCCGGTGATCCGCGAATCGGGCGGCGACTTCTCGTCGGTGACGGGCGGCACGCGCATTCTTTCCGACTGGCTCGTGGTGCGCGTGACGGTCGAAGCCGGGCAGTCGTTCCTCGACCGGATGATCTCGATGGTGGAAAGCGCGCGCCGGCAGAAGACGCCCAACGAAATCGCGCTCGAGATCCTGCTGGTGGGGCTCACGCTCATCTTCCTGCTCGCCACCGTGACGCTGCTGCCCTACTCGATCTACTCCGTCGAGGCGGCGAAGGCGGGCCATCCGGTGACCGTCACGGTGCTCGTGGCGCTGCTCGTGTGCCTCATCCCCACGACGATCGGCGGCCTGCTCTCCGCGATCGGCCTCGCGGGGCTGGGGCGGACGCTGCGCGCCAACGTGATCGCCACCTCCGGCCGCGCGGTGGAGGCGGCGGGCGACGTGGACGTGCTGCTCCTCGACAAGACGGGCACGATCACGCTCGGCAATCGCCAGGCGACCGAGTTTCTTCCGGCCGGAGGAGTGAGCCCGGCGCAGCTCGCCGAGGCCGCGCAGCTCGCCTCCCTCGCCGACGAGACGCCCGAGGGCCGCAGCATCGTGATCCTCGCCAAGCAGAAGTTCGACATCCGCGGGCAGGACCTCGAGAAGCTCCATGCGACTTTCGTGCCGTTCTCGGCGCAGACGCGCATGAGCGGCGTGGACATCGGCGAGCGTCGTATTCGCAAGGGGGCCGCCGACGCCATCCGCGACTGGATGCTCACCCTCGGCGGATCTTTCCCGCAGGAGATGCAGGCGATCGTCGACACCGTCGCGCGCCGCGGCAGCACGCCGCTCGTGGTCGCCGAAGGCGGCCGGATCCTCGGCGTGGTCGAGCTCAAGGACATCGTGAAGGGCGGCATCAAGGAGCGCTTCGCGCAGCTGCGCCGCATGGGCATCAAGACCATCATGATCACCGGCGATAACCGGCTCACCGCGGCGGCGATCGCGGCAGAAGCGGGCGTCGACGATTTCCTCGCGGAGGCGACGCCGGAAGCGAAGCTCAAGCTCATCCGCGAGAACCAGGCCGAAGGGCGCCTGGTCGCGATGACGGGCGACGGCACCAACGACGCGCCGGCCCTCGCGCAGGCCGATGTCGCGGTCGCCATGAACACCGGCACGCAGGCCGCGAAAGAGGCCGGCAACATGGTCGACCTCGACTCGAATCCCACGAAGCTCATCGAGATCGTCGAGATCGGCAAGCAGCTCCTCATGACGCGCGGCGCGCTCACCACCTTCTCGATCGCGAACGACATCGCCAAGTACTTCGCCATCATCCCGGCGGCTTTCGCGACCACCTATCCGCAGCTCGACGCGCTCAACATCATGCGCCTCGCCACGCCGAACAGCGCGATCCTCTCCGCCGTCATCTTCAACGCGCTCATCATCGTGGCGCTCGTGCCCCTGGCGTTGAAGGGCGTGCGCTATCGCCCGCTCGGCGCGGGCTCCGTGCTGCGCCGCAACCTCTGGATCTACGGCGCGGGCGGCGTGATCATCCCCTTCATCGGCATCAAGACCATCGACCTGCTCATCGCGGCGATGGGCCTCGCGTAGAACGGAGTCTTCCATGCTCTCGCAATTCCGGCCCGCCATCGTCTCGTTCCTGCTCCTCTCCGCGATCACCGGCATCGCCTATCCGCTGGTCGTCACAGGTATCGCGCAACTCGTGTTCCCGAGGCAGGCGAACGGCAGCCTCGTCGTGAAGGACGGCAAGGTCGTCGGCTCCGAGCTGATCGGCCAGCAGTTCTCCGACCCGAAGCATTTCTGGGGCCGTCCTTCCGCCACCTCGCCGTATCCCTACAACGCGGCTTCCTCGAGCGGCTCGAACCTCGGGCCCACGAACCCCGCGCTCGCCGACGCCGTCGCGGCCCGCGTGAAGGCGCTCAAGGACGCGGACCCGGGCAACACGCTGCCGGTACCGGTGGACCTCGTGACCGCCTCGGCGAGCGGCCTCGATCCGGACATCAGCATCGCCGCCGCCGACTACCAGGTGAGCCGTGTGGCGAAGGCGCGCGGGCTCGACCCGGCGAAGGTTCGCGAGCTGGTGAAGAAGCACACCCGGGGACGCCAATGGGGCTTCCTCGGCGAGCCGCGCGTGAACGTGCTCGAGCTCAATCTCGACCTCGAAAGCCAACACTAGAAAGGGACCCACCATGAAGGCCATCCACGGGGCGTCGTTCGCGCTCCTGGCGGGAGCGCTCGCGCTCGGAAGCGCCGTCGCCCGCGCCGACCAAACGCCCGCGCCCGACTACACCCTCACGCCGAAGCTCGCGATCTACAGCGAGTACGAGTACCGCGGCATCGCGCAGTCGTCGGAGAATCCCGCGGTCCAGTTCAACCTGGACTACGCGCACAAGAGCGGCTTCTACCTCGGCACCTTC
>DATIZV010000042.1:0-5453 GCA_035516915.1 Usitatibacter sp. | reverse complement strand
CGCCGACGCGAGCCCGCATCGCACGCGCATGCGAAGCCTGTACTTCGACACGCCCGAGGGCGCCCTCGCGCGCCGCGAGATGGCGCTGCGCCTCAGGCGCGAGGGCCGGCGCTGGGTACAGACCCTCAAGGCCGGGCACGGCGGCACCGGGGGACTGCACGAGCGCGAGGAATGGGAGCATTCGCGTCCGGGTCCCACGCTGGACCTGACGCTCCTCAGCGAGACGCCCCTCGCACGCATGCAGGACGCGACGCATGTCCGCGAGCGGCTCGCGCCCGTCTTCGAGGTGAATTTCACGCGCACCGCCTGGACCCTCGCGCCGGAGCCCGGGACCCGGCTCGAGGTCGCGCTCGACGCGGGCGAAGTGGCGAGCGGCGATCGCAGCGCGCCCATCTGCGAAGTGGAAATCGAGTGCCTCGAGGGCGATCCGGGCCGCGCGTACGACCTCGCAGCGCGCCTCATGCAGGAGGTGGAGCTGCACCCGAGCGCCGTCTCGAAGGCCGAGCGCGGCTATCGCCTCGCGCGCGGCGAAGCGCCGCGGCCGGTGAAGGCCGCGAAGATCGCGCTCGAGCCCTCGATGACGCCGGTGGATGCCGCGCGCATCATCGTGGGCGCGGGAGTCGCGCAGCTGCAGGCGAACGAGGAAGGGCTGCTCCTGTCCTCCGATCCGGAGTTCGTGCACCAGGCGCGCGTGGCGATCCGCCGCACGCGCTCGGCGCTGCGGATGTTCCGCCGCGAGATCGGCGTCGAACGCTCCGAGGCATGGCACGAAGCGCTGGGCGACATCGGACGGGCGCTCGGCGCCGCGCGCGACTGGGACGTCTTCGGGACGCAGACGCTGCCCGGGGCGCTGGAAGCGTTCGGCGACGCGGCGCTCGCGCGATCGCTGCGCGCGAAGGTGGCGCACCGGCGCCGCGGGGAGCGCGAGAAGGCGCGCGAGGCGATGCGATCGCCGCGGCTTTCGGCCGTGCTGCTGGAGCTCTCGCGCTGGCTCGCGCACGCCGACGGGCCCGGCGCGAACGCCCCGGCCGGCGAGACGCTCCCGCAATTCGCCGAGCGCGTGATCCGCAGGCGCCACAAGCGGCTGCTGGGCGGCGCGCTCATGCTCGCGAGCATGACGCCCGAGGAGCGCCACCGCGTGCGCGTCGATGCCAAGCGCCTTCGCTACGGGGTCGATTCGCTCGCGTCGCTCTTCCGGCCGCGTCCGCTCGCCACTTTCGCCGCGTCGCTGGAGACGATCCAGGACACGCTGGGCGACTGCAACGATGCGGCCACGGCCCTCGCGCTCGTCGAGGAGATCGGGGCGCCCGAGGCCTTCGCCGCGTTCGCGCGCGGCTGGTTCTCGGCCCGCGCGCGCGGCGAGCCCTCGGCGCTCGAGCCCCTCGTGGCCGACATCGCGCGGCACCGCCGCTCCTGGCTGCGGAGGGCCTAGGGGACGCGACAATTGACGGCGCGCAACGTGCGCGCGTGGAGCCGGCGCAAGCTGGCCTGCCAATCCAGGGAGAAGAGCCATGTTCGAGTCCGCCGAAATCGGCCACAAGCTGAAGAAGTCCGAGTACAAGCGCGAAGAGCCCAAGCTTCGCCAGCGGTTGCTCGACCTGCAGTACGACCTGCTCAAGAACGGCTCCTTCCAGACGATCGTCCTCGTGAACGGAGTGGACGGGGCCGGCAAGGGCGAGACGGTGAACCTGCTCAACGAGTGGATGGACCCGCGCCACATCCAGACGCGCGCCTTCGGCGGGATCGAGGACGCCGAGCGCGCGCATCCCGAAATGTGGCGCTTCTGGCGCGCGCTTCCACCGAAGGGAAGGATCGGGATCCTCTTCGGGTCCTGGTACACCGACCCGATCCTGCAGCGCGTGATGGGCAACGAGAAGCGCGCGGAGTTCGAGCGGCGCCTGCAGCGCATTCGCCACTTCGAGCGCATGCTCGTGTCGGAAGGCGCGCTGCTCGTGAAGTTCTGGTTCCACCTGTCCAAGCGCGCCCAGAAGAAGCGCCTGAAGCAGCTCTCCTCGCACAAGGACACCGCGTGGCGCGTGGGGCCGGAGGAATGGCGCCACTACGAGCACTACGACGAGTTCGTGCGCGTGTGCGAAGACGCGCTGCGCGAGACCAGCACGGGCGAAGCGCCGTGGGAGGTGATCGAGGGCAGCGACCACGAGTACCGCTCGCTCACCGCCGGGCGGCTGATCGAGCAGGCCCTGTCCACGCGCCTGAAGGGCGCGCCGCCCGTGATCTCGCCTCCGGCGCCGCCACCCGCGCCGCCGCTCGACAAGCGCACGCTGCTCATGAGCTTCGACTACAAGCGCAGCCTCGACCGGGAGAAGTACGCGAGCCGGCTCGTGAAGCTGCAGGGGCGCCTGAACCTGCTCGCGCGCTCGAGGAAGATGCACGAGCGCTCCATCGTCATGGTCTTCGAGGGCATGGACGCCGCCGGCAAGGGCAGCACCATCCGGCGCATCACGCAGGCCATGGACGCGCGCTTCTACCGCGTCGTCCCCATCGCCGCGCCCACCGACGAGGAGCGTGCGCAGCCCTACCTGTGGCGCTTCTGGCGCCACGTCCCGGGCCACGGCGCCGCGGTGATCTTCGACCGCTCGTGGTACGGGCGCGTGCTGGTCGAGCGCGTCGAGGGCTTCTGCACGAGCTTCGACTGGATGCGCGCCTACTCCGAGATCAACGACTTCGAGGAGCAGCTCACCGAGGCGGGCGCGATCGTGGCGAAGTTCTGGCTCGCGATCACGCCCGCGGAGCAGCTCAAGCGCTTTCGGCTGCGCGAGAAGACTTCCTACAAGCGCTTCAAGATCACCCCCGAGGACTGGCGCAACCGGCGCAAGTGGCCCAAGTACGAGCAGGCCGTGAACGACATGCTCGAGCGCACCTCCACCGACGTGGCCGCGTGGGACGTGATCGCCTCGGACGACAAGCTCTTCGCGCGCGTCCAGACGCTCGAGCGCCTGTGCGAGCGAATCGAGTCGCAGCTGTAGGAGCGCGCCGATGGGCGTGAGCGAGCTGCTTCGCACCGAGATGGGCTGGGCCATGGGCCTTTCGCTCGGGCTCGCGCTGGCGCTGCTCGCGCTTCGTCCCGGCGACCGGTCGAGCGTGCGCAACACGCTCATCCTGCTGGGCATCTGCGCGCTCGCCCTGGTGTCCGTGCAGCTCACCACCGCGATGGGCGAGCGCCAGGCGGCCTCCATCGCGGCGGACGTGGCCGGCGCCCTGGCGGGCATCGTGCTCGTGCGCCTCTCGACGATGTTCGTCTTCCGCGTGATCCTGCCGGCGGCGGGGATCCGCCCCGTGGGCATCGTCGAGGACCTCGTCACCGCGGCGCTCTACGTGGGCTGGATCTTCGTGTGGCTCCGGCTCTCGGGCGTCGATCCGGCCGGCCTCGTGGCGACCTCCGCGGTCCTCACCGCGGTGATCGCCTTCTCGATGCAGAACACGCTGGGAAACGTGCTGGGCGGCGTGGTGCTGCAGCTCGACAACTCTCTTCGCACCGGCGACTGGGTGCGCGTCGACGACGTGAGCGGCCAGGTCGTGGACATCACGTGGCGGCATACGAGCGTGCGCACGCGCAACGGCGAGACCGTGATCGTCCCGAACGGCTGGCTGCTGCAGAACCGGTTCGTGGTGATCGGCGCGCTCGGCGAGGCGCAGACCCCGTGGCGTCGCTGGGTGCGCGTGAACGTCGACATCGCCATCGAGCCGCAGCGCGTGTGCGCCGTGCTGGAAAGCGCGGTGAAGGACGCGCACATCGATCGCGTGGCGCAAAGTCCCGCTCCCAACGCGGTGATGATGGAGATCGGGCCCGGCTTCGGCGGCTACGCGCTTCGCTACTGGCTCACGGACCCGCTGCACGACGACTCGACCGACAGCGTGGTGCGCGCGCACGTGATCGCGGCCCTCGCCCGCAACGCGATGCCGCTCGGCGTTCCCCACCAGCAGGAGCTCGGCGTGCGCGACGACGACGCGCATCGCGCGCTCGAGCAGGCGCATGAGCGCGAGCGGCGCCTCGCCGCGCTCGCCGCGGTGGACCTCTTCCGCCCGCTCACGGCCGAGGAGCGCGCCACGATCGCCGGCCACCTGGTGTACGCGCCTTTCCTGGCGGGCGACATCATGACGCGCCAGGGCGCGACCGCCCATTGGCTCTACCTCATCATCACGGGCGAGGCCGACGTGTGGATCGACACCGCCGCGGGCCGCAAGCCCATCGCCACCATCGGCGCGGGCAGCGTCTTCGGCGAGATGGGGATGCTCACGGGCGAGCCGCGCCGCGCGAGCGTGAACGCGCGCACCGACGTGATGTGCTATCGCCTCGACAAGTCGGGCTTCGAGCAGATCATCCGCGAGCGCCCCGACGTGGCCGACGCCATCTCCCAGGTGCTCGCCACGCGCGAGTCCGAGCTCGAGGAGCTGCGCGCGATCGGGGCGGCGTACAACCAGCCGCCCGCGCCGCACGCCGACATCCACGCGCGCATCCGCTCCTTCTTCGGCCTTTCCTGAAATCGACTTAAGCGAGCGTGAGGCGGATGCGGTTGCGCCCGTACACGTACGCGTAGTCGGCGCTCGCCGTGAGCCCGTGCGCGAGAAGCACGCCCAGGCCCCCTTCGCGCCGGGTGTCCGCGAGCGCCTCGAGCATCTCCTTCGTGGCCCGCGAGAACGGGTTGAAGGGGCCGGCGAAGTCCTCGTACGTGAGCGAGACCTCGCCGCCGGAGGCCGTGAGCGTGATCCAGATGGGAGCGTCGCTGCCGCCGCGGTGGCCGTGCTTCACGGTGTTGAGGAAGAGCTCCTCGAGGACCAGGTTCGCCTTGAGGCAGCGCTCGCGGTCGATTTGTGCGCTGCCGCAAAAGCCCTCCACGAAGGCGCGCGCCTCCTTCCACCGCTCCAGCCGGGAAGGAAACATCCCCATTCGCGTAGTGACAAGGTTCACAGGCAGCCTCCTCGCGGATTTGGCATGATAGGGCGGTAAATCGACATCCGTCGAGGGGAGATTCGTCATGCGCAAGGCGTGGATCATGGTCGCGGCCCTGGCGGTCGCGGCACCGGCGATGGCGGCCGACAGCATCGGCCTCGTCAAGGTTTCGAAGGGCAACGTGTCCATCCAGCGCGGCTCGGAGAAGCTTCCGGCCGGCGTGGGCGCCTCCCTGCAGGCTTCCGACACGATCGTCACCGGCGCCGACGGCTCCGCGGGCATCACGTTCACCGACAACAGCCTCGTGTCGGTCGGCCCGAACAGCGTTTTCTCGATCGACAAGTACAGCTTCGACTCGACCACCCACCAGGGCGAGTTCGCCGGCAACCTGAAGCAGGGCCGCCTCGCGGCGGTGTCCGGCAAGATGGTGAAGCAGTCGCCCGAGTCGATGACAATCCGCACGCCGTCCGCGATCATGGGCGTGCGTGGAACGGAGTTCGTGGTCCAGGTCGAGAAGTAGGTTCCGCGATCTTGAAAGCTC
>DATIZV010000041.1:0-5171 GCA_035516915.1 Usitatibacter sp. | reverse complement strand
CAAGGTGGACGCGGGCTGGATCGGCGCGCTGGAATCGGCGCCGCCTTCCGTTTCCGACGACGTCGTGGTGGTGCGCGCCGCGAAGCCGCAGGGGAAGCCGCAGGCCGGAATCGCGGGCGAGCCGGTCCAGGTGGACGCACGCTTCGACCTCGGCGACGCGCTCTACTTGCAGGGACGCGGCCTCGATACGCGCCTCGCGGGAAACCTGCGGGTGACCGGCACGCCCGCCGCGTTGCGGGCGACCGGCGCCGTGCGCACCGAGGGCGGCACCTACAACGGCTACGGGCACAAGCTCACCATCGAGCGCGGCGTGCTGCAGTTCGCCGGCCCGATCGAGAACCCGGCGCTCAACGTTCGCGCGGTGCGCACGGGACTGCCCGTCGTGGCCGGGGTCGAGGTGCTCGGCAGCGTCGCGCATCCGCGCGTGCAGCTCGTTTCCACGCCCGACGTGCCGGAGCCCGAGAAGCTCTCCTGGCTGGTCCTCGGGCGCGGGCCCTCGGACCTCACCGCGGGCGACGCCTCGCTCCTCGTGCAGGCGGCCTCCTCGATGCTCGGCAAGTCGCCCGGCGAGGACATCGGGCAGAAGCTCGGCTTCGACGAGGTGAAGGTGGGACGCGCGAGCACCAACAGCGCGCTGGGCGTGCTGCCCGAGAGCACGGTCGCGGGCCGCATCGGCACGGCGTCCGCCGCCGAGTCGGTCACCGTGGGCCGCAGCCTCACGCACGACGTGCACCTTTCGTACGAGCAGGAGCTGGGAGCGGCGGAAGGCACCCTCAAGCTCGCGTGGAAGCTCACGCACAGCTTCGAGCTCCTCGCGCGCGCCGGCTACCTCCCGGGCCTCGACGCGGTGTACCGCTGGACCTTCGAGTAGTCCGATCGGCACGGCCGGCGTCGCATTCGCGACGGCGCGGCGCTTCGCGCGCTCCTACGCGGCGGTAGAATTGCGGCTACACCCTTCCGCCGCCGTTTCCGCTTCCAGGAGTCGCGATGTACGAATGCCCGTGGTGCAGCCGCAAGAGCTTCTCGTTCTGGCAGAAGCAGTCCCTCGGCCCGAGCCGCACGATGCGCTGCGGCAATTGCCGGCGCCACGTGAGCGTGCCCTGGGGACGCGCGCACCTCGCCGCCATCCCGCTCTTCGTGTGCGCGGTGGCCGGGCTCTGGTTCATCGGCGACGCGTTCAACTCGAAGCTCGTCGCGCTCGCGGGCGCCTTCGTCGGCGTGGCGATCGGCATGATCTTCACGATGCCGCTCTACCACGCGTTCGTGCCGCTGGTGAAGCCGGGAGCCTGCGCCGGGCGCAAGTAGCGCGACACCGTCGCGGGGCGCCGCCGCCGCACGCCCGCCGCCGTAAGCTTGGCGAAATTTTTCGCGCCTACATTCGACGCCGAGGGCGGGCGGCGCCGGCCCTTGGCGGCCCGGGCCGCCGGCTCCCCGACGGCCCGGGCGTTTCTTGCCAATCGGTCTTTCGTCCCGCACTATCCGGGAGAAAAGGCTTGGAGCGAACGGAGGGGGCCGTGGCGAAGATCCTGCTGGTCGAGGACAACGAGATGAACTACGACATGTTGTCCCGGCGGCTCACCCGAAAGGGTTTCGAGGTGGTGATCGCCACCGACGGAGAGCAGGGGGTCGAGATGTCGCGCACCACCGCGCCCGACCTGATCCTCATGGACATGAGCCTGCCGAAGATCGACGGCTGGGAGGCGACGCGCCTCATCCGGGCGACGCCCGAGACGGCGAACGTGCGCATCATCGCGCTCACCGCGCACGCGATGGCCTCCGACAAGGACAAGGCGATGGCGGCCGGCTGCGACGACTTCGACACGAAGCCGATCGACATCGAGCGGCTGGTCGCGAAGATCGCCGCGCTCCTCGCGCGCGGCGCGGAGGCCTGATGGCCGAGCCCAGCCAGCTCGACGACCTGCGCCACGAGCTGCGCACGCCGTTGAACCACATCATCGGCTACGCCGAGATGATGCTCGAGGACGTGCAGGCCCAGGCGCGGGCGCCGCTGGTGGCGCCGCTGCAGGGAATCGTCGGGCAGGCGCGCGTGCTCCTCGATCGCATCAAGGAGCTGGGCGGCGCGGCGGACGTGGAAGCGGCGCGCGGGCGACTGCGCGAGCTCGCCTCGCAGCTCACCGCGCCGCTCGCATCGATGGCCGCCTCGATCGCGACGCTCGCCGCGATGCTCGCCGACGGTGCCGACGCGGAGCTTCGCAAGGACGTCGATCGCATGTCCCAGGCGGCGGAGCGCCTTCGCGCGCTGCTGCGCCCCGATCCGGCCGAGGCCGCACCCGCCGCGCCGGCGCGCGCCGCGGCGCCCGCGTCCACCGGGCGGTCGGGGGCCGCGATCCTGGTCGTGGACGACAACGAGAACAACCGCGAGGTGCTGACGCGCCGCCTCAACCGCGAGGGCTACCGGCAGGTCGTGCAGGCCTGCGACGGGCGCGAGGCGCTCGATCTCCTCGCCCGCCAGCCGTTCGACCTGGTGCTGCTCGACATCATGATGCCCAACGTCGACGGCTACCAGGTGCTCGAGGCGATGAAGCGCGACGAGAGCCTGCGCCACATCCCGGTGATCATGATCTCGGCCCTCGACGAGATGAAGAGCGTGATCCGCTGCGTCGAGCAGGGCGCGGAGGATTATCTCTCCAAGCCGTTCGATCCGACGCTCCTTCGCGCGCGCGTGAACGCGAGCCTCGAGAAGAAGCGGCTGCGCGACGAGGTGGTCGAGTGGGGCCGCACGCTCGAGGCGCGGGTGCAGGAGCAAGTGGCGCAGCTCGACCGGCTGGGCAAGCTCAAGGGCTTCTTCTCGCCGCAGGTCGCGGAGTCGATCCTCGGCAAGGGCGAGAGGGCGCTCGACACGCACCGGCGCGAGGTGGTCGTGGTGTTCCTCGACCTGCGCGGCTTCACCGCCTTCACCGACACGTCCGAGCCCGAGGAGGTGATGGGCGTGCTCGGCGAGTACCACGCGGTGATGGGCAGGCTCGTCATGGCCCACGAGGGAACGCTCGACGCCTTCCTCGGCGACGGCTTGATGATCGTGTTCAACGACCCGCTGCCGGTCGAGGATCCGACGGGGCGCGCGGTGCGCATGGCGCTCGAGATGCAGCGCGATTTCGTCCCGCTGCGCGACGAATGGCAGCGGCGCGGGCACAACCTCGGGCTGGGCATCGGCATCGCCATCGGCTACGCGACGCTCGGCGTGGTCGGCTTCGAGGGGCGCTGGGCCTACACCTGCATCGGCGGCGTGGCGAACCTCGCCGCCCGCCTGTGCGGGGAAGCCAAGGCGGGACAGATCCTCGTGAGCGAGAAGGCGCTCAAGCGCGTCGCGGAGGCGGCGGTCGCGGAGCCCGTCGGCGAGATGACCCTCAAGGGCATCTCGCTCCCGCAGTCGGTCTACAACGTCACGGGAATGAAGGGTTAGCGGATGGCGGGAGGGGGTGACGACATGGCCGAGATCGAGAAGGAGCAGTGGGCCGCGCTGCAGCTGATCGAGGCGATCCCGCTGCCGATCTTCTTCAAGGACACCGACGGGCGCTACATCGGCGTGAACCGCGCGTGGGAGCGCTTCTTCGGCCGCTCGCGCGAGGAGTTCCTCGGCAAGAGCGTCTTCGAGCTCTACCCCGACGACCGGGCGGTCGCCGAGCGCATGCACGCGAAGGACCAGGAGCTCTGGAACGGCGCCGACTCGCAGGTCTACGACGCGGTGATCGCGGCCGCGGGCGGCGCGCGGCGCGAGACCACATACTACAAGGCGACGTTCCGTCGCCCCGACGGCCGCGTGGGCGGCCTCATCGGCACCATCATCGACAACACCGACGTGAAGCTCGGCGCGCGCCATCGCGAGATGGAGCACGCGGTGACGCGGGTGCTCTCGGAGGCCGAGACGGGCTCCGAGGCGCTCGCGAGGGTCCTGCAGACGATCTGCACCAGCCTCGGCTGGGCGTGCGGCGCGAACTGGCGCTGGGACGAGCCGGCACAGGTTCTGCGCTGCAACGAGACCTGGCACATCGACAACCCGGAGGTCGCCGACTACATCAACGAGAGCGTGAAGACGTTGCAGGAGGCGCCGGCCTGGACCGAGGAGTCGGCGCGCCAGCCCGCGGTGGGCTTCGTGCGGCGGGCGTGGAGCACGGCGAAGCCGGTCTCGTTCCGCGACATCCGCGAGGAGCGCACGTTCCGCAGGAGGGCCGCGGCGGCGAAGGCGGGCCTGCACTCGGCCTTCGCGTTCCCGGTGATGGCCGGCGGCCGGCCGATCGGCGTCATGGAGTTCTACAGCCGCGACATCGGCGAGCCCGACGAGGAGCAGCTGCGCCTCATGGACGCGATCGGCCGGCAGATCGGCCAGTACCTGCGCCGCTGGGACAGCGAGGAGCGCAGCCTCGCGCTCGAGACCGCGAGCAGCAACAAGTCGCAGTTCCTCGCCAACATGAGCCACGAGCTGCGCACGCCGCTCAACGCGATCATCGGCTACAGCGAGCTGCTCATGGAGGACGTGCCCGACGAGGCCGCGCAGGCGGACCTGCGCAAGATCCATTCATCCGGCAAGCACCTGCTCGAGCTCATCAACGACGTGCTGGACCTCTCGAAGATCGAGGCCGGCAAGATGGAGCTGCATCCCGAGGACTTCGAGGTCGAGCCGCTGGTGCGCGAGGTGGCGGAGACCGTGCGGCCCACCGCCGAGAAGAACGGCAACCGCGTCGTCGTCTCGTGCGCGCCGGATGTGGGCGCCGTGCACGCCGACCTCACGCGCGTGCGCCAGGCCCTGCTCAACCTCGCGAGCAACGCGGTCAAGTTCACCAAGGACGGGACCATCTCGATCACGGGGTCGCGCTACACCATCCCCGGGCACGAGACGATCATGCTCGAGGTGAAGGACACCGGCATCGGCATGACGTTCGAGCAGGTCGGCAAGCTCTTCCGCGATTTCCAGCAGGCGGACGCCTCGACGACGCGCAAGTACGGCGGGACGGGGCTCGGGCTCGCGATCAGCCGGCGCATCTGCCGCATGATGCGCGGCGACATCGTGGTGCAGAGCACGCCGGGCGCGGGCTCGACGTTCACCATCCAGCTCCCCAGCGGCCCGACGTCGGCGGGCGAGCCCGCGGCGCAGAAGGCGGCAGCGGCGCCCGCCGCGCGCGGCCCGAGGGCGCCGGAGGACGCGCCGCTGG
>DATIZV010000040.1:0-2163 GCA_035516915.1 Usitatibacter sp. | reverse complement strand
CGATTGCATCGCACGGCGAAGATCTCCCTGACTTGGCGTGCTGCGAGCCGACGGCGGATGGCAGGCGGCCCTCGGGAGTGCAAACATTGCCCGGTATCGGGATATTGCGGGCTGGGCCGAACGGGCCATATGGAATATTCGGCAGAATATCCCGGACTTCTGGCGCAGCTATTGCTTAGGAATACCGGCCGGCCGCGCGCTCCAGGGCGGCGGCGAGCGTCGCGGACCCGGCCCGGCGCTTCGCTCCGGCGAGCTCAGTGAGCGCCCGCTGCGGCTCTCCCGCGAAATAGGTCCGGAAGGCCGCATCGGCATCTGCCGAACGCAGACCCGCCGAGCGCCGCAGCGCCGACTCGGCCGCGGCACGCAGGCCCGCGGCCTTGCCCGCGTGGTAGTCGCAGCCCAGGTGCACGGCGTGGGCCGCATAGAGCGCCGCCTCGCACGGCGCATCCTCGGCCTTCATTCCCATCGCGAGCTGGAACCAGCAATCGCCATGGGCCGGATAGGCGGCCGCCACTTTCGTCCAGAGCTCCAGCGCCTCGGCGAGATCGCCCGCGGAGCGGCGCGCGAGCGCGCGGTCGCACGCCTCCTGGTCGGTGAGCCGCTGCTCGCCGTGGGCGATCCTTCCCCGCGAAGCATCGAACGCGAGGTACTCGTCGTGCAGTTTCATGCGCGGCAGTCGCTGGAGAAGGAACAGCTCTTCCTTCGTGCAGCGCCGCTCGAGGTCCGATTTGGCGACCATCGCGAGATAGGCCACGAGCAACGCGCCGGAGCGCTCGCTGCCGTTCAGTCGCCAGTCGTTCCACAACCGGAAGAACGGTCCTTCCTTCCCCGGCTCGATCTCGAAGTGCCCGATGTAATCGGTGAGCGCGGCAAGGCGCCGGCTGGAAACGCTGCGCGCCTCGAGACTCGCCGCGGGCAGGTCGAGCATGCGCTCCGGCCGGGCCGCATCGGCGCTCGACTGCTCGAAGGCGGCGATGCCGGCCCAGTCCTCGCGAAGCACCGCCTGCGCCTCGCGCGCCGCCGCCTCGCGCAACCCCGCGATCTCCCGCTCGTCGCGCATGCGCCGCGCCAGGAGCCCGATGCCGTTGGGGAAGTTGCGCACCAGCGGACAGCGATGCACGACGGGATCGATCTCGAAGCGCTCGATGCTCCACTCGCCGTCGAGCTGGAAGAGCCAATCGCCGATCCGCGTTCTCGCCTCCGACTCGGGCGTCACCGGCGCGAGGAAGGAATTGATCGTGAACAGCCGCTCGACCCGGCAATCGCGCTGCAGGAGCCGCAGCCACGTCTGCGTGAACGGGTTCGGCATCTCGCCGAAGGACCAGACGTTGATCGCGAGGTCGAAGCTCCTGCCCGCGAGGACGCGCGGCGCGAGGGCGACGGGAACCAGGTGGAAGTCCGCGTCCCGCTCTTCGCCGCTCGCGCCCTCGTCGTAGCGGACGATGCGCGCGGCGGGGAACGCGGCGCGCAGGTAGATCTCGCAGCAGCGCAGCGAATCGGGAATGTCGGTGAGCCAGAAGCGCGAGCGCGGATGGAAGCCCTCGAGGACCCGCGCCAGCGCGCCGTACCCGCCGCCGATCTCGAGCACCTGCGCGGGCTCCGCGCGCCCGGGCCAGGTTTGCGCGAGCTGCATCGCGTAGGCGACGTTGCGCAGGAGGTCCGGGCTCACGCGGCGCCCGTCCCTGCCCACGATCGTGGCGTCGGGCACGACGTCGAGCTCGTCCAGGCTCGCGGGCAGCTGCGCGATGCGCAGCCCGTGGTGCTCGGCGAGGTGGCGTTCGAGCCACGCGACCACCGCCTCGTTGAAATCCGCGGAAGCGTGCGAGGTGAACTGGGAGAAGTAGCCCAGCCCGAGCACCCTCTTCAGCTGCTCGCGCTCGGGCAACTCCGACTGCAGCACGCTCGCGATGCCCTGCGCGGCCCGCTGCCAGGTCGCGCCATAGGACGTGTCGTTCATGAGGTCAGCGCTGGAGACCCAGCAGCTCCCGGACACGCGGGCCGATGGCGTTCCAGCCTTGCAAGGCGGCGAACGGGGAGGCCTCGCTTCGCCAGGCGTTGTCGTCGCCCTTGCGGAAGTTGCTTCCCTTGCCTCTCCTCGCGAGCGTCTCGGCGAGCTTCTCCTCGAAGCCGGTCGCGCCGCAACGCGCGAGGACGCCGCCGATC
>DATIZV010000039.1:0-3481 GCA_035516915.1 Usitatibacter sp. | reverse complement strand
GCTGGGCGAGCGGCGCGGCGGAAGCACGCTCACCATGCAGCTCGCCGCGCAATTGAATCCCGGCCTCGAGCGCGGCGGCCACCGCGGCCTCCTGGACAAGTGGCGCCAGATGCGCCAGGCGCTCGCGATCGAGAAGGCGTGGTCGAAGGACGAGATCCTCGAGGCGTGGCTCAACTTCGCGCCGTTCCGAGGGGAGATCGAGGGCGTGGACGCGGCCTCGCGCGCGATCGCCGGCAAGCGCCCCTCGGCGCTCGATCGCGCGGAATCGGCTACGCTCGCCGCGCTCGTGCGCGCGCCCAACGCGTCTCCCGACCTCGTGGCGAGGCGCGCGTGCATCCTCGCCAACGGCGACACCGCCGTGTGCGACGAGGCGCAGCGCCTTGCGGATGCGGGCCTCGCATCGCGCAAGTTCCGCGACCGCTTCGAGGGCGATGCGCCCCACCTCGCGCGGCGGCTGCTCTCCACGCCCGGCGAAGCGCTTCGTTCATCGCTCGACGCGCGCCTGCAGCGATTCGCCACGTCGACGCTCGCGCGGCATATTCGCGAGCTGGACGGGCGCAACGTCCAGGACGGCGCGGTGGTGGTGCTCGACAACGAGACGGGCGAGGTGCTCGCGTACGTCGGATCGAGCGGAAACCTCTCCCGCGCGCCGGAAGTCGACGGCGCGATCGCGCGGCGCCTCGCGGGCTCGACGTTGAAGCCCTTCCTTTATTCGCTCGCCATCGAGCGGCGCATGCTCACGGCGGCTTCGATCCTCGACGATTCGCCGCTCGCGATCATGACGGCGGCAGGCCTCTACGTGCCGCAGAACTACGACCGCAACTTCAAGGGGCCCGTGACGCTGCGCCGGGCCCTGGCTTCGTCGCTCAACGTCCCGGCCGTGCGCACGCTCGAGCTCGTGGGCTATGCCGCGTTCCATTCGCGGCTGCGCGACGTGGGGCTCACCACGCTCGATCGCGATGCCGAGCACTACGGCTTCGGCCTCGCGCTGGGCGGAGGCGAGGTCACGCTCCTCGATCTCGCGAATGCGTATCGCGCGCTCGCGAACGGCGGTCGCTACTCGCCGGTGACCTTTCGCGCCGATGCGCCCAAGGGCGAGGGTGTCGCGGTGATCGATCCGCGCGCGGCGTTCATCGTGGGCGACATCCTGGCCGATCCCGCGGCGCGTGCCGGCACCTTCGGCCTCGCAAGCTCGCTCGCCACGCCCTATCACGCGAGCGTGAAGACCGGCACCAGCAAGGACATGCGCGACAACTGGACCGTGGGCTACACGCAGCGTTTCACGGTGGGCGTCTGGGTCGGCAATTTCTCCGGCGACTCCATGCACGACGTGTCGGGCGTGACGGGGGCGGGTCCGGTGTGGCGGGAGGTGATGGACTATGCGATGCAGGGCGTGACGCCGGTGCGGCGCGCGCCGCCCGAAGGCGTCGTGCATGTGGCGACTCGTTTCGACGGCATCGAGCCGGATCGCGACGAGTGGTTCGTCGCCGGCACGCAAGTGCAGGACGTGGTGCGCGTGGCCGGCAACGCGGGCGTCGTGCGCCTCGAGTCGCCGGCCGATGGCGCGATCTACGCGATCGACCCGGACATTCCCGCGGCGAACCAGCGCATCCTGCTGCGCGCGCGCGGCGCGGGCGACGACGACCGCTTCGTGCTCCCCGATGGAAAGCAGGTGGCGGCGAGCGAGCCGTACCTGTGGAAGCCCGCGAAGGGCGCGCAGGCGGTCGCGCTGGTCTCCGCGGACGGCCGGGTGCTCGACCGCGCGAGGTTCGAGGTGCGGCAATAGGCCGCGCGGGCGGCGCCAAACATATCGCAATACGATATAATTACCGCCTCTCCGGCACAGCCTGAAAGGAGACGGCCATGATCGAAGTCCTCAAGGACTTTCCCGACGATGTGCTGGCGGTTCGTGCGAGCGGGCGCCTGAGCGCCGGCGACTACCGGGAGACGCTGATTCCCGAGGTGGAGCGCCGCGTCGAGCGGCATGGATCCCTTCGCATGCTGTTCCAGCTGGGCCCCCAATTCGACGGCGTGACACCGGGCGCGATGTGGAGCGATGCGACGCTGGGCATCCGCCACTGGAGCGACTTCGGCCGCATCGCCGTGGTCACCGACGCCGACTGGATCGTCAACGCGGTGCGGCTGTTCGCGCCGTTCTTCCGCCACGCCGTGAAGGTCTATCCGAATTCGCGGATCGAGGAGGCGAGGGGCTGGATCCTGCAGCCCGAAGCGGAGCCTCCCCGGCACGAGCGCGCGCACTGACGCGCGGCGCGGCGCCGGGCTAGCCCTTGTAGGCGACGACCTTCTGCCTCTGCTCGCCCAGGCCCGTGATGCCGAGCGTGATCACGTCGCCGGGTTTCAGCCAGACGGGCGCGGGTTTCATGCCCAGGCCCACGCCGGGCGGCGTGCCGGTGGTGATGATGTCGCCGGGCAGGAGCGTCATGAACTGGCTGATGTAGGAGACGAGGTGCGCGCAGCCGAAGATCATGGTGCGCGTGTTGCCGCGCTGGCGCTTTTCGCCGTTCACGTCGAGCCACATGTCGAGCGTCTGCGGGTCGGCGATCTCGTCGGTGGTGACGAGCCACGGTCCCACGGGGCCGAAGGTGTCGCAGCCCTTGCCGCGGTCCCACTGGCTGCCGCGTTCCAGCTGGAAGTCGCGCTCCGAGATGTCGTTCACGACGGTGTAGCCCGCGACGTAATCCAGCGCCTTCGATTCGGAAACGTACTGCGCCTTGGTGCCGATCACGATGCCCAGCTCCACCTCCCAGTCGAGCTTGGTGGAGCCGCGCGGCTGGATCACGTCGTCGTTGGGGCCGGAAAGGCAGGTCGTCGCCTTCATGAAGAGGATCGGCTCCTTCGGGATCGGCATGTTCGACTCGGCGGCGTGGTCGCTGTAGTTCAGGCCCACGGCGACGAACTTGCTGATGCCGGCGTAGGGCACGCCCAGCCGGGGATTGCCGCGAACGATGGGCAGCGTCTCGGGCTTCACGCGCGCGAGGCGCGCGAGGTTGCGCGGCGCCAGCATCGCGTCGTCGATCTGCGTGATCACCTTGGAGAGGTCGCGGACGTTGCCCTCCCTGTCCGCGAGGCCGGGTTTTTCACGGCCGGGCGGGCCGTAGCGTAGGAGTTTCATTTCTTTTTCTCCGTCATCCCGATGTGCGCCGGGTGACAGAGTTTAAAGACTCATGCCGCCGTCGACAAATATCGCTTGCCCGGTCATGAACGAGGATTCGTCCGACACGAGGTAGACGAAGGTCTCGGCGATCTCCTCGGCAGTGGCGAGGCGTCCCATGGCTTGGCGGGCAATGAAGTCCCTGCGGGCCTGCGCGGGGTCGGCGAACGCGTTGATGCGGTCGGCGAGCGAGGGCGTGTCGACGGTGCCTGGGCAGACGCAATTCACGCGGATCTTCTGCTTCACGTGGTCGATGGCGAGCGCGCGCGTGAAACCCGCGACCGCAGCCTTGCTCGCGGCGTAGGCGAG
>DATIZV010000038.1:0-14853 GCA_035516915.1 Usitatibacter sp. | reverse complement strand
CGCCGGCACGACGAGGACCGGCTCGGGGTGGACCGCGGGCGTGGCGGGGGAATACTGGATGAGCTCGATCAGGCGGTTGCGGAACACGACCTTGCCCGCAGTGAGAGCCACCTCGCGGCCCGGGCGGAACCGATCGGCGCCCACGGGCTTGCGTCCCGCGACGGCGCGCTCCCAGTCCTCCACGAAATTGCGCGCGCCCTGCGCGAAGTTGAGTCCCGCCGTGCGCAGCGCCCGCTCGGCGACCACCGGGTTGGACAGCGGGAAGTTGGAGGGCGAGAGCATGTCCAGCCACTGCCGCGTGGCGAAGACCGCCATCTCCTCGTGGCGCGCGCTCACGCCCGGCACGCCGCTCATCGCGTTGTGCCACCACTGCTGTCCGAGCAGGAACGACTGGTACACGACGTTGTGCGGCCAGCGACTCCACGCCGGATCGTCGAAGCGGTGGTCCTGCGGGAGGGGCTCGATGCAGCAGTCGCCGTCCGCGCCGGGAAGGGAAGCGCGCACCGCGTAGTTGGCGAGCCGGATCGATTTCCGCACCGCCTTCTGCGCGAGCTGCAGCTGCTTGCCGGGCGAGAACGCGAGGTGCGAGGCCCAGTCGAGGAACGCGCCGCCGATCGCCATCGGCGAGAGCCCGCCGGTGTAGCGGGCGGCCGCCGCGTGCACCGCACGGTCGACGATCTCCGCGAGCGCCGTCGCCGCGTACGAGTCGCGATCGAAGCCCTCGGGAAGCGGGGGCGGCGCGAGCGAGGCGGGCAACGCCTGCCGCGTGCGAAGGGCGGTCGGAGGAGCGGGAACGAGCGCGGTACGAGAATGGGAGGCCATGCGAAATTGTCGCGCTCGCCGGCAGCGCGCGTTTGATACCCGTCAACGCGCCGGGAACGCGGCGAAATAGCATTTGCCGATGAAAGGCCTCGAGCCCACGACGCCGCCCCACGGCAGCGCCTTCGACCCCGTCGAGTCGACGCTCGGCTACTGGAAATACTTCGCGAACCTTGCGGAGCTGTGGTGGTCGCGCCATGGCGGCGTCCCGGCCGAAGGCATCGCCCGCGCGAGGCTCGCGGAGCTCGTCGCCTTCGCGCGCGAGCGCTCGCCGTTCTATCGCCGCCGCTATGCGGCGCTTCCCGCGGCGATCGCGTCGACCTCGCTCCTTCCGCCGGTGACTCGCGCCGAGCTCATGGACGGCTTCGACGACGTCTGCACCGACCGTGCCGTGCGCCGCGCGGACGTGGAGCGATTCGTCGCCGATCGCGGCGCCGTGGGGCGCCTCTTCCTCGGCCGCTATCCGGTCTGGAAGAGCTCGGGCACCTCCGGGACGCCCGGCATCTTCGTGCAGGACGCGCAGGCGATGGCGGCCTACGAAGCGCTCGTCGCCGCCCAGCTGGAGTGGGCGCCGGTCGATCCGGCGCGATTCGTCGCGGGCGGCGGGCGATCCGCGCTCGTCATCGCGACCGGCGATCACTACGCGAGCATCACGGCGTGGGAGCGCGTCCGCCGGGCGTTCCCCGCGGCGACGGCGCGCAGCTTCCCGGTGCTCGCGCCGCTCGCCGAGCTCGTCGGGGAGCTCAACCGGTTCCAGCCGGCCCATCTCGCGAGCTATCCCTCGGTCCTCGCGCTCCTCGCGGCCGAGCAGCGTGCGGGGCGGCTCGCCATCGCACCGGCGCTCGCATGGTCGGGCGGCGAGACGCTCACGCCGCGCATGCACGAGGCGATCGAGCAGGCATTCGGATGCCCGGTGATCAACGAATACGGCAGCTCGGAGTGCCTCGCCATCGCCCACGGCTGCCGCGAGCGATGGCTGCACGTGAACGCCGAATGGGTGATCCTGGAGCCCGTGGACGCGGCGGGCCGGCCGATCGCGCCCGGCGAGACCTCCCACACGGTGCTCGTCACGAACCTCGCCAACCGCGTGCAGCCGATCCTGCGCTACGACCTCGGCGATCGCGTCACGCTCGCCGCAGGGCCGTGCGCGTGCCGAAACCCGCTCCCGGCGTTCCGGGTCGCGGGACGAAGCGGCGCGACGCTCGCTTTCCGCGCCGCCGACGGCTCGACAGTGCCCGTTCCGCCGCTCGCGCTCGAGACCGCGGCCGAGATCGTGGCCCGGGGCGCGCGGTTCCAGCTCGTGCGCATTGCCCCGGACCGGCTCGCCGTGCGCGTGGACCCCGAAGCGGCGCGGGCGGGCGGCGCCGGGCGCAGGATCGTCGCCGCGATCCGGCAATATCTCGCGGCGCAGTCGCTCGCCAACGTGAGCGTGACGCTCTCGCGCGAAGCGCCGCGCGTCGACCGCGCGAGCGGCAAGCTCGCGAGCGTCACCGTCGAGGCGCCATGCCCGCCGACGTCGGTGCGAGCCTGAGCCGGGGCGCCGTGCCCGTCGACCTCGGCGCTGGCGCGGACGGGGTCGCGGGCCTCTCGAGCGCCGAGGCGCGGCGGCTCGCGAAGCGGCACGGCCCCAACGAGCTGCATCCGCGACGGCGCCGCTCGGTCCTCGAGGAGCTGCTGCGCCGCTTCCGCAGCCCGCTGGTCCTCATCCTCATCGCCGCGAGCGCGATCTCGGCCTTCACGGGCGACGTCGCGAGCTTCGCCATCATCGTGACGATGGTGGTGCTGAGCGTCGCGATCGACTTCATCCAGGAGCGCCGCGCGGGCCATGCCGCCGAGGCGCTCATCCGCCGCGTGCAGGTGCATGCGAACGTCGTCCGCGACGGGCGCCTCGCCTCGCTCCCGGTGAACCGGCTCGTGCCCGGCGACGTCGTGCGGCTCGCCGCCGGTTCGGTGATCCCCGGCGACGGGCGGCTCCTCGAGGCGAACGGCCTGCACGTGAACGAGGCACTGCTCACCGGCGAGCCGTTCCCGGTGGAGAAGCGCGTCGGCGCCCGGCACCCGCCCCGCGGCGACGACGTGTTCATGGGCACCTCGGTCGTGAGCGGCACGGCGACGATGCGCATCACGCGCACCGGCGCGGCGACCGAGGTGGGCAAGATCGCCGCGAGCCTCGCCGCGCAGCCGCCGCCCACCGAGTTCGAGCGCGGATTGCGCTCCTTCGGCATGCTGATCATGCGCATCACCGCGTTCCTGGTGCTCTTCGTGCTGCTCGTCAACGCGGCCATGCACCGGCCGCTCCTCGAATCGTTCGTCTTCGCGGTCGCGCTCGCCGTGGGCCTCACCCCCGAGCTGCTGCCGATGATCCTCACGGTCACGCTCGCGCGCGGGGCGCTGCGGCTTTCCGCGGAGCACGTGATCGTCAAGCGCCTCGCCGCGATCGAGGGCCTGGGCAGCATGGACGTGCTGTGCACGGACAAGACCGGGACCCTCACGCAGGCGCGCATCCGGCTCGAGCGCGTCGTGGACCTCGACGGACGGACGAGCGACACGGCGAGGAGCCGGGCATGCCTCAACAGCGCCTTCCAGGCCGGCATCCGGACGCCGCTCGACGAGGCGCTCCTCGCGCAACCGGTCGACGCCGCGGGATGGACGAAGCTCGCGGAAGTGCCGTTCGATTTCGAGCGCCGGCGCGTGGCGGTGCTGCTTCGCCACGGCACGCACCGCCTGCTGCTCGTGAAGGGCGCACCCGAGGAGCTGCTGCGGCTATGCACGCACTACGCGGCTGCGGCCGGCGAGCGGCCCCTGGACGAGGAGGCGCGCCGGCGTGCGAGCGAGGAGCTCGAGCGCCTGGGGAACGCGGGCCTGCGCGTGCTCGCCGTGGCGCACCGCGCCCTCGAGCGCGACGAGGCGAGCGTGCACGACGAGCACGGGCTCGTCCTCGACGGCTTCGCGGCATTTGCCGATCCGCCGAAGCCGGGCGCCGCGCAGGCGCTCGCCGCGCTCGCCGCGAACGGCGTCGCGGTGAAGATCCTCACCGGCGACGGCGCCGCCGTGACGCGCCACCTGTGCGCCTCGCTCGGCGTCGCGGCGCAGGGCGTCCTCTCCGGCGCCGAGATGCAGCGCATGGACGACGCCGCCCTCGCCGCGCGCGCCCAGGCGACGACGCTCTTCTGCCGCGTGAGCCCGGCCCAGAAGACGCGCATCGTCGCGGCGCTGCGCGCCCGCGGGCACGTCGTGGGATTCCTCGGCGACGGCATCAACGACGCCCCGGCGCTGCACCGCGCCGACGTGAGCCTGTCGGTGAACAACGCGGTCGACGTGGCGCGCGAGGCCGCGGACCTGATCCTCCTCAAGCGCGACCTCGGCGTCGTCCACCGCGGCGTGATCGAGGGACGGCGCACCTTCGTGAACATCCGCAAGTACGTGCTGATGGGCACCAGCTCCAACTTCGGCAACATGTTCAGCATGGCGGGCGCGTCGCTCTTCCTGCCCTTCCTGCCGCTGCTGCCGGCGCAGATCCTGCTGAACAACCTCCTCTACGACGTCTCCGAGGTCCCGATCCCGCTCGACCGCGCCGACGAGGCGGAGACCGCGCGGCCGCAGAAATGGGACATGGCGCTGGTGCGAAACTTCATGTGGGCGCTGGGCCCGGTGAGCTCGCTGTTCGATTTCCTCACGTTCTACGTCCTGCTCGCGGTCCTGCACGCCGACGTGGCGCTGTTCCGCACCGGATGGTTCATCGAGTCCCTCGCCACGCAGGTGCTGGTGATCTTCGTGATCCGCACGCGCGCGAGCCCGCTCGCGAGCCGCCCCCACCCGGCGCTCGCGGCGCTCGCCCTCGTCGTGCTCGCGATCGCCGTGGCGCTGCCCTTCACGCCGCTCGCCGCCGCCCTCGGCTTCGTGGCGCCGCCGCCGCTCTTCTTCGCGGTCCTCGCAACCCTCGTCGCCGCCTACCTCGTCCTCGCCGAGATCGTGAAACGCGCGTTCTACAGGCTGTCGCGGACGCCGTAGGGCGGGCCGGGCGTGGTCTCATTTGACTGCGGTCAACGATGAACCGCGCCGACGGCCTATGCTCGAACCTGATCCATGCCGCGCCCGGCGGCGGTTCTCATCGGAGGAAACCATGGCCAACATCGTCACCCGCAACGACCCGTTCCAGGAGCTCGCCCGCTTCGACCCGTTCCGCGACTTCGAGAGCTTCTTCCCCATGCCGCGCGCCATGCGCCGCTGGATGACCGAGATGCCCGCCGAGCCGTCCATCAAGCTCGACGTCACCGAGGACGACAAGGCCTACCACGTCAAGGCCGAGCTTCCCGGCGTGAAGAAGGAGGACATCGACGTCGAGATCGAGGGCAACCAGGTGTCGCTCGCCGCCGAGGTGAAGAAGGAGTCCGAGAAGAAGGAAGGCGAGACCGTCGTCCACAGCGAGCGCTATTACGGCCGCCAGTACCGCAGCTTCACGCTCGACAAGGACATCGACCGCAACAAGGTCGAGGCGAAATTCGACAACGGCATCCTCGAGATGACGCTGCCGAAGAACGGCGGGAAGTCCGGGCAGCGCATCGAGGTCCAGTGACCGGCCGCGCGCGGTTGGCGGATTTCGCCGGCCGCGCCGTACCCGGCGGGAACCACGTGGCGCATCTCCCGGAGGTCCTCGCGCTTCCCGCGCCGCGGCTCCACCGCGGCGTGAGCCTCGCCGAAGCGCTCGAGCGGCGTGCGAGCGCGCGCGAGTTCGCCGATCGGCCGCTCGACCTGCCGACGCTCGCCGGGCTGCTCTGGTCCGCCTGCGGCGTGAACCGCCCGTCCTCCGGCCATCGCACCGCGCCTTCGGCGCGCAACTGGCAGGAGATCGACGTCTACGTCGCGACGGCGCAGGACATCCGCCTGTACGACCCGTCGCGCCAGGCGCTGGCACGCGTCGCGGAGGGCGATCATCGCGCGGCGACGGGCCTGCAGGATTTCCCGGCCCGCGCGGCGGCGAACCTGGTGTTCGTGGCGGACTACGGCCGCATGACCGACGCGTCGAGCGAGAACCGCACGTTGTACGCGGGAATCGACACCGGCGTCGTCGCCGAGAACGCCTACCTCTACTGCGCGGCGGCCGGGCTTTCCTGCGTCGTGCGCGGGCTCGTCGATCGCGAGGCCCTCGCGCGGCTGCTGCGCCTGCGCCCCGCGCAGCACGTCGTCGCCGCGCTGTCGGCCGGCTATCCCGCCGCGGCCTGAGCGGCCGCGCCGGCCCCGCGCGGCGCGCGGTGGACCAGCACCGGAAGCTCGCCCAGCGTCATCACCTTCACCGTCTCGCTCGCGAGGATCACCGCGTCGGAGCCGCTGCGCCCGTGCGAGGCCATGACGATCAGGTCGCACCCGCGATCGCGCGCCGCGACCAGGATCTCCGCGCTCGGGGACTCGCCGCGCACGAGCGCGCACTCGCAGCGCACACCTGCGCTGCGCGCCATTTCGCGCACCGTCGAGAGGTACTCGTTGCCGCGCGCCTCGAGCACCTTCTCGAGGTGCTCCTCGAACTTCTCGTCGTCGTGGGTCCATGCGTCGAGGCCGCTGCCCGCGGGCTCGGGCACGACGTGCAGCGCGCTGATGCGCGCGCCCAGCGCCTTGGCCATCTGGATCGCGGCCGCCGCCGCCTCCTCCGAGAGCCGCGATCCGTCGGTGGGAACCAGGATGTGCTTGTACATGCGCCCTCCTCCTGCGCTACATGCGGCGCCAGCTCTCGAGGGCGCGCTCGCTCGCGATCGCCTGCACCACGTCGTTGAGCGCCGCCGAGCCCGCCTCCAGCAGGTCGTCCAGCGTGACGATGCCGCACAGGGCGCCCTCGTCGTCCACCACCGGCAGGCGCCGCACGCCGCGCCGGCGCATGGTCCGCAGGGACTCGAGCGCGTCCTCGCTCTCGCGCGCGACGACGAGCGAGGTGCCCATGATCTCGCCGACGGTGAGCGTCGCCGGGTCGATGCCCGCCGCCACCGCCTCGACCACGATGTCGCGATCCGTGACGATGCCCACGGCGCGCAGGGGACGCGCATCGTCCACGACGACCACGCTTCCCACGTGCGCCTCGCGCATCAGCCGCGAAACCTCCGCGAGGCTCGCGCCGGCGCGCACCGAGACGACCCTGCGATTGCACACTTCTCCGGTCTTCATGATGGGAATCTTCCCTCGCCGATTCGGTGAGCCATTGTCGCGGCGGGCGCACCGGGTGGATTGATGGCGGTCAAACCGCCTCGCGGACCCTGTGCGAGCCTCGGACCATGCCCCCGATCGCGCGACCGGCTTCCGGCTCGCATCCGACGCCCGCCGAGCCTTCCCTGCAGCGCAAGGTCGCGTTCCTGCGCCGGCGCGAAGCGTACCCGGAGGCGACCGGCGAGGTGCGCGCCATCGAGACGCACCTCTCCTGGGTATTCCTCACCGATACCCACGCGTACAAGCTGAAGAAGCCGGTGCGCCACGAGGACTGCGACCTCACGACGGTCGGCGCGCGCGCCGCGCATTGCCGCATGGAGATCGTGCTGAACCGCCGGCTCTCGGACGGCGTGTACCTGGGCGTCGTGCCGCTCGGAATCGACCGCTCGGGACGACTGCACGTCGATCGCGGCGGCATCGTGGTGGACTGGATGATCCGGATGCGGCGGCTTCCCGCCGCGCGCATGCTCGACCGCATCGTCGCCTCGCGGCGCCTGCGCGAGGGAAGCCTTCGCCCGCTGATCGCGCGGCTGGTGCGCTTCTACCGATCCTGCTCGCCCGAAGCCGTCCCGGGCGCGAGCTACCGCGCGCGTCTCGCCGCACGCATCGCGCGCTCGACGCGCGAGCTGTGCGCGCCGCAGGCGCAGCTATCGGTCCCGCGGGTGGAGGAGCTCGGCGAGCGCCAGCTCGCCTTCCTGGATCGCCATGCCGAGGCAATCGACCGGCGCGTCTGCCTCGGGCACGTCGTCGAGGGACATGGCGACCTGCGCCCGGAGCACGTCTGCCTCGAAGAGGTGCCGCAGGTCATCGACTGCCTGGAGTTCTCGAGGGAGCTGCGCGTGCTCGACGTGGCCGAGGAGCTGGGCTTCCTCGCGCTCGAATGCGAGCGGCTCGGCGCGCCGGGCGCCAAGAGCGAGATCTTCGGGGAATATGCGGCGCTCTCGGGCGACCGGCCCGACCCTGCGATCGTGGATTTCCACCAGTCGGTGCACGCCTGCGTGCGCGCGACGCTCGCGGCGGCGCACCTCGGCGAGCCCGACCGCGACGACCACGAGCGATGGCTGCGCCGGACCGCGGAGTACGTGCAGCTCGCCGCCCGGCATCTCTCCGGGGAGCGCTCGCCCTAGCGCGAGGCGACGCTCGACGACGTCGGCGCTTCCGTCGAGCCGACGTCGAATCCGGTGCTGCGGTCGATCCACAGCGTCGCGGCCACGGCGGCGGCGATCACGAGGACCGGGATCGCGAGGCGCAGCAGGTCGGCGGCGGGCGAGGTGCGGGTGGCGGACTGGGGGGACATGGCGTTTCTCCTCGATTCCGATTCCCGCAAGGTAAGCCGCGCGCCGCCGCGCTGCTGTGAACCACTGCGCAAAACCGGTGCGCAAGACCCCGCACCCGGTGTTGCAGGCGTTAGAACGTCGGCGGCAAGGGCTGCGGCGCGCCGGGCGCCTCCTGCACCTGCCGGTGCATCTCGCTGTAGGCGGCGGGCTGGTCGGCCGGCGGGGCCGAGGGCGGGACCTCGGCGGCGGCGGCCGCCGCCGGCTCCTGCGCGAACGGCTGGCCGCGCACCATCGCGAGCGCGAGGGTCACCGCGCCCACCGCGACCAGCACCGGCACCACCGCTCTCACCAGGGGTTCGCGCGCATCGCGATCGCAGCTCGAAACATTCGTCATGGCTGTCTCCGTCGGGGGCGGAAGGTCATCCGCGTGGGAGCAAGGTAGGCGCGGCGGGGCGCGGCCCGGTCCAGCGTATGCCCGGCGCTCACCAGGTCGTCCACGATCACCGCGGTCGTCCCGCGCACCTCGCCCACCAGCGCCTCCCCGCGCAGCTCGCCCTCGCTGCGATGCTTCTCGGCGAAGGCGGCGGCGACGGGCCGCGCGAGCGCCGCGGAGAGCTTCGCGCGGAAGCGGTCGGCGCGCTTGATCCCCCCGGCATCGGGCGACACGACGCTCACCGGGGCGTCGCCCACGATCCGGGCGACGCGCTCGACCAGCACGTCGGCCGCCTCGAGGTTCAGCGTGCGGCAGCGATAGGCGTTCTCGAACGCGGCGAGATTGTGCACGTCGACCGTCACCACGCAGCCGGTTCCCACCGCCTCGAAGAACGACGCCACGTAGCGCGTCGCCACCGGATCGCGGAGCTTGGAGCGCTGGTCCTTGCGCGAATAGGCGAGATAGGGGACGACGGCGGTGACCTGCGCGGCGCCCGCATCGACCAGCGACCCGATGAAGAAAAGGAGGCGCAGCAGCTTCTCGTCGGCGCTCGCGGCCGGCTCCCCGTAGAGCGAATGCAGCACGTAGACGTCGCGGCCGAGCACGCTTTCCAGGGAGCGCACCTTGTGCTCGCCGTCCTCGAAGAGGCGCTCCTCGGGGGCGGCGAGCTCGATCCCCGCCTCGCGCGCGACGGCGACGCCCAGCTCGCGGCTCGCCGACAGCGCGAAGAGCTGCGGTGCGTGCTCAGTCACCCGTCGCGTCCGCCGAGGTGGCGTTCGGCCCACTCTTTCGCCTTGGCGATCGCGACGCGGATCGCCATGCCTTCCTCCATGCCTTCTCCGAGGAGCGCGTTGGCGATCTCGATCGCCTTCTCGCGCACCGCCGGATCGAGGTTTCGCATCGAGGCCGGATAGTACGAATCGTTCCAGGGCATCGTCATGCGCTCCAGGCACGCGCGAATTCGTCGAGGAAACCGGCCACGCGGGTCGCTTCCAGCCGGTCGATGCCGCCAGCGGCCGCGCGCCCTCCGCCGCTCGAATAGCGCCGGCAGAATTCCGCCGCGCTGCCGGCCCCGGTACGCGGCGCGCGCACGCTCACCACGTACGCGCCGCCGTCCGACGGGGCGAGCACGGCGTGCGCGCGCTCGGGCCGCTCGGCGGCGAGGCGGTTCGCGAAGGTGCCGATCACGCGGCGGCTCCAGGCGGCCTCCGGCAGCACGTACGCGTCGGCGTTCGCGGCCGCCCTGGCCGGAGCGACGGCGAGCGCCTGCTCGAGGTCGGCGCGCCGCCGCGCGGCGAGCTGCTCCACCGTGCGCTCGCGCGCGATCATCTCGAACGGATCCTCGTAATGGCTCACGATGCGATAGAGCTCGCGGGGATGGACCAGCACGTCGGCGGCGCTCGACCCGTACGCGTTGTAGTTGATGCTCACGCCGAGCTCGCGCAGGGCGGCGAGGCGCGCCGCGTCGAGGCCGAGCCGCTTCGCGAGGTCCATCGCCACGTCGGGCACCTCGTCGCCGAACGCGCCCACCACCGCCCAGGCGCGGAAACGTCCGCCCAGGTGGCGGTCGATGAGCGCGCTGGTGCACGCGGCGCGCGAGTCGTCGATCGCGGCCTCCAGGTCCGGATGGCGCGGGATCTCGCCGGCGTAGTGGTGATCGAAGTAGCGCACGTGCGCGCCGCGCTCGAGCAGGGCCACGAGTGCCGCGCGATTGCGCTCGAGCGACAGGTCGAGGACGGTGACGATATCGCCGGAGCGCGCGTCGACCGAATCGAGCAGCGCGATGTCGCGCTTGAGCCCGGTGACGAGCTCGGAGTCGACCGGATCGGCGAGCCGCAGCTGGTGCAGCGCGCAGATGCCGTCGGCGTCGCCGTTGAAGACGTCGAAGTAGCGCATCGCCTCAGTGTCGCACGGGGCGCAGTCTGCGCGAGACGGCGGAGCAAGGACCGCGCACGTCGCCCTCGCCCGAGGTGTCGAACGTGACGGCGTGCGCGGCCTCGTCGCGCCCGAGCGGCTCGGCGCGCGCGCGCTGCAGCTCGAGCACGGCGAGGCCCGCTTCCGAGGCGTCCTTGCCGCCCGCCGCACGGCTCGCCACGCGGGCCGCGAGAAGCGCATCGGGAGCGACGCAGGTCGCGATGGTGAAGGATGCGCCGGCGGCGCTCGCGAGCGCGCGGAACGCGTCGCGCTCGGCGCGGCGCAGGAACGTGGCATCGACGATTGCCGGATAGCCCGCCGCGAGCACCCACGAGGCGAGCTCTCCCAGGCGCGCGTAGGTGAGGCGGTCCTCGCCCGAGGTGTAGAGGCCCGCGCCGGGCGGCGAGGCGCTCGCCTGCAGGCTCGCGAGCCCGTGCCGGCGCTTGCGCTCGATGTCGGAGCGCACGCGCACGGCGCCGAGCGCGTCCACGAGCTGCTGCGACACCCAGGTCTTGCCCGAGCCCGGGAGGCCGTGCATCAGGACCAGTGCGGGACGCGAGCGGTGGGCGAGGCGGTGCGCGACCGCGAGGTCCGCACCGAGCGCATCGGCCGCCTGCCTGCGCCGCGCTTCGGGGATCCCCGGCTCGTGCGCCCGGATGCACGCGATTTTCGCGCGCACCATCGCGCGGTACACCGCGTAGAAGCGCAGCAGCCGCAGCCCCGGGTAATCGCCCGTCTCCTCGAGGTAGGCGTTGACGAAGCGCGCGGCGAGGCCGGGGAGGCCCTGGCGATCGAGGTCCATCGCGACGAAGGCGACGTCGCTCATCGCGTCGGTCCAGCGCAGGCTCGGCTCGAACTCCACGCAGTCGAACGGCACCGGCTCGCCCTCGATCAGCACGACGTTGCCGAGGTGCAGGTCGCCGTGGCACTCGCGCACGAAGCCGTCGCCATGGCGCTCGGCGAGGAGCGGGGCGAGCGCGTGGTGCTCCGCAAGCGTCCAGTCGCGCAGGTGCTCGAGGGCGGCGAGACGGCGCACGTCCTGGTCGACAGCCTCGATGTCGCGGAAATTTTCGAGCGCGTCGGCGAGCACGCGCTCCGGCGTGCCGTAGGGGCTCGACGCGCCGGCGCGCTCGGCCCGCGCGTGGAAGCGCGCGACGCCGCGCGCGAGCGCCTCGACCTGCGCCGCCTCGAGCTTGCGCGCCCGCGCCATGCGGTCGAGCGCGGCCTCGGGGTCGAAGCGCCGCATGTGCACCGCATACTCGAGGACCGCGCCCGGCCCCCCGATGCGCGGCTCGTCCGGCGCGCCCGCGATCGCCACCACGTCGAGGTAGAGCGAGGGCGCGGTGCGACGGTTGAGCCTCAGCTCCTCCTCGCAATCGCGGCGGCGCGCTTCGAGCGTCGAGAAATCGAGGAACGGCAGGCGCACGGGCTTGCGGATCTTGTAGGCATGCTCGCCCGCGAGCAGCACGTAGGAGATGTGCGTCTCCACGACCTCGACGCGATCGACGGGGTGCGGATAGCACTTCCGCAGGCGCAGCGCGTGGACGAGCCGCGCGGTGCGCTCCGCCGCCTGCGCCGTGGGGCGCATGGGCGCCGCGGCGGGAATGATCGTCGAATCCATGGCTTGCCCCGTCGTTCCCACGGTACGCCCCGGGTATCGGTGGCCGTTGATCCCGGTCAATCGGCGTCCGGCGCGCCGTCCCAGAATGGATTCGACAAGGAGCCGCGACGAACATGCCCTTCCGCGATCGCATCGACGCCGCCCGACGCCTGGCGCGGAAGCTCGGCCGCTACGCAGGCGAGCGCCCCGTGGTGCTCGCCGTGCCGCGCGGCGCCGTGCCGATGGGCGAGGCGATCGCGCGCGAGCTGGGCGGCGAGCTCGACGTGGTGCTGGTGAGGAAGCTCGGCGCGCCCTTCAATCCGGAGTTCGCCGTCGGCTCGATCGGCGAGGACGGCTGGAGCTACATCGCCGATCACGCGGCCGAGGCCGGCGCCGACGCGGCCTACATCGAGAAGGAGAAACGCGAGCAGCTCGAGCTGCTCAAGCGCCGGCGCGCCTCCTATACGCCCGGGCGCGGACCCATCCCGCTCGCCGGCCGTGTCGCGATCGTGGTCGACGACGGCCTCGCGACGGGCGCGACCATGCTCGCGGCGCTGCACGGCGTCGCCGCGAGGAAGCCGCGAAGGATCGTCTGCGCGGTGCCGGTCGCTTCTCGCGAGGCGCTCGAAGCGGTGAAGCGCCACGCGGACGAGGTGGTCTGCCTCGAGGCGCCCGAGGACTTCCACGCGGTGGGCCAGTTCTACGAGGACTTCCCGCAGGTGGGCGACGCGGAGGTGGCGCTCATCCTGGGCGGCGCGTCGGCCGCCATGGAGCCTTCGACGTGAGCCTCGTCGAGACGCGGACGAGCGCCCAACCGTACGCGGCCGGGCACGCCCATGCCATGGCCAGCGCGGAGAATCGCCGCATCGCCGAGCGGCTGTTCGAGGCTTCGCACCTGCTGTACGCGCAGGGCGCGAGCCCGTATCGCGTGAGCGCCTTCCGCAACGCGGCCGATGCGATCGCCAGCCATCCACGGTCGGCGCGCGCGATCTTCGAGTCCGAGGGCCTGCGCGGGCTGGACGCGATCCCGCGCGTCGGGCTCGGCATCGCCTCGGCGATCGCGGAGATGCTCGCGACCGGGCGCTGGGCGCAACTCGAGCGCCTGCGCGGATCGGCCGACCCCGAGAAGCTGCTGCAGACGGTTCCCGGACTGGGCCCCGCATTCGCACGCCGCATCCATGGCGAGCTGCACGTCGATTCCCTCGAAGGGCTCGAGACGGCGGCCCACGACGGGAGCCTCGAGCGGCTTCCCGGCGTGGGCGCCCGGCGCACGGCGGCGTGGCGCGCCTGGCTCGCGGATACGCTCGGCCGCGTGGGTCCGGTCTCCTCGATGCGGCGCGAGCCGGGCGCGGAGGAGCCGGGCGTCGACGAGCTCCTCGACGTCGATCGCGAATATCGCGAGAAGGCCGCGGCGGGAACGCTGCGCACCATCGCCCCGAAGCGCTTCAACCCGCGGCACGAAGCCTGGCTCCCGGTGCTGCACGCCCGGCGCGGGCCGTGGCATTTCACCGCCCTCTACTCCAACACGGCGCTCGCGCACAAGCTCGGGCGCATGCGCGACTGGGTCGTCCTCTATTTCTACGACGGCGACCAGGTCGAGCGCAGCCGCACCGTGGTGACCGAGACGCGCGGCATCGGCGCCGGCCGCCGCGTGGTGCGCGGACGCGAAGCGGAGTGCCTCCACGAACCACAACAGGAACACTGACCAAGCGAGAAAAACCATGCAATCGACGCAGATCACGCTCCACAACGTCCGCCGCTCGCCCGCCCTCAGCGCGCGCATTCGCGAGCTCGCCGAGCGGCTCGAGACCCACAACCCGCACATCCTCAACATCCGCGTGGCCGTCTCGCACGAGGCGGCGCCGCCGAAGAAGGGCGGCCCGTACGCCGTCACCCTGCGCGTGCGCATCCCCGGGCAGGAGCTCGTGGCGAGCCACGAAAGCGACGCCGACGTCTACGAGGCGGTGCGCGAGTCGTTCCTCGCCATGCGCCACCAGCTGATCCGGGCGGCCGAGGAAGCGCGCGAGGCCCTGATCGCCGCGCGAGGGTCCGCAACGGAGGTGCCATCATGAAAACCGGCCGCTCCCAGTTCCGCATGGTACGCAAGGAGCAGCTCATGGACGCGATCCGCGACGACAGCTATCGCGACAACGCGAAGCTCGCCGAGCCCACGCGCTGTCCGGCATGCGGCGCGTCCTACCAGCGCGGCCGCTGGACCTGGGCCAAGGCGCCCGCCGACGCCCACGTGCACAAGTGCCCGGCGTGCCAGCGCATCGCGGACGAACTGCCCGGCGGCTACGTGACGCTGAAGGGTCCGTTCCTCGCCGAGCATCGCACGGAGATCCTGAACCTCGTGAAGGCGCGCGAGGCGCGCGCGAAGGAAGAGCACCCGCTGCAGCGCATCATGGGCGTCGACGCGACCGCGGACGGCGTCGTGGTGAGGACCACGGACGCGCACCTCGCCCGCGGCATCGCGATAGCGGTGCACGAGGCCTTCAAGGGTTCGCTCGACATGACCTACAACAAGGGCGAGAACCTGCTGCGCGCCACCTGGAAACGATAAGGGAAACGCAAAACCGGGGACAGACCACATTTACCAATGTGTGAAACGAAGGCGG
>DATIZV010000037.1:0-11106 GCA_035516915.1 Usitatibacter sp. | reverse complement strand
TGTTGTTGCTACCGCGACGGCTTCCGTGCGTCGCGGTCTTCAATCGTGCGGACAGATGATGCAGCAAGATTCCGTCTGGCGAAAGCGAATCCGGCTCTCAGAGCGCTGGCCACCCCCATCGGCATGGCGGCCATGATCAGGATCAACAGGACGCCGTAGATCGCGCCCGGCAGCGCCTTGGCGCTTTCGCCGAAGTTGACTGAAAGCTGGTCGGCGAGATTGGGCACGAACTCGATGAAGAGGGCGCCGAACAGGACGCCTCCGAGCGATGCGAGCCCGCCGACGACGATGCCGACCAGAAACGACAGCGACAGCGAAAGGCCGAAGCTTTCCGGCGAGACGAAGCCGACCGCAATCGAGCTCAGGCCGCCGGCGACGCCCGCGTAGAGCGCACTGATCCCGAAACAGGTCGTCTTGTAGAGCGGAGCGTTGACGCCCATGCTCTCCGCGGCGATCGGCTGATCGCGGATGGCGATCAAGGCGCGGCCGACACGTCCGGAAACGAGGTTCTTCGCCGCCCAGTAAAGGACGGTTCCGCATGAAAGGCAGACCAGATAGAGCCACTGGTCGGCGTTCAGCGGAAGGCCGAAGGGGGCATGCGGCTTCGCAAGAGACAGGCCCTGCGAGCCGCCGGTGATTGCGTCGAACCCCTTGTAAGAGAGGATCTGCGGCGTCGCGACGGCGAGCGCGAAGGTGGCCAGCGCCAGATAGAGGCCGCCGAACCGCAACGCCGGAAAGCCGAACAGGAATCCCGCGCCGAAGCAGACGAGGCTCGCGACCGGGATCGCGAGCCAATAAGGCAATCCGAGCTTGGCGACCAGGATTGCCGCGCCGTAGCCGCCGATAGCGAAGAAGGCGCCGTGGCCGAGCGAGATCTGGCCGTTGACGCCAGTGAGCAGGTTGAGGCCGAGCAGCGCGATGGCGAGGATCAACACCTGCGCGCCCTGATAGATGTGGTAGCCCGACGCCAGAAACGGATAAGCCAGCGCGCAGGCGAACACCGCCACGGTCGCGACGCGCCTCGAGGCGTCCGGCTCAGCCATCGTCAGACCCTCGCCACGAGGCGCCGCCCGAACAGGCCGGACGGCCGCCAGACCAGCACGCCGATAATGATCGCCAGCGCGACCGAAAGCTTGACCTCGTCGCCGACCACATAAGCGCCGACCAGATTCTCGAGGACGCCGACGGCAAAGCCGCCGAACGCCGCGCCGAACGGATTGTCGATGCCGCCGAGCACCGCGCCGGCGAAGGCGTAGAGCATGACGCCGCCCATCATATTGGGGTCGAGATAGACGATCGGCGCCGCCATCATGCCCGCGATTGAGCCGATCGCCGCCGCAAGCCCCCAACCGATCGCCAGCATCCAGCCGACCCGGATGCCGACCAGCCGGCTCGACGTCGGATTTTGCGCAGCCGCGCGCATCGCGAGCCCGAGCGGCGTGAAGCGGAAGAACGCGTAGATGAGGACTAGCATCGCGAGCGTGACGCCGATCGCGCCGAGGTCGTGCGACGAGATGTAGTGCTGGCCGAACGGCGGCTCCGAGGGGAACGGGCTCGGGAACGGCCGCACCGTGTAGCTGTAGACCCATCCGGCGACGCTGTTGAGGATCACGAGGAGCCCGATGAACACCACCACCATCGGCAGCGCGGACGTGCCGCGCACCGGCCGCAGCACCACGCGATCGATCACGATGCCCGCGGCGAAGGAAATCGCGAGCGTGAGGAGGAACGCGACCCAGTAGGGAAGCCCGGCCTGGATCAGGCTCCACGCGATGTAGGTCGAGAACATCGCGAGCTCGCCCTGCGCGAAGTTCACCAGGCGCGTCGCCTGGTGGATCATCACGAGGGCGAGCGCGAGGCTCGCGTAGATGCCGCCGGTCGCGAGGCCCGAGAGGAACTGCGCGAGGAAGGTGTCCATGCGCTCAGTAGCCGAGGTAGGCGCGGCGCACGGCCTCGTCGCTGCGCAGGCGCCGCGCCTCGCCGCGCATCGCGATGCGACCGGTCTCGACGAGGTACGCGTGGTCGGCGAGCTCGAGCGCCATCGCCGCGTTCTGCTCGACGAGGAGGATCGCCACGCCCTCGTCGCGGTTCACGGCGCGCAGGATCTCGAAGATGCCGGCGACCACCTTCGGCGCGAGGCCGAACGAAGGCTCGTCGAGGAGCAGCAAGCGCGGCCGCAGCATCAGGGCGCGCGCGATCGCGAGCATCTGCTGCTCGCCGCCCGAGAGCGTCCCCGCCTGCTGGCTGCGGCGCTCCCCGAGGCGCGGAAAATAGCCGTACATGCGAGCCATGTCGGCCGCGAGCGCGCGCCGGCCGCCGCGCGTGATTCCGCCCAGGCGCAGGTTCTCCTCGGTGGTGAGATCGAGGAACGTGCCGCGGCCCTCCGGAACGTGCGCGATGCCCAGCCGCACGATCTCTTCCGTGGCCCGCGACTCGATGCGCGCGCCGTCGAAGGCGATCGTGCCGCGCGTCCTCACCATGCCGCAGAGCGCGCGCAACGTCGTCGTCTTCCCGGCGCCGTTCGCCCCGAGGAGCGCCGTGACCGATCCGGGCGCCACCTCGAAATCGATGCCGTGCAGCACCTGCGTCGCGCCGTACCACGCCTGCAGGCCCTCGACGCGCAGCAGCCCGGAGCTCATGCGGCGCTCCCCAGGTAGGCCCGTACGACGTCGGGATGCTCGCGCACCTCGGCGGGCGTCCCGTCGGCGATCTTGCGGCCGAAATCGAGCGCGACCACGTGGTCGGAGACGCTCATCAGCAGGTTCATGTGGTGCTCGACGAGCAGGATCGTGACGCCGATGCGGTCGCGGATCGCGCGGATGAGGCCGCCGAGCGCGCCGACCTCCTCGTGGTTGAGCCCGCTCGCCGGCTCGTCGAGCAGGAGCAGGCGCGGCCCCGAGGCGAGCGCGCGGGCGAGCTCGATGCGCTTGCGCGTTCCGAACGGCAGCGACGCGACCGCCTGGTCGGCGACCTTCTCCAGCTCGAGGAAGCGCAGCAGCTCGCGTCCTCGCGCGCGCGCCTCGTCCTCGTCGCGTCCGACCCGCGGAAGGCGCAGCGCCGCCGCGAGGAAGCCGCCGCGCCCGCGGCAATGGCGGCCGAGGAGGACGTTCTCGAACACCGTGAGCGAGCGGAATAGCGCGACGTTCTGGAACGTGCGCCCGATGCCGAGCGCCGCGACCTGGTGCGCGCGCATCGCGAGCAGCGACCGGCCGTCGAAGTCGATGCGGCCCCGATCCGCGCGATACAGGCGGCTCAGGCAATTGAAGAGCGTGGTCTTGCCCGCGCCGTTCGGGCCGATGATGCCCGCGATCTCGCCGGCGCGCACGCGGAACGACAGCCCGTCGAGCGCCACGATCCCGCCGAAGCGCACGGAAAGGTCCGCGACGTCGAGCAGCGGCCGCTCGTGCGGCTCTCCGGTCCCCGTGGCCATGCGAGTCCTCCCCCTCGCCAGAGGCGAAACCTAGCATGAAATCCCGCGGCCCAGCGCGTGTATATTTCGCGGTTTCGGGCGTGCGAAGGAACGGAGCGGACGATGGCCGGGAAAGCGTACGAAGTCCACGGCGGCGTGGCGGTGATCGCGCTCGACAACCCGCCGGTGAACGGGCTGGGTCACGAGCTGCGCTCGGCGATCGTCGCGGGGCTCGACGCCGCCCAGGGCGACGAGGCGGTGAAGGCGATCGTCCTCGTCGGCGCCGGGAGCCTCTTCTCGGGCGGCGCCGACATCCGCGAGTTCAACACGCCCAGGGCGAGCGCCGAGCCCACGCTGCATACCGTGATCCGCATCGTGGAATCGAGCGCGAAGCCGGTCGTCGCCGCCATCGCGGGCCATTGCATGGGCGGCGGCCTCGAGCTCTCGCTCGCGTGCCACTATCGCGTCGCGCTCGCCGATGCCCAACTCGGCCTACCCGAGGTGAAGATCGGGCTCATCCCCGGCGCCGGCGGGACGCAGCGGCTTCCGCGAGCGGTCGGGGTCGAGGCGGCGCTGAACATGATCGTCTCGGGAAATCCCGTAGCCGCCGCGAAGCTCGCCGACACCGCGCTCGTCGACCGGATCGTCGAGGGGCCGCTGCTGCAGGGTGCGCTCGAGCTCGCCGGCGAGGTCGCGGCGAAACGCCCGTTGCCGAAGCTGCGCGAACGCACGCCGGTCGAGCCCGATGCGGAAGCGTTCTTCGCCTTCGCGCGGAACGCCGTCGCTTCGGTCGCGAAGAATTTCCCCGCGCCGGCGAAGTGCGTGGACGCCGTGGCCGCCAGCGTCTCCAGGCCCTTCGACGAGGGGCTTCGCTACGAGCGCGAGATCTTCCTGCAGCTCGTGCAGACGCCCGAATCGCGGGCGCTGCGCCATGCGTTCTTCGGCGAGCGCGCCGCTTCCAAGATTGCGGACGTTCCGGCCGACACTCCCACGCGCCCCGTGAAATCGGTCGCCGTGATCGGCGCCGGCACGATGGGCGGCGGCATCGCGATGAACTTCCTCAACGCCGGCATCCCGGTCACGATCCTCGAGACGAAGCAGGAAGCCCTCGACCGCGGCCTCGCGACCATCCGCCGCAACTACGAGGCGAGCGTGAAGCGCGGCAGGCTCACGCCGGAGAAGCTCGAGAGCCGCATGCGCCTCCTCAAGCCGACCCTCTCCTACGACGATGCGAAGGATGCCGACCTCGTGATCGAGGCGGTGTTCGAGGAGATGGGCGTGAAGGAAGCGGTGTTCCGCAAGCTCGACGAGGTGGCGAAGCCCGGCGCGATCCTCGCCACCAACACCTCCACGCTCGACGTGAACCGTATCGCCGCCGTGACGAAGCGCCCGCAGGACGTGGTCGGCATGCATTTCTTCAGCCCGGCGAACGTGATGAAGCTCCTCGAGGTGGTGCGCGGCGCGAAGAGCGCGAAGGACGTGCTCGCCACCGTGATGCAGGTCGCGAAGAAGATCCGCAAGACCGCCGTGGTCTCGGGCGTCTGCGACGGCTTCATCGGCAACCGCATGGTCGAGCAGTACCTGCGCCAGGCGCTGTTCCTCCTCGAAGAGGGCGCGACCCCGCAGCAGGTCGACCGTGCGCTGGAGAATTTCGGCTTCGCCATGGGCCCGTTCCGCATGAGCGACCTCGCGGGCAACGACATCGGCTGGGCGATCCGCAAGCGCCGCTACGTCGAGCGCCCGAATTTCGCCTATTCACGCATCGCCGACCGCCTCTGCGAGCAGGGCCGCTTCGGGCAGAAGACCGGCGCCGGCTGGTACCGCTACGAGCCGGGACGCCGCGACGCGATCCCCGACCCGAAGGTGGACGAGATGATCGCCGGCTACCGCAAGGAGAAAGGCATCGCCCCGCGCAGGATCGACGATGCCGAGATCGTCGAGCGCTGCGTCTACGCCCTGGTGAACGAGGGCGCGCGCATCCTCGAGGAAGGCATCGCCGCGCGCGCCTCCGACATCGACATGGTGTACCTCACGGGCTACGGCTTCCCGCTCTACCGCGGCGGGCCGATGCTCTACGCCGACATGGTCGGCCCCTACAACGTCGCCCGGAGCATGCGGCGCTTCGCCTCGGCCGGCAGCGGCGATCCGTCGTTCTGGAGGCCCGCGCCGATGCTCGAGAAGCTCGCCGCGGAAGGGAAGACTTTCAATGGTTGATGCCGTCGTCGTCTCCACCGCCCGCACTGGCCTCGCCAAGTCGTGGCGCGGCGCGTTCAACCTCACGCACGGCGCGACGCTGGGCGGCCACGTCGTGCGCCACGCGATGCAGCGCGCGAAGGTCGACCCCGCGAGCGTCGAGGACGTGATCATGGGCTGCGCGCTGCCCGAAGGCGCGACCGGCGGCAACATCGCGCGCCAGATCGCGCTGCGCGCCGGATGCCCGGTGAGCGTCGCGGGGATGACGGTGAACCGCTTCTGCTCGTCCGGGCTCCAGGCGATCGCTCTCGCCGCGCAGCGCATCCTCGCCGGCGAAGGCGAGGTGTACGTCGCGGGCGGCGTCGAGTCGATCTCCTGCGTGCAGAACGAGGCGAACCGCCACATGTCGCGCGAGGCGTGGCTCGGCGAGCACAAGCCGCAGATCTACTGGTCGATGCTCGAGACCGCGGAGAACGTCTCCCGGCGTTATGGTATCCCGCGCGACAAGCAGGACGAATACGGCGTGCGCAGCCAGCTGCGCGCCGCGGCGGCCTCGGCCGCGGGCCGGTTCGCCGACGAGATCGTGCCGATGACGGTGCGCATGGGCGCGGCGGACAAGGAATCGGGACGCATCTTCACGAAGGAGACGACGATCGCGGCCGACGAGGGCATCCGTCCCGATACCACGCTCGAAGGGGTCGCGAAGATCCGGCCCGCCCTTTCCGGCGGCGTGATCGCGGCCGGCAACGCGAGCCAGTTCTCGGACGGCGCGTCCGCGTGCGTGGTGATGAGCGACGCCGCGGCTCTGCGCGCGGGCGTGAAGCCGCTCGGCATCTTCCGCGGCTTCGCGGTCGCGGGCTGCGAGCCCGACGAGATGGGCATCGGCCCCGTGTTCGCGGTGCCGAAGCTCCTCGCGCGCGCCGGCCTCGCGGTGCGTGACATCGGGCTGTGGGAGCTCAACGAGGCATTCGCCGTGCAGGTGATCTACTGCCGCGACAAGCTCGGCATTCCCGACGATCGACTGAACGTCGATGGCGGCGCGATCGCCGTCGGCCATCCCTACGGCGTGAGCGGCGCGCGGCTCACGGGGCACGCGCTCATCGAGGGCAAGCGCCGCGGCGCGAAGTACGTCGTCGCCACGATGTGCATCGGCGGCGGGATGGGCGCAGCCGGCCTCTTCGAGGTGGCGTAGCGATGTCGCAGCCGGACGGGCGCGCCGCTCGTTTCACGGCCCTCGTGGTGATGCCCTGGATCGGCGCGATGGAATACGCGGCCTATCTCGACGTCTTCGGAAACGATCCCGAGCGCGCGATGACGGCGATGACCGGCACGTCGGCGCGGAGCGCCGGATAGGCGACGCCACGATGGGGGTCCAGGGGCTCAATCACTACAACCTTCGCGCGCCGCGCGCGATGCTCGATCGGCTGCGCGACTGGTACCGCGACATGCTGGGACTGGAAATCGGCGAGCGCCCGCCGTTCCGCTTTCACGGCTACTGGCTCTACGCGGGCGGCCGCCCGATCCTGCACCTGAGCGAGGCCGCGGCGGGAGAGGAGCATCCGGTGCCGGGTTCCGGCACCTTCGATCACGTCGCATTCACGTGCACCGGCCTTTCGGCGATGCGCGCGCGCCTCGATGCCAGGGGCGTTCCCTATCGCGTCGCCGAGGTGCCGCTCACGAAGCAGCGCCAGGTCTTCCTCCACGATCCCGCCGGCAACGGCGTCGAGCTCAACTTCGACGCACGCGAGGACTGAGCGCGCGATGGCCGACGCCCGCTTCCATGGCGTCTTTCCCTACCTCGTCTCGCCCATCGACGCGCAGGGCGCGGTGAAGGCCGCGGTCCTCGCGCGATTGTGCGAAGACCTCGTCGCGGCCGGCGTGCACGGATTGACGCCGCTCGGATCGACCGGCGAGTTCGCGTATCTCTCGCGCGAGCAGCGCCGCCGCGTCGTGGAGGTGGTGGTCGAGGCGGCCAACCGCCGCGTGCCGGTCGTGGCCGGCGTGGCATCGACCACCATCGCCGATGCGGTTTCGCAGGCGCGCGAGTACCGCGACATCGGCGTGGACGGCATCCTCGCCATCCTCGAGGCGTACTTCCCGCTTTCCGACGACGGCGTGTTCGACTACTTCCACGCGATCGCGGAGGCGGTGCGCTTGCCGATCGTGCTCTACACGAACCCGAGCTTCCAGCGCTCGGACCTGAGCCTTGCCGTGATCGAGCGCCTCTCGCGCATCGAGAACGTCGGCTACATCAAGGACGCCTCGTCGAACACCGGACGCCTCCTCTCGATCCTCGAGCGCGTCGAGGGCCGAATGCAGGTGTTCGCCGCCTCGGCGCACGTTCCCGCGTGCGTGATGCTCATCGGCGGCGCGGGATGGATGGCGGGACCGGCGTGCGTCGCGCCGCGGCAGAGCGTCGAGCTCTACGAGCTCTGCCGGCGCGGCGACTGGGCGGGCGCGATGCGGCGCCAGCGGCCGCTGTGGCGACTGAACCAGGCTTTCGCGAAGCACAACCTCGCGGCGTGCATCAAGGGCGGGCTCGAGCTGCAAGGCTACGACGTGGGTGCGCCGCTGCCGCCGCAGGCGCCGCTCTCCGCCGAAGGGCGCGAGGAGGTGCGGCGGGCGCTCGAGGGGATCGGCGCGCTGTGACGCACGCCCTCGCCCCGCGAGCCGCGGCCGGGTAGAATGCCGCCTCCATCCATGACGCGACCGGGACTCGATGCGTTTTCCCGCACACCGGCTGCTCGCGTCCCTCGCGCTCTTCACGGCGACCGGGGCGCTCGCGCAGCTCTCGATCGACCCGCCGGATCCCACGGCGCTCGACACCGTGCGCCTGCGCTACACGCATCTCGGATGCACCAATGGCGACTCGGTGCAGGTCTCGCAGGATTCGAACCGGATCACCGTCTCGGTCGATCGCGGCGGGGTCTCGCCCGACTGCGGCACCGTCGCCGGCTTCTACGAGGATTACACGCTGGGACGCCTTCCCGCGGGCGAATACGATGCGTCGCTCGTGGTGAGCCCGCCGCCGGGAACCCTCGGCCCCACCGAGGAGCTCGGACCGATCCACGTCTCGATCGCGCCCGCCGGGCCGACCGGCTCGCTCCATCCGCACGACGACTACTCCGACATGTGGTGGAACCCGCGCGAGCCGGGCTGGGCGCTCGCGGTGAGCCAGCTGCACGAGAAGCTCTTCATGACCTGGGCCGCGTACGACGACTCCGGCAAGGCCGCGTGGCTCGTGGTGCCGGGCGGGGCATGGTCGCGCGACTCGGCGAACGCGCTGCGTTTCACCGGAAAGATCTATCGCACGCAGGGAACGCCGTGGAACCTGCCGTTCGATCCCGCGGCGACGCAACTCGCACAGGTAGGCACGGCGAGCTTCACGCCGCTCGACGCGAGCCACGGCATCTTCGCCTACACCGTCGATGGAGTGAGCGGCTCGAAGATGGTGCAGCGCTTCCGCTTCTGATGCGGCCGCGGCGCAGGCTCGCGCGAAAGGCGCTATCCTGATGCCGCGCCATCCTGACGCCACGCCGAACGTCCGCTTCCGGGAGGGATCGTGATCCGCACCGTCCTTGCGCTCGCCGCGCTCACCTGCGTGCCCTCGCTCGTCCTCGCCGACACGGGCGACCAGGAGGCCCTCGACCAGTGCATCGCCTATTGGGGAAAGGCGTCCCCGTTCCGCAAGGGAACGCCCGCCGAAGGCGTGATCGCGAGCGGCGTCAAGGTGTTCGGCATCGGCTCATCTTCCACGGGAGACGATCCCGTGACGAGCAAGCCCCGGCTCGTGCTCGTGCGCCCCGCCGTCAACGTGATGGGCCGCAGCACCATCAAGCTCTCCAACCCGCACGGCTGGTATTGCTTCCGCTCCAACGTGACGGTGATGGGCAAGCTCGAGATCGACGCGCAGTGCCATGCGCACCTCGCGACGGCACGCGAGGAAGGCACCGCCGTGGGCGCCGCGGACGAGAGCAGCAAGGGCGTGGCGGTGTTCGGGGCCTTGCGCGTGAATCGCTTCGGCTGCGAAGGCAAGGGCTGAATCGACGGAGGCTGCTGCGATGGAGAATCCGCCCGCGGCACCCGCGTACGACGCCCAGCGCGAGCTCGAGCAACGCGCGCTGCGCAACGTCCGCTCGCTGCTCGACAAGCTGGAGACCGCCGAAGCGCGGAGCAGCAGGCGAAACCTGCGCCTCGTCGTGCTGGTGCTCGCCGGGATGGCGGCGGCGGTCGCGCTCGGCGCGCTCGCGTTCTGGCTCGTGCGCGGCCCGGTGCAGACGCATAGCGTCACCATCGTTCCTGCACGTCCGGCGGCGAACGCGTCCCGCTAGCGCGCCGCGCGCTCGGATGCTCCGGCGAACGCGGCCGGACCGCGATGCTCGGCCCGGGGCTGGGGAGGAGCCACGCAACACCGCTCGATCTCAACGCTGCCGGCGTGAGGTCCGTGCAGGATTCCGGGGATCATCCTGCAGATCCGGCCGGTTGCGGTTCCCTTCGTCGAGCTCGCCCGCATCGCGGTCGCCCGCGTCGAGCTCTCCTGCTTCGATCGCGCCAACGTCCTCGCCGTCCTCCTCGATGTGGTCGACGTCGACGTCCCACGAGTCGGCGCCCGGCGTGTCGCGGCCCGCGGCGGCGCGCTCCCCGCTGCCGGCCGCATCCGAGTCGCTGTCGAGGTCCCCGTCGCCGATGTCGGGGCCGCCGGTGTCCGCCGCGCGGCTCTCGTCCGGATCCTCGTTCGTGCCGCGATCGAGGCCGAAGCGATCGACGTCGTGCGCGAGGCCGTGCGCGCCCTGCACGTCGCTGCCGGTATCGCTGCTGCCGCTCGGGCCGAGCGCCGCGGCGCCATGTCCACGGCCGACCCTGCGATCGCGGCCGGCGGGAAGGTTGTCGGGGTCGAGGGTGCTGGACGACATGGCGGCCTCCGTGGTGATCGACGGGCCCGATGGACGTTGGATCGAAGCGCCGGCGCTTCGGTTCTCAGCCGCACGGCGCCCTGGTCGACGAGGACGGTGATCCGGGAGCCCCGGAGCGCAGGATCCAGGAGAGCCGCCTCCATCACCCGGTCGGCGACGGCCCAGGTGCTCAGGCGAGCTTCACGAGCTGCTTGCCGAAGTTGCGCCCGGCGAGGAGGTCGATGAGCCCCTGCGGCGCGTTCTCGAGGCCTTCGACGATCGACTCCTTGTAGTGCATCTTTCCCGCAGCCACGCGCGCGCCCAGGTCGGCCAGCGCCTCGCCGTAGCGCTTGTGCCAGTCGAACACGATCATGCCTTGCATGCGGATGCGGTTCACCAGGATCGAGCGCAGGTTCTTGTAGCCGTACGGCTGCGTCGCGTTGTACTCCGCGATGAGGCCGCAGACGACGATGCGGCCGTTCTGGTTCATCACCCGGAGCACCGTATCGAGCACCTCGCCGCCCACGTTCTCGAAGTCGACGTCGATGCCCTTCGGACACACGACGCGCAGGTCGTCGAGCAGGCGTCCCGCCTTGTGGTCGATGCAGGCGT
>DATIZV010000036.1:0-3003 GCA_035516915.1 Usitatibacter sp. | reverse complement strand
CGGGGCTACTTCTTCCCGGCGCCCGGCGGCTGGGGGAGGCTCCCGCCGCCCGCGGCCGGCTGCTGCTCCTGGGCCTTGCTGAACAGGAACTGCCCGATCAGTCGCTCGAGGACGACGGCCGACTGCGTGATCGTGATGCGGTCGCCCGCCTTGAGCTTCTGCTCGTCGCCGCCCGCGTCGAGGCCGACGTAGTTCTCGCCCAGGAGGCCCGAGGTGAGGATCGCCGCGCTGGTGTCCTTCGGGAACGAGTAGCGCTTCTCGATCGCGAGCGTCACGTCGGCCTGGTAGCGCGCGTTGTCGAAGTGGATGTCGGCGACGCGTCCCACCGTGACGCCCGCGCTCCTCACCGGCGCACGCACCTTGAGGCCGCCGATGTTGTCGAACAGCGCCTCCACCTTGTAGGTTTCGCCACCGCGCTCCGCGCCGAGGTTGCCCACCTTGAGCGAGAGCACGAGCAGCGCCGCGAAGCCGGCGGCGACGAAGGCTCCGAACCACAGGTCGATCGTCGTTCTTTCCATCCTGGTCCTGTCTTTCCGGGTCGTCCGCGATCCGCCGTCCGCTAGCCCTGGCCGCGGAACATGAGCGAGGTGAGGATGAGGTCCAGGGCGAGGATCGTGAGCGCGGAGCTCACCACGGTGCGGGTCGTCGCGCGCGATACGCCCTCGGCGGTCGGCGGCGCGTCGTACCCCTCGAAAGTCGCGATGACTGCGACGGCGATGCCGAACACGAAACTCTTCACCACGCCGTTCAGCACATCATACCGGAAGTCCACCGACGCCTGCATTTGCGACCAGAACGCGCCGTTGTCCACTCCGATCAGCACCACGGCGACGACGTAGCCGCCGAAAACGCCCATGCACGAGAAGAGCGCGGCGAGCATCGGCATCGAGATCACGCCCGCCCAGAAACGCGGCGCGATGACGCGCGCCATCGGCGAGACCGCCATCATGTCCATCGCCGAGAGCTGCTCGGTCACCTTCATGAGGCCGATCTCGGCGGTCACCGCGGAGCCCGCGCGCGAGGCGAAGAGGAGCGCCGAGACCACGGGTCCGAGCTCGCGCACCAGCGACAGCGCCACCAGCACGCCGATCGACTGCGTGGCGCCGTACTTCTGCAGCGTCTCGAAGCCCTGCAGCCCCAGCACCATGCCGACGAAGATCCCCGAGACCATGATGATCACGAGCGAGAGGACGCCCGAGAAGTAGACCTCGCGCATCACCAGGCGAAAGCGGCGGAAGCTCGTGCCGGAAGCGGCGATGAGCAGCCCTAGGAAGCGCGCCACGCTGCCCACGCGCCAGATGCCCTCGATCACGCGGTGGCCCAGGGCGCGCAGCAGGCGCCGCGTCCGCTCAAGCATGGCCCGCCGCGCTGTCGAGGTGCACGTCCTCCGCGTAGGAGCGCGCAGGGTAGTGGAACGGCACGGGCCCCTCGAGCTCGCCTTGCACGAACTGGCGCACGTACGGCAGGACCGAGCGGCGCATCTCCTCGGGCGTGCCCTCGCCCACGATCAGGCCGTCGGCGATGAGGTACACGTAGTCCACGATGGCGAGGCATTCGACGACGTCGTGCGAGACGACGATCGAGGTGGCGCCGAGCGCGTCGTTGAGCCTGCGCATGAGCTGGCCGATCACGGCCATGGCGATCGGGTCGAGGCCGGCGAAGGGCTCGTCGTAGAGGACGAGCAGCGGATCGAGCGCGACCGCGCGCGCGAGCGCGACGCGCCGCGCCATGCCGCCGGAAAGCTCCGCGGGCATGAGGCTGCGGGCGCCGCGCATTCCCACCGCCTCGAGCTTGAGCAGGACGAGGTCGCGCACGACCGCCTCCGGCAGCCGCGTGTGCTCGCGCACGGGGAACGCCACGTTCTCGAACACGGAGAGGTCGGTGAAGAGCGCGCCGAACTGGAAGAGCATGCCCATGCGGCGCCGCAGCCGGTAGAGCTCGGCCGAGTCGATGCGGCCCATCGACCGGCCCGCGACGAGCACTTCGCCCTCGCCCGCGCGCAGTTGCCCGCCGATGAGGCGAAGGAGCGTGGTCTTGCCGCTGCCGGAGGCGCCCATGATCGCGACCATCCTGCCGCGGGGCACCCGCAGGTCGATGCCCCTGAGGACCGGGCGCGGGTCGTGAGCGTCGTAGGAGAAATTGACCGACCGGACGTCGACCAGGGCTTCTGCGGGCACTCGGGGAATCGCGATCCGAAAGGAGTGCATTTTAACAGCTTTGCTCGCGCGCCCTCCCCTATAATTCGGGCGTGCATCCCTCAGCGCACAACGTTTCGGGAGGGAACCCGGCCGTGGGCAAGCCGCGCCTGCTGCTCGTGGACGACGATCCGCTCATCGGCGAGACGCTCTCCTTCGCGCTCGCGCGCGACTACGACGTGGCGCACGCCGGGGATCGCGCCTCGGCGATCGCGCTCCTGCGCGCGGGGCTGGTCCCGGAGGTCGCGTTGATCGACCTGGGCCTGCCGCCGGTGCCCAACCTCCCCAACGAAGGGTTCAAGCTGATCGGCGACCTCCTCGCGCATGCGCCGCAGGTGCGCATCGTCGTGCTCACGGGGCAGAACGAGGAGTCGAACGCGCGGCGCGCACGCGCGCTCGGCGCGGCGGACTTCGTGCCCAAGCCGTGCGAGCCCGAGGTGCTGCGCAAGGCGCTCGAACGCGCGCTCGGCGCGCCTTCCATCGACCGGCGTGACGACCCGGCCGGCTCCCCCTACGCGCTGATCGGCGAGAGCCCGCCGCTGCGCCGGCTGCGCAGCCAGATCGACCTCTATGCCGCATCGTCCTTCCCGGCGCTCATCGAGGGCGAGTCGGGCAGCGGCAAGGAGCTCGTCGCCTATGCCCTGCACCACCTCAGCCCGCGCTCGCGCGAGCCGTTCCTCGCGCTCAACTGCGCCGCGATCTCGCCCACGCTCGTCGAGCCGACGCTGTTCGGCTATGCGAGGGGCGCCTTCACCGGGGCGCAGCAGGCGAAATCCGGCTACTTCGAGGACGCGGGCGACGGCACGCT
>DATIZV010000035.1:0-4402 GCA_035516915.1 Usitatibacter sp. | reverse complement strand
TTCCCGATTCTGCAGGATCGGGTGTTCGTGATCGGCTTCCTCGTGTTCGCGTTCGTGGGCGTCCCGTTCCTCGCGAGCGACTACCTGTTCCGCGCGATCCTCACGCCGTTCCTGATCCTTTCGCTCGCCGCCCTGGGCTTGAACATCCTCGTGGGCTATTGCGGCCAGCTCTCGCTCGGCACCGGCGGGTTCATGGCGGTCGGCGCCTACGCCGCGTACAACCTCGCGGTGCGCGTGCCGAGCCTCAACCTCGTCGTGGTCTTCGTGCTCGCGGGGCTTTGCGCGACGGTGGTCGGCGCGCTCTTCGGCATCCCGAGCCTGCGCATCAAGGGGTTCTACCTCGCGGTGACGACGCTCGCGGCGCAGTTCTTCCTCGACTGGCTCTTCTCGCGCGTCGGCTGGTTCACCAACTACTCCTCGTCCGGCTCCGTGGCGGCGCCCCCGCTCGAGATCTTCGGCCACCCGATCCAGGGCCCGGCCGAGAAGTATCTCTTCGTGCTCTCGATCGTTTCGGTGTTCGCGCTGCTCGCGAAGAACCTCACGCGCGGCGCGATCGGGCGCTCGTGGATGGCGACGCGCGACATGGACGTCGCGGCGGAGGTGATCGGCATCCGGCCGTTGTACGCGAAGCTCACCGCCTTCGCCGTGAGCTCGTTCTACGTGGGCGTCGCCGGGGCGATGTGGGGTTTCGTCTACCTCGGCGGCTGGGAGCCGCTCGCCTTCGACGTGAACCGTTCCTTCGAGCTGCTGTTCATGGTGATCATCGGCGGGCTGGGATCGATCCTCGGGTCGTTCCTCGGCGCCGCGTTCATCGTCATCCTGCCGATCGCGCTGAATCGCCTGCCCAGCGCGCTCGGCATGCCGCTGTCCACCGCCACCGTCTCGGAAGTGGAGCTGATGGTGTTCGGCGGGCTCATCGTGTTCTTCCTGATCGCCGAGCCGCGCGGCCTCGCACGGCTCTGGGCGATCGGCAAGGAAAAGCTGCGTCTGTGGCCGTTTCCCCACTGACGCTCCCCGCGAAGCACAACGAAGAGGAGGATGCAATGAAGAACCGTTTGAGAGTCCACGCTGCGGCGCTCGCGCTCGCCGCCGCGGGCGGCCTCGCATGGGCCGCCGATGCGATGGCGCAGTCGAAGGAGATTTTCATCCCGGCGCTGGTGTACCGCACCGGCCCCTACGCGCCGAACGGCGTGCCGTGGGCCGACGGCTTCATCGACTACCTGAAGCTGGTGAACGCGCGCGACGGGGGCATCAACGGCGTGAGGATCGCGTACGAGGAGTGCGAGACCGGCTACGCGACCGACCGCGGCGTGGAGTGCTACGAGCGCCTGAAGAGCAAGCATCCGGTCGCCTTCAGCCCGCTCTCGACCGGCATCACCTACGCGCTCACCGAGAAGGCGCCCGGCGACCACATCGTCCTCATCACCGCGGGCTACGGCCGGGCGGACTCGGTGGACGGCGCGGTCTTCCGCTGGAACTTCCCGATGATGGGCACGTACTGGGACGGCGCCGACATCCTGGTGCAGCACGTGAAGAAGAAAGGCAGCCTCAAGGGCAAGAAGATCGCGCTGGTCTACCACGACTCGCCCTACGGCAAGGAGCCGATCCCGGTACTGGAGGCGCTCGCGAAGAAGGAAGGCTTTCAGCTGATGCTGCTCCCGGTCACGCACCCGGGCGTGGAGCAGAAGGCGACGTGGCTGCAGATCCGGCAGCAGCGGCCCGACTACGTGTTCCTCTGGGGCTGGGGGGTGATGAACTCGACGGCGATCAAGGAGGCGATCGCGGTCGCGTATCCGCGCCTGCAGATGTACGGCGTGTGGTGGTCCGGCGCCGAGCCCGACGTGCTGCCGGCCGAGCAGGCGGCCAAGGGCTACAACGCGCTCGCGCTCGCGCACTCGTCCGAGAACGACCGCCCGATCCACAAGGACATCATGAAGTACCTGTACGACAAGGGCCAGGGCACGGCGGCCGACAAGAAGGAAGTCGGGCAGGTGCTCTACAACCGCGGCATGCTCTCGGCGATCCTCACGGTCGAGTCGATCCGCACGGCGATGAAGAAATACGGCAACGGCGTGATGACCGGCGACCAGGTGCGCTGGGGCGCCGAGCACCTCAACATCGACGCGAACCGCATCAAGCAGCTCGGCGTGGCGGGAATGATGGTGCCGTTCCACACCTCGTGCATGGACCACGGCGGCGCGCACTCGGCGCGCATCCACACCTGGGACGGCTCGAGCTGGAGCTATACGTCGGACATGTACACCGCGGACTACAAGCTGATCCGGCCGATCGTCGACGAGTCGGCGATGAAGTACGCGAAGGAGAAGGGCATCACGCCGGTGGATTGCTCGAAGGAGAAGTAATGACCACGCCCGCGGCGGACCCCATCCCGAGCCCTCCCCCAAGGGGGAGGGAGCAAACGTGGGACGCGGTTTCGCGAGAGCGGGCAATGTTGTTGGACGTAAACGGCATCGAGGTCATCTACAACCATGTGATCCTGGTGCTGAAGGGCGTCTCGCTGCGGGTTCCCGAGGGGGGCATCGTCGCCCTCCTCGGGGCCAACGGCGCCGGCAAGACCACGACGCTCAAGGCGGTGTCGAACCTCCTCGCGGCCGAGCGCGGCGAGGTGACGAAGGGCTCCATCAGGTTCGACGGCGAGCGCGTGGACCGCCTCGATGCCCCGCAGCTCGTGAAGCGCGGCGTGATCCAGGTGATGGAGGGGCGGCATTGCTTCGCGCACCTCACCGTCGAGGAGAACCTGCTCACGGGAGCCTACAGCCGCAACGCGCCGCGCTCCGAAGTGCGCGCGGACCTGGAGAAGGTGTACGGATTCTTCCCGCGGCTCAAGCAACGGCGCGGCTCGCTCGCGGGCTATACCTCGGGCGGCGAGCAGCAGATGACCGCGATCGGCCGCGCGCTGATGGCGCGCCCGCGCATGATCCTCCTCGACGAGCCGTCGATGGGCCTCGCGCCCCAGATCGTCGAGGAGATCTTCGAGATCGTGGGGAACCTCAACAAGATCGAGAAGGTGAGCTTCCTGCTCGCCGAGCAGAACACCATGGTGGCGCTGCGCTTCGCCGACTTCGGCTACATCCTCGAGAACGGCCGCGTGGTGATGGAGGGCCGCGCCGAGGCGCTCTCGGGCAACGAGGACGTGAAGGAGTTCTACCTCGGCATCTCGAGCGGCGGGCGGGCGAGCTTCCGCGAGGTGAAGCACTACCGCCGCCGCAAGCGCTGGCTCGCGTGAACGCGGGCGCCGAATACTACGACGCGCTCGAGACCCGCGATCCGCGGGCTCGCGAACGCGACCTGTTCGCGAAGCTCGCGACGCACCTCGCGCATGCGAAGGCGAGGAGCCGCCACTATGCGCGCTCGCTCGCCGCCATCGATGCGCGCGACGTGACGGGGCGCGCGGCGCTCGCGCGGCTCCCGGTGACCCGGAAGTCCGAGCTCGCGGAGCTGCAGAAGGCCGAGCCGCCCTTCGGCGGGCTCGACGCCACGCCGCCTTCGGGCCTCGCACGCATCTTCCTCTCGCCGGGCCCCATCTTCGATCCGGAAGGCCGCCGCCCCGACTACTGGCACACGGCGCGCACGCTCTTCGCGGCGGGCTTCCGCGCCGGCGACGTCGCGCTCAACTGCTTCTCGTACCACCTCACGCCCGCGGGCAGCATGATGGAGACCGGATTGCACCACCTGGGCTGCGCGGTGATCCCGGGCGGCGTCGGGCAGACCGAGATGCAGGCCTGCGCGATCGCGCACCTGCGGCCCTCGGGCTACGTCGGCACGCCGTCGTTCCTCAAGCTCATCCTCGAGAAGTGCGACGAGCTCGCGCTTTCCGCGCGATCGATCCGCCGCGCGCTGCTCTCCGGCGAGGCGTTTCTGCCCCCGGTGCGCGCCTTCCTCGCCGGGCGCGACGTCGAGGCGTTCCAGGCGTACGGCACCGCGGATCTCGGCATGGTGGCCTACGAGACGCCGGCGCGCGAAGGGCTGGTGGTGAACGAGGACATGATCGTGGAGGTGGTGCGCCCCGGCACCGGCGATCCGGTCGTGGAGGGCGAGGTGGGCGAGGTCGTCGTAACGCCGTTCAACGACGACTATCCGCTGGTGCGCTTCGCGACCGGCGACCTCTCGGCGATCCTGCCCGGCGCGAGCCCGTGCGGGCGCACGAACGTGCGCATCCGGGGATGGATGGGGCGCGCCGACCAGGCGACGAAGGTGCGCGGCATGTTCGTGCACCCGCACCAGGTCGCGGAGGTGCTGCGGCGCCACGGCCTCGCGCGCGGCCGCCTGGTGGTGGAGAACGAAGCCGGCGAGGACCGCATGACGCTGCAGGTGGAAGGCGAGGGCGGCGACGCCGAGCTCGCGCGCGCGCTCGAGGCGACGCTGCGCGAGGTGATGAAGC
>DATIZV010000034.1:0-27557 GCA_035516915.1 Usitatibacter sp. | reverse complement strand
GAGATAGATCGGGTTGAGGAACAGCCGGCTCGAGGGGCTGTAGGGGCTCGCGTATCCCGGGTCGCGCAGCGACAGCGCGTGCAGCGGATTGGTGCCGACGATCGCCGCGCCGCGCTCGCCCCACACGTCCGCGCAATGGCGCAGGTCGGTGAAGTCGCCGATGCCGGCGTTGCGCGACGAGCGCAATCCGTAGAGCTGCACGGTCGTGCCCCATACGCGCGCGCCGTCGGCGATGGGCGGCGGCAGGTAGCAGCGCTCCGGCGCCACGGCGACGAGGCCCTCGCCCAGCGTCGCCGCGCCGGCGAGGACGGTGATGCGGTGGTAGCCCTCCGGAAGGTCGGCCGGAAGCGGAAGGCGGAAGGCGCTCGCCCGCCACGCGTCGCATTGGAAATCCCCGATGCGCTCCAGCGAAAGCGGATCGAAGCGCTCCTCGCGCAGCTCCCCGCCTTCCTCGGCGATCCGCCACGACAGTGCGCGCGCGAGCGCGTCCTCCGGAATCTGCACGCGGATGCCCTGCCCGAGCGCCGAATGACGCACGACGCTCATCGGCGCGACGATGCGCTCCCAGCGCGCCCGCTCGCGCGCGGCGAGCGTCGCTTCCGCCGCCGCCTCGTCGTGGCCGTCGACGCCGAGGGCGAGCAGCAGCCGCCGTTGCGTCTCCTCGGAGGTCGCGCGCCACTCGCCCCAGATGTCGTGGTAGCCGGGCTCGACGCCGTAGAGGCGCGCGAGGCGCGCGAGGGCCGATTCCGTCATCGTTCCTCGATCGACCAGCGCCCGCTCCACGGCGCGAGGCGCTGCGCATCCGCATCGCCCGCGACGTGGATCGTCTCGCCCGCCGCGCGCGGGACGCGCGCCTCGCCTTCCGAGAAGTTCGCGCGCAGGTGCAGGCGGGCGCCGTCGGGGAGGGTCCAGTCGACGGCGAGCCCGGCGGAGCCATGCGTGTCGAAGCGCGCGGCGAAGCGCTCGCCGGCCAGATGCGGCACGATGCGGCGCGCGCGAACCTGCAGCAGCTCGCGGTAGAGCGCGAGCCATCGCGCGTGCTCGCCGCGGCCGGCCTCGCTCCAGTCGAGCCTGGAGCGCAGGAAGGTCTCCTCGGCGCCCGGGTCGGGGATCGCCGCCCGCGCCGCCGGATCGCGGAAGCGCTCGAACGCGCCGAACTCGCGGCGCCGCCCGTCGCGCACGGCGGCGGCGAGCTCGCCGTGGAAGTCGCAGAAGAAGAGGAACGGCGCGCTCGCCGCGAACTCCTCGCCCATGAAGAGCAGCGGGATCGACGGCGCGAGGAGGAGCGCCGCGGTGGCGAGGCGAAGCGCGTCGCGATCGGCGAGCGCGCACAACCGTTCGCCCAACGCGCGGTTGCCGACCTGGTCGTGGTTCTGCAGGAACGGCACGAACGCGAGCGGCGCGAGATCCGCGGAAGGCTCGCCGCGCGCCTCGCCACGGTGGTGCGGCGAGGGCTCGCCCTGCCACGCGAAGCCTTCGGCGAGCGCGCGGCCGAGGTGCATCACGGGGCGCGCCGCGTAGTCGGCGTAATACCCGTCGGTCTCCCCGGTGGCGAGGACGTGCGCGGCGTGATGCCAGTCGTCGTTCCACTGCGCGGTCGCGCGCGCCGGGCCGCGCAAGAAGCGCGCCTCGTTGCGCTCGTTCTCGAGCACCAGGTGCACGTGGCGCTCGCGCCCCGGGCCCGCCGCGATCGCGCGCGCGATGTCGGTCACGATGTGGGTGGGCGAGTCGTCGGCGATCGCGTGCACCGCGTCCAGCCGCAGCCCGTCGAGGTGGAACTCCTCGATCCAGTAGAGCGCGTTGTGCAGGAAGAACTCGCGCACGGTGCGCGCCTGCTCGCCGTCGTAGTTGATCGCCGCGCCCCACGGCGTCCGGTGCGCCGGATTGAAGAACTGCGGCGCGTACCGATGCAGGTGGTTGCCCTCGGGGCCGAAGTGGTTGTACACCACGTCGAGCAGCACCATCAGGCCGCGCGCGTGGCACGCGGCCACGAAGCGCTTGAAGTCGTCGGGCGTTCCGTACGCACGGTCGGGCGCGAAAGGCAGCGCGCCGTCGTAGCCCCAGTTGCGCCGCCCGGCGAAGTCGGCGACGGGCATCACCTCGAGCGCCGTGACGCCCAGCTCCACGAGGTGGCCGAGCCGCGCCTGCGCGGCGCGGAACGTGCCTTCCGGCGTGAAAGTGCCGATGTGCGTCTCGTATACCACCGCTTCGTGCCACGGCCGGCCGCGCCAGCCCTCGTCGCTCCACTCGAAGGCGTACGGGTCCACGACGAGGCTCGCGCCGTTCACGTCGTGCGCCTGCATGCGCGAAGCCGGATCGGGCACCGGCGAGCCGCCGTCCACCCGGAATGCGTACGGCGCTCCCGCGCGCAAGCCCTCGACGTGGGCGCCGTGCCAGCCGCCGGCCATGACCTGCATCGGCACCTCGCGCCGCGCGTCGCCTTCGCCGACCAGCAGCACCGCCGCGGGGCAAGCCGGCGCCCACAGGCGGAAGCGCGCCGAGCCGTTCGCGAGCGCCGCGCCGAAGGGCATGTCGTGCGCGCGCCTCATGACGAATCGTGGCCCACCTGCCGCAGCACGACGAGCGACCGGCCCTGCAGCGGATAGCTCTCCGCGGGCTGCGCGTGCTGCGCCGGCACCTCGCCGGTCTCGGTCGACGTGTCCACCTCGCCGAGCCAGGTGCTGCCGTCGCCGGGATCGGGCAGGCGGAAATCGATCCGGTCGTGGTGCGCGTTGAAGAGCACCAGGAAGCTCGCGTCGTGCAGCGGCCGCCCGCGCTCGTCGGTCTCGGGAAGGCGCTCGCCGTTGAGCCACATGCCGAGGCAGCGCGCGAAGTCCTTCTCCCACTCCTCGGTCGTCATCTCGTGGCCGTCGGGCTTCAGCCACGCGACGTCCTTGCGGCCGAGGTCGCCCACCGGCACGCCCTTGAAGAAGTCGCGCCGCCTGAGGATCGGGTGCGCCTTTCGCAGGTGGATCATCTTCTTCGTGAAGTTGAGGAGCCGCCACTTCGGGTCGTCCCAGCGCCAATCGAGCCAGGAGAGCTCGTTGTCCTGGCAGTAGGCGTTGTTGTTGCCGTGCTGCGTGCGGCTCACCTCGTCGCCCGCGGTGAGCATCGGCACGCCCTGCGAAAGGAGCAGGGTCGCGAGGAGGTTGCGCTTCTGCTGCTCGCGCAGCTGCAGGATCGCGGCGTCGTCGGTCGGCCCCTCGGCGCCGCAGTTCCACGAGAGGTTGTTGGTGCTGCCGTCGCGGTTCTCCTCGCCGTTCGCCTCGTTGTGCTTCTCGTTGTAGGAGACGAGGTCGGCGAGGGTGAAGCCGTCGTGCGCGGTGACGAAGTTCACGCTCGCGCACGGCCCGCGGTCGTTCAATCCGTAGAGATCGGAGGAACCGGTGAGGCGGCGCGCGAAATCGCCGATCAGGCCGCCGTCGCCCTTCCAGTAGGCGCGCATGGTGTCGCGGTACTGGTCGTTCCATTCGCCCCAGCCGGGGGGGAAGTTGCCGACCTGGTAGCCGCCCTCGCCGAGGTCCCACGGCTCGGCGATGAGCAGCCGCGGCGAGAGCACCGGGTCCTGGCGCAGCACCGCGAAGAAGTTGGCGAACGCGTCGAAGTGCGGATTCGCGCGCGCGAGCGCGCTCCCGAGATCGAAGCGGAAACCGTCCACGTGCATCTCGGTCACCCAGTAGCGCAGCGAGTCCACCACCAGCTGCAGCACGCGCGGGTTGCGCAGGTCCAGGGTGTTGCCGCAGCCCGTGAAGTCGGCGCAGTAGCGCTTGTCCTGCGCGAGGCGGTAGTAGGAGTGGTTGTCGATCCCGCGCAACGACAGCGTGGGGCCGTGCTCGTTCCCCTCGCCGGTGTGGTTGTAGACCACGTCGAGGATCACCTCGAGAGCCGCGGAGTGGAGCGTCTTCACCATCGTCTTGAACTCGTTCACCGGGTTCGCGACGCCGTAGCGCGGGTCGGGCGCGAAGTAGCCGATGGAGTTGTATCCCCAGTAGTTCGCGAGCCCGCGGTTCGCGAGCGCCCGGTCGTCGACGAACGCATGCACGGGCAGCAGCTCGACGGTGGTCGCGCCGAGGGACTTCAGGTGGTCCACCACTTGCGGGGTCGTGAGGCCGGAGAACTTCCCCTTCATCGCCTCGGGCACGTCGGGGTGGCGCCTCGTGTAGCCGCCGACGTGCATCTCGTAGATGATGCGTTCGTTGCACGCATGGTGCGGATGGCGGTCGTCGCCCCAGCTGAAGGCGGGATCGATCACCTGGCACCTGGGCATCGCGGCCGCGTCCTCGCGCCGGTCGAACGAGAGGTCCTCGCGCTTGTGGCCGACGGTGTAGCCGTAGTGCGCGTCGCTCCAGCGGATGTGCCCGACGATCGAGCGCGCGTACGGATCGAGCAGCAGCTTGTGGGGATTGAAGCGGTGGCCCTTTTCCGGCTGGTAGGGCCCGTGCACCCGGTAGCCGTAGAGCTCGCCCGGGCGCGCCTGCGGCAGGTAGCCGTGCCAGACGAAATCGGTGCGCTCGCGAAGCGCGATGCGCTGCACCTCGCGCCGGCCGGTCTCGTCGAAGAGGCACAGCTCCACCTTCTCCGCATGGCGTGAATAGATCGCGAAGTTCACGCCCTCCCCGTCCCAGGTGGCTCCCAGCGGATGCGGCGAGCCCCGCCACAGCTCCGCGTGCGCCTGCGCGACGACCTTCGTCATGCGCAGAGCTCGGCGAGGCCCGTGAGCGGGATGGTGACCCAGTCGGGACGCTGCGCGATCTCGTAGCGCAGCTCGTAGAGCGCCTTCTCGACGAGGAACAGATCGAGCAGCGACTGGAAGGCGGCGGGGTCGGAGGGCACCGAGGCGAGGCCCGTCGCGCCGCGCGCGTAGCCCTCGCGGAAGTGGCGCGCGGCGTCGCGTTCCCACCCCGCGACGGCGGCGAGCGCCGCCTGCGTCGGGGCGCCGGGCTCGCTGCGCAGGCGCGCGGCGTGCGCCGCGTAGGTGAAGGAGCGCAGCATGCCCGCCACATCGCGCAGCACGCTCGACTTCGCGCGCCGCTCGGCCATCGGGCGCCCCGGCTCGCCCTCGAAGTCGACGAGGATGAAATCGTCCTGCGCGACCAGCACCTGGCCCAGGTGGAGGTCGCCGTGGTAGCGCGTCTTCACCACCGACCCGCCCGGCGCGCGCGTCGCGCGGATGCGCGCACGCAGCGCCTCGCGCCGGCCCGCGAGCGCGGCAGCGTCCCTGCGCAGCGCCTCGTCGAGGCGCGGCATCGCCGAGTCGAGCAGCGCGAGGCTCGACTCCATTTCCTTTTCCACCGCGGCCTTCCACGCCTCCACGTCCGCCTCGGAGGTGGGCTCCGGATCGAAGGCCGGGTCGCCCGTCGCGACGCACAGCGCGCGGTGCATCTCCGCTACGCGCCGTCCGAGGAGCGCCATGCGCCCGAGGAGGAACTCGCTCGCCGCGGCCTCGCCCGCGCTCGCCGCGCCGGTCGCCGCAGGGTGCGCCGGGTTCAGCATGTTGCCGAGGTTCTGGAGCGTCACCTGCCACAGGTCGCCCTGGTTCTCGACGAACTTCTGCAGGATCGCGAGCGTGACCGGCTCCTCGCCCTCGCGCACGAACTCCATCGCGCCCAGCACCGGCGCGATGTTCGGGAAAGGCGAGACCTCGGTGAGGAAGCGGCCGAGCTCGAGCTCCGGGTTCACGCCGTCGCGCATGCGGCGGTAGCCCTTGAGGAAAAGGCGGTTGCCGAAGAAGACCGCGGTGTTGCTCTGCTCGACCGCCGGCACGCGCACCTCGTCGGCGATGGCGGCGGCGTGCGCGGGATAGGCGCTGGTGGACGAGAAGCGCAGGCGCCCGGGACCGAGCGGCACCTCGACGTTCGCGCCCATCGCGCGGGCGACGGCGCGGGTGAAGCGGGCGTCGGCGAAGGCGGCGTAGAAGACGCCGACCCGGTCGCGATGGCGCACGCGCACGATCGCGTTGTTGCCGAAGCGCTCCATCGGGTCGTGGCTGCGCGTCTCCCAGTCGAGGCCGAAAGGCACGAAGTAGCGCTGGCATCCGCCGGAGGCGAGGACCACGTCGAGGAACACGATGGTCCACGTCGTGCCCTCGGCCTTCCAGGGCGCGAGCATCGCGGTGCGCGTGTCGGCGATCGCCTCGTCGCGCGCGGCGAACCAGCGGCGCTGGCGCAGGTACGGCAGCAGGACCTCGTCGCGGAGCTTCTGGTGCGAGGCGTGCAGGAAGAACTCGCCCGTCTGCGGGGCGTTGCCGATGTTCTCGAGCACCTGCTGCCATCCCGGCGCGAGCACCAGCACGGGAATGCGGCGCGTGACGAGGCGCTCCTCATGCCAGCCGGGGGGCTTCACGTTCGCGGCGAGGCGGAAGGCGAGGTAGCCGTGTCCCGCCAGCGTGAAGAGGTAAGGCAGCTTCCCCACCGGCGGGAACGGCTCCTGCCCGAGGATCTCGACCGGCACCCGGCCCTCGAAGCGCGCGAGGTCGAGCTCCACCGCCTGCGGCACGCGCGACAGGTTCGCGACGCACAGCACCGCCTCGTCGTCGTATTCGCGCACGTACGCGAGGACCTTGCGGTTGCCGGGCTCGAGGAAGGAGATCGTGCCGCGCCCGAAGGACTTGTAGCGGCGGCGCGTGGCGACGAGGCTGCGCGTCCACTGCAGGAGCGAGGACGGATTGCGCAGCTGCGCCTCGACGTTGACCGCTTCGTAGCCGTAGATCGGGTCCATCACCGGCGGCAGGTACAGGCGCTGCGGATCGGCGCGCGAGAAGCCGCCGTTCCGGTCCGGCGACCATTGCATCGGCGTCCTCACGCCGTTGCGGTCGCCGAGGTAGATGTTGTCGCCCATGCCGATCTCGTCGCCGTAGTAGAGGATCGGCGCACCCGGCATCGTCATGAGCAGGAACGTGATGAGCTCGATCTTCGGCCGGCTGTTCTCCATGAGGGGCGCCAGGCGCCGCCGGATGCCGACGTTCACGCGCATGCGCGGGTCGTTGGCGAAGATGCGGTACATGTAGTCGCGCTCGCGGTCGGTCACCATCTCGAGCGTGAGCTCGTCGTGGTTGCGCAGGAAGATCGCCCACTGGCAGTTGGCGGGAATCGGCGGCGTCTGCGACAGGATCTCGACCAGCGGGTAGCGGTCCTCCATGGCGATCGCCATGTAGAGGCGCGGCATCATCGGGAAGTGGTATGCCATGTGGCATTCGTCGCCCTCGCCGAAGTACTGGCGCACGTCCTCGGGCCACTGGTTCGCCTCGGCGAGGAGCATGCGGCCGCGGTAGTTTCGGTCGAGGTCGGCGCGGATGCGCTTGACGACCTCGTGCGTCTCGGGAAGGTTCTCGTTCCCGGTGCCTTCGCGCTCGACGAGGTAGGGGATCGCGTCCAGGCGGAAGCCGTCCACGCCCATGTCGAGCCAGAAGTGCATGACCTTCAGCACCGCGCGCAGCACGTGCGGGTTGTCGAAGTTGAGGTCCGGCTGGTGGCTGAAGAAGCGGTGCCAGTAGTGCTGCTGCGCCACCGGGTCCCACGCCCAGTTGGATGACTCCGTGTCGGTGAAGATGATGCGCGTGCCGGCGTACTTGTTCGGGTCGTCGCTCCAGACGTAGTAGTCGCGCTTGGCGCTTCCCCGCGGAGCGCGCCGCGCCGCCTGGAACCACGGGTGCTGGTCCGACGTGTGGTTCACCACCAGCTCGGTGATCACGCGCAGCCCGCGCTCGTGCGCCTCGCGCACGAAGCGGCGGAAGTCGCTGCGCGTTCCGTACGCGGGAAACACGTTGCGGTAGTCGGCGACGTCGTAGCCGTCGTCGAGCATCGGGCTCGGGTAGAAGGGCAGCAGCCAGAGGGTGTTCACGCCGAGGTCGCGGACGTAATCGAGCTTGCCGGTGAGCCCGCGGAAATCGCCGATCCCGTCGCCATCCGAGTCGAAGAACGCCTTCACGTGCAGCTGGTAGATGATGGCGTCCATGTACCACTGCGGATCGTCCTCGAGGGCCGGGGCGGGCGCCGCGCGGGAGGGGGTCCGCTGGTCCATCACGGGTGACCGGGGGTGACGGCGAAGACGTGCGCCGGCGCGCGGCGCGGGTCGAGCATCAGGAAATTGCGGCTGCCCCACCAGCGATGGCGCTCGTCCGAGAGGAGGTCGTGCACGGTCCATGCGCCGTATTCGGCGAGCCCGAGCGCGGCGAGGTCGACGTTCACCCAGCCGCTCTGGACGCGCTGCGGGTCGAGGTTCACCGCGACGAGGATCGTGTCGTCCCCGGAGCGCTTCGAGTAGCACATCAGCATGTCGTTGTCGGTCGCGTGGAAGGCGAGGCTCCAGTCCGACTGGAGCGCGGAGTGCGCGCGGCGGATCGCGTTCACCTTCGAGATCAGCGGCGCGAGGCTCCCGGGACGGCCGACGTCCCAGCGCCTGAGCTCGTACTTCTCGCTCTCGAGGTACTCCTCGCTCACGTCGTCGCGCGGGCGGTTCTCGCCGAGCTCGAAGGCCGGGCCGTAGATGCCGTAGCTCGCGGCGAGGGTCGCGGCGAGCACGAAGCGCACGGCGAACGCCTCGATCGGCTGGTTGCGCAGCTGCTGCGCGAGGATGTCCGGCGTGTTCGGCCAGCAGTTGGGGCGGAAATACTCGCGCGCGGGCGACCGGGCGAGCTCGGTGAAGTACTCGGTGAGCTCGGACTTGGTCGTGCGCCACGTGAAATAGGTGTACGACTGCGTGAAGCCGAGCTTCGCGAGCCGGTGCATGACGCGCGGGCGCGTGAAGGCTTCCGCGAGGAAGATCACGCGCGGGTGGTCGCTGCGGATCGCCGCGATCAGCCATTCCCAGAACGCGAACGGCTTGGTGTGGGGATTGTCGACGCGGAAGATCTCCACGCCCTCGCCGATCCAGAACTCGAACACCTCGCGCAGCGTCTGCCACAGCGCGCGCCAGTCGCGCGTGTCGAAGTCGATCGGGTAGATGTCCTCGTATTTCTTCGGCGGGTTCTCGGCGAACTGGACGGCTCCGTCGGGGCGGCGCCGGAACCACTCGGGATGCTGCGTGACCCAGGGATGGTCCGGCGCCACCTGCAGCGCGATGTCGAGGGCGACCTCCATGTCGCGGTCCCTCGCGGCGGCGACGAGGCGGCGCAAATCCTCGTGCGTGCCGAGCTCGGGATGGATCGCCGTGTGGCCGCCCTCGCGCGCGCCGATCGCCCACGGGCTTCCGACGTCGCGGGGCTCGGCGACGGTGGAGTTGTCGCGCCCCTTGCGCTTGCTGCGCCCGATGGGATGGATCGGCGGGAGGTACAGCACGTCGAAGCCCATCGCCTGGATGCGCCCGAGGGCCGCCTCGAGATCCGCGAAGGTGCCGTGCTTTCCGGCCTCGGCGGACATCGAGCGCGGGAAGCACTCGTACCAGCTCGAGAAGCGTGCGCGCGGGCGGTCGACCCAGGCGGGAAAGCACGGCGATTGCGCGGCGCCCCCGCGCGGCGCGTGCAGCTCGGCGAGCTCGAGGCGCGAGTCGTCCATGGCGAGCTCGTGCAGCCTCTGCGGATCGGTTTCCTCGCGCAGCATCCGCGCCCATTGGGCGAGGTCCTCGCGCGCCGCGCCTTGCGCGTTCGCGACGCTCGCGGCGACGAGGTCGCTTCCCACGAGCGCGTGCACGCGCAGGTCCGCCGGATCGGTGCGGCGCAGGAACCCGTCGCGCCAGGTGGCGAGGTGGTCGATCCAGCAGGCGACGGCGTACTGCCAGGGGCCGATCCGGTCGACCACGAAGCGCGCGCTCCAGCGGTCGTTGCCGAGCGGCTCCATCGGCATTGCGCTCCACGTCGTGTCGCCCGGGCCGCGCCAGCGCACCTCCGCGCGCACTCGCTCGTGGCCGTGCGCGAAGCAGTCCGCGCTCACCACGATCTCCTCGCCCGCGACGCGCTTCACCGCGAAGCGCCCGCCGTCCACCTGCGGCGCCACGTCCTCGACCGCGCCCCACGGCGCGAGCGTCTCGCGGACCGGGGCGCGCGAGAGATCGTTCACGGCGCGCCCTCCGGCGCGAAGAGCGAGAAGGCGAGCGGCGGGAGCGTGAGCTCGAGCGAATGCGCCCGCCCGTGGCGACCCTGCGCGCGCGAGTCCACGCCGCCGAGGTTGCCGACGCCGCTCCCGCCGTAGAACGGCGCGTCGGAGTTGAGCACCTCGCGCCAGCGTCCCGCGAGCGGCACCCCGACGCGGTAGCCCCGGCGCACCACCGGCGTGAAGTTGCACACGGCGAGCACCGGCGAGCCGGACTTCGAGAGCCTGAGGTACGTGATCACGCTGTCGTCGCTGTCGTTCATGTCGACCCACTGGAACCCCTCGGGCGAGAAGTCGACCTCGTGCAGCGCCGCGAGCTCGCGATAGGCGCGGTTGAGGTCGCGCAGCCAGTGCTGCACGCCGGCGTGGTCGGTCTCGTGCGTGAGCTCCCAGTCGAGCTGGCGCTCGTGATGCCACTCGCGCCACTGGCCGATGTCCCCGCCCATGAAGAGGAGCTTCTTCCCGGGGTGCGTCCACATGTAGCCGTAGAGAAGCCGCAGGTTCGCGAACTTCTGCCAGCGGTCGCCAGGCATCTTGTCGATCAGCGCGCGCTTGCCGTACACGACCTCGTCGTGCGAGAGCGGCAGGATGAAGTTCTCCGAGAACGCGTACCACAGCGAGAACGTGAGCTCGGAGTGGTGGTAGCGCCGGTGGATCGGGTCGTGCGAGAAGTAGTCGAGCGTGTCGTGCATCCAGCCCATGTTCCACTTCATGGAAAAGCCCAGGCCGCCGCTGTGAACGGGCCGCGAGACCTGCGGCCACGCGGTCGATTCCTCCGCAATTGTGCACGCGTCGGGGAAGTCGCGCCCGATGCCGACGTTCAGCTGCTTCAGGAACGCGATCGCCTCGAGGTTCTCCTTGCCGCCGTAGGCGTTCGGGATCCACTCGCCCGCCTTGCGCCCGTAGTCGAGGTAGAGCATCGAGGCCACCGCGTCCACGCGCAGCCCGTCGATGTGGTACTTGTCGAGCCAGAAGTGCGCGCTCGAGGCGAGGAACGCGCGCACCTCGTGCCGGCCGTAGTTGAAGATGGCGCTCTTCCACTCGGGATGGAAGCCCAGGCGCGGGTCGGCGTGCTCGTAGAGGTGCGTGCCGTCGAAGCGCGCGAGGCCGTGCGGGTCGTCCGGGAAGTGCGAGGGCACCCAGTCGAGGATCACGCCGATGCCGCTCCTGTGCAGCACGTCGACGAGGTGCATGAAATCCTGCGGCGTGCCGTAGCGCGAGGTGGGCGCGAAGTAGCCGGTGGTCTGGTAGCCCCACGAGCCGTAGAACGGGTGCTCGGTGATGGGCATGAGCTCCACGTGCGTGAAGCCGAGCCATCGCACGTACTCGGCGAGCGGCTCGGCGATCTCGCGGTAGGTGGGAAGGCGCTCCCCGCCCGGGCGGCGCCACGAGCCGAGGTGCACCTCGTACACCGCGAACGGAGCGTCGAGCGCGTTGCGGCTCGCGCGCGTGCGCATCCATTCCGCGTCTCCCCAGTCGTAGTCGAGCGACCAGGCGCGCGAGGCGCTCGCCGGAGCGACCTCGCTGCAGAACGCGATCGGGTCGGCGCGGTCCTCGCGGCGCCCGTTCACGTTGGTGATCGAGTACTTGTACGCCTCTCCCGCGCGCACGCCGCCCACGTCGGCTTCCCAGATGCCCGACTGGTCCCCGCGCGGATGCAGCGCGTCGACGCCGGGCTCCCAGCCGTTCCAGTCGCCGATCACCGAGACCGCATGCGCGTTGGGCGCCCATACTGCGAAGTGCGCGCCGCCCTCGGCGGAAAGCTGGCAGCCCAGCTTCCGGTACAGGTTGGCGTGGCTGCCTTCCTTGAAGAGGTAGATGTCGTGCTCGGTGAGCATCGCCGGGGCACCGCGCGCGAGGTCGACGCTCAATGGAGATGCTGCAGCGGCTGGCCCAGCATGGCGGGTGTGATGAGGGTAACGCCCTTGTCGGTCACGTGGAAGCGCTTGCGGTCCTCGTCGCGATCGACGCCGGCGCGCAAGCCCGGCGGGATGCGCGTGCCCTGGTCGACCACGACGCGCGAGAGGATCGCGCCGCGGCCCACCTCCACCTCGGGAAGCAGCACCGCCTCGCTCACGGTGCAGTAGCTGTGCACGCGCACGCGCGAGAAGAGGAGCGAGCTCCTCACCGTGGAGCCGCTCACGATGCAGCCGCCGGACACCATCGAGTCGATCGCCGCGCCGCGCCGTCCCTCCTCGTCGAACACGAACTTCGCGGGCGGCAGCTGCTCCTGGAAGGTCCAGATCGGCCACGCGTCGTCGTAGAGGTTGAGGGCCGGCGAGACGCGCGTGAGCTCGAGGTTCGCTTCCCAGAAGGCGTCGACGGTGCCGACGTCGCGCCAATAGGGCCGCCCGTCGGTGAGCTGCGCGCAGCTGTCCTGCAGGCGATGCGCGTAGACGCGCGCGTCGTTGGCGAGGAGCTTCGGGATGAGGTCGTGGCCGAAGTCGTGGCCCGATTCCTCGTCCACCGCGTCGTCCACCAGCTCGTCGTAGAGGAACTCGGCGTCGAACACGTAGATGCCCATGCTGCCGAGCGCGCAGCCGGGCTTGCCGGGAATCGCGCGCGGCTCGCTCGGCTTCTCGTCGAAGCCGATCACGCGCCAGCCCTCGTCGACCTCCATCACGCCGAGCTGGCCGGATGCCTCTTCCACGGGAACCTCCACGCAGCCCACCGTCATGTCGGCGTCGCGGTCGACATGCTCGCAGAGCATGCAGGCGTAGTCCATCTTGTAGATGTGGTCCCCGGCGAGCACCAGCACGTAGCGCGGCGCGTGCCGCCGCAGCACCTCGAGGTTCTGGTGCACCGCATCCGCCGTGCCCTTGTACCAGTCCGAATTGTGGCTCTGCTGCGCGGGCAGGAGCTCGATGAACTCGTTGAAGCGCCCGTCGAGGAAGGACCAGCCCCTCTGCACGTGGTTGATGAGCCCGTGCGAATGGTACTGCGTCGCCACCCCGATCCGGCGGATGCCGGAGTTGATGCAGTTGGAGAGCGCGAAGTCGATGATGCGGAACTTGCCGCCGAACGGCACCGCGGGCTTCGCGCGGCCGGCGGTGAGCGGTCCCAGGCGCGCGCCGCGCCCGCCCGCGAGCACCACCGCGACCGTCTGGCGCGCGAGGTGCGCCATGGTCGAGCGGTCCGGCATGGCATGCGGCACGCCGTGGCGGCCCGCGAGGATCGTGTGCAGCTCGTTCGTCGTGCGCGCCATCGGCGGGTTTCTCTCGGCGAAGCCGTTTGTTGGAGTCGTGGTTGTTTCGACCGGGGACGATGCGCAAGATTTCCGCGCGGCGGCGCCGCTCCTACCGTGATGATGGCCGATCGCGCTCAGGCACGCCGTAGGAGCCGTCCTACGTCGGCGCGTTCGCGCTCCTTCGCGCGATCCTCGGGCGCGGGCTCCACCAGCACCGGCGCCTCGCCGGAGCGGCGCGACCACACCAGGGCCTCGCCCGGGCGCGGCGCGCGCGGCGCCTCGGGCGGCGCTGGCACCTCGATCGCGCGCGCGAGGGCGGAAAGCTCATCGTCCGCGCGGTCTCCGCACGCCACGATCGCGTTCGCCGCCGCGAGCAGGTCGGACGGCAGGCCGCTCGCCTCGGACGAGACGTAGATCGTGTTCTCCGCGGGCGCGACCGCCACCTCGTCCTTCAATCCCCGCGCGGGCAACGCGTGCTGCGCCTCGTCGATCACGATCCAGTGCGGCCGGCCGGTGGTCTCCTGCAGCGCGCCGAGGCGCCGCACGAGGTCGGTGATGAAACGCGGGCGTGCGGCGGCCGCCAATGAAGCCACCGACACGACGACGCTGATCCCGGGCTTCTCGAGCGCTGTGAGCACCTCCAGCGTCTCGGGAGCGTGCTCGCCGGTGCCGATCACGACCGCCGGCACGAAGTCGAGGTAGTGGCCGCGCGTGTCGATCACGCAGAACTGGTATCCCATCGCGCACGCGCGCTCGACGAGCCCCATCACGATCACGGTCTTGCCGCTCGCCGGCGGGCCGGCGATCACCATCGAGACGCCGGCCGTGGGAAGCGCCACCGGCGCGCCGCGCGCATCGCGCCCGAGGAGGAGCGTGCGGCGCTCGGCCCGCGGCGGCGTGCGCGCGAGGTCGCACTCGATCAAGTCGGCGATCACCTCGAGCACGCCGTCGCCGTGCGTCTCGCGCGTCACGCGGTCCGCCTTCATCCTGAGCGTCTGGATCGCGTTCGCCACCGCCACCGAGTATTCGGCCGAATCGAGGAGCGCGTGGTCGTTCTCGCCGTCGCCGGCCGCGACCAGGTTGCGCGGCGAGAGCGCGAGCTCCTCGAGCGCGACGGCGAGGCCGCTCGCCTTGTTGATGCCCGCGGGAAGCACCATGACCGCGCCCTTGTTGAAGATCACCTGGCGCTCGAGGCCCAGCTCCTTGATCACCTCGATCACCGTCGTCTCGTGCGGCACGACGGTCGCCACGATCGAGAGGCCGACCGACACCGGCACGCCGCGCGCGACCAGGCGCTCGACGAGCTCCTCCGGGGGCGGATCGCCGAGCGGCTGGCGCTCGCCGCTCCCGGGCCGGTAGAGGAGCGCGCCGTTCTCGGCCACGACGCGGTCGAAGAGCCGCACGTCGGGGAAGATCGAGACGAGCTCCTCCAGCTCGCGCCCGGTGACGAGGAGGAGCTTGCGGCCCGTGTCGCGCAGCCGCGCGAGCCCGTCCACGACGTGGGGCGGCACGACGCCGTCGCGGGCGATGGTGCCGTCGAAGTCGACTGCGATGGCGGTGTAGCGCATGGAACGTGCGGCGCGGCTCGGGGTCTTCCGGAAATCCTCCACCTCGGGGCCCATGCCTTGGCCAAGGAACGGCGGCGAGCGACCCTCGGCATCGACATCGGCGGCACGAAGAGTCTATACGCGCTCTTCGACGAGCGTTTCGAGGTCGTGGCGGAGGAAAAGTTGCGCACCCATCCCGATCGGGGCGCAGAGAAGGCGTTCACGCGCGCGCTGAAGAAGACGGTCGGCGTGCTGATGCGCGAAGCGCAGAAGCGCGGCCTCGCCGTGGGCGCGGTGGGCGTGGGATGCGCGGGCGACATCGACATGCGGCAGGGCATCGTCCTCTCCTCGCCCAACATCCGCTTCCTCGAGGATTATCCGTTCCGCGCGCGGCTCGAGAAGCTCACCGGCGCGAAGGCCTTCGTAGGCAACGACGTGCAGTCCGCGTTGTACGGCGAGCTCACGCTCGGCGCGGCGCGCAGGGCCCGCCACGTGATCGGCGTCTTCATCGGCACCGGCGTGGGGGGCGCCATCGCGATCGACCGGCGCCTGCACCTGGGCGCGTCCGGCCTCGCCGGCGGCATCGGCAACTACGTGCTGCACGCCTCGCCGCACTCGGCCGATGCGCCGCGGCCCGAGATCCTCGACAACGTCGCGAGCCGCACCGCGATCGCCGGCGACGCCGCGGCGCTCGCGGCCAAGCGCTGGGCGCCGAAGCTGCGCGAGGAAGCCGGCACCGACGTCACCGAGATCCGGAGCGGCGACATCGCGGAAGCGATCCGCAAGGGCGACAAGGCGGTGGAGAAGCTGGTGCGCAGCCGCGCGCGGGTGGTGGGTGCGGCGATCTCGAACCTCGTCGACTTCATCAACCCGGACATGGTCGTGCTGGGCGGCGGGCTGGTGGAGGCGATGCCGCGCCTCATCCGGCGCGAGGTGGCGAAGGCGGTCGAGGCGCACGCGACGGGGAAGGCGGCGCGCGCGGTGCGCATCGTGGTCTCGAAGCTGCACGACCATGCGGTGACGGCGGGCGCGGCGCGGCTCGCGCTCGACATGCTCGATTCGAAGCCGCCCATCGACCTCCGCTGAGCGCCGCGTCAACCGGCGCGCCGCGCGTGCCGTTCTCGCAAGGGCCCACACGAAACCCGAGGAGCCCCGATGCAGCTCGATGCCGCACTGCCCATCGTCCGCGCGCTCGCCGACGGCGTGAATCCCGTCACCGGCGAGGCGTATCCCGAAACCAGCCCGTACGCGGAGCCGCGCACGCTGCGCGCGCTCTATTCCGCCGTGGACCTCATGGCGCGCGAGGTCGAGCGCGAGAAGCGCCGCGAGCGGCTGCCCGCGAACTTCGGCAAGCCCTGGAGCGAGGGCGAGGACCGCACGCTCGTCGCCGAGTTCGACGCCGGCGCCGCGATTCCGGAGATGGCGCGCAAGCACCTGCGCACGCAGAGCTCGATCCGCCTGCGCCTGGAGAAGCTCGGCAAGATCCAGCCGACGAACGCGGAGTAGGGGTGCTGCTTCAGTCCTTCTCCAGCTTGAGCGCCGCCGAGTTCATGCAGTAGCGCAGCCCGGTCGGCTGCGGGCCGTCGGGGAAGACGTGGCCGAGGTGCGCGTCGCAGCGCGAGCACAGCACCTCGGTACGCCGCATGAACCAGCTGCGGTCGTCCTTCTCGCTCACCGCGCCCTTCGAAACCGGCTGCCAGAAGCTCGGCCATCCGGTGCCCGACTCGAACTTGGTGTCGGAGCGGAAGAGCGGCTGGTGGCAGCACACGCAGAGGTAGGTGCCCGCGTCGTGGCAGTTCCAGTACTCGCCGGTGAAGGCGGCTTCGGTCCCGTGCCTGCGCGTCACCTGGTACTGCTGCGGCGTGAGCTCGGCCTTCCATTCGTCCTCGGATTTCACCACCTTGCCCGGGGTGCGCGTGTCGTCGTTCATCGCCCGCTCCAATCGAGGGAACCCATGCGTTCATTCTAACCGCCCGGCGCGCTGCGCTATCCTGTGCGCACCTTGAACGCGCCGCACGACTACCGCGCCGTCTTCACCGACCGCAACCTCGCCGTCATCGCGCTGCTCGGCTTCTCCTCGGGGTTGCCGCTCGCGCTCACCGGGCAGACGCTGCAGGCGTGGATGACGGTGGACGGCGTGAACCTCTCCACCATCGGCTTCTTCACGCTGGTCGGCATTCCGTACACATGGAAGTTCCTCTGGTCGCCGGCGATGGACCGCTTCGTGCCGCGCTTCCTCGGGCGGCGGCGCGGCTGGCTCCTCGTCACGCAGCTCGCCCTCGCCGCGGGGATCGCGCTCATGGCGACGCTCTCGCCGCGTCGCGATCTCGGGGCGCTCGCGGTGCTCGCCGTGTTCGTCGCCTTCGCCTCGGCTTCGCAGGACATCGTCGTGGACGCCTATCGCACCGACATCTCGCGACCCGAGGAGCGCGGCCTCGCCGGCGCGCTCGGCGTCGTGGGCTATCGCATCGCGATGCTCGTCTCGGGCGCTTTCGCCCTGGTGCTGGTCGGCGGGTCCGGGGCGATCCCGGCGCTCGGCTGGCGCGCGACCTACCTCGCGATGGCGGCGTGCATGGGGGTGGGCGTCGCCGCCACGCTCCTCGGACGCGAGCCCGCGCTCGCCGCGCCGCCGCCCCGGACGCTGCGCGAGGCGGTGCTCGAGCCGCTGCGCGAATTCTTCTCGCGGCCGGGCGCGCTCTGGATGCTGCTCCTCCTCGTGCTGTACAAGCTCGGCGACGCCTTCGCCGGCTCCCTCACCACGGCGTTCCTGCTGCGCGGCGCGGGTTTCTCGCTCGCCGACGTCGGATACGTGTACAAGGTGATCGGCATCGCGGCGACCATCGCGGGCGTGGTGGTGGGCGGGGCGCTGATGGTGCGGCTGGGGCTGTGGCGCTCGCTCATGGCGTTCGGCATCCTCCAGGCGGTGTCGTGGCTCTCGTTCATGGCGCTCGCCCTGGCTGGAAAGAGCTACGCGCTCATGATCCTCGCCGTGGGGATCGAGAACCTGGCCGGGGGAATGGGCACCGCCGCCTTCGTCGCGCTCCTCATGGCGCTTTGCGACCACCGCTTCACCGCGACGCAGTACGCGCTCCTTTCCGCACTGGCCACGTTCGGGCGGGTGTACGTGGGTCCCGCCGCGGGCTACGCTACCGATCCCCGCTACCTCGGGCTCGCGTGGTCGACGTTTTTCCTCTGCACGTTCATCATCGCGTTGCCGGGCCTCCTCCTGCTCGCCTGGAAGCGGCCCGCGATCGAAGCGCTCGACCGGAGAACCTAGGCATGCCGAGACGACCCGCCATGTTCAGCACCGACCTCATTCCCCTCACGCAGCCGCTGCCGGCCTCGATCGCCGGGGCGGTCGGCACCACTCTCGCGCGCCACGCCTACCTCGACTGGGTGCTCGGCCAGGTGATGTACAGCCTGATGGAAATCTCGATCCGCCAGGGGCGCGTGATCCTCAAGCTGCCGCGCCCGCGCCAGTACATCGCCGCCGTGCACGATCTCTTCGAGTTCCACGGCATCCGGGCGGAGTTCAACTTCGAGCAGCTCGCGCGCCGCCTCGAGACGGCGGAGCGGGTGCGCGCGCTCCTCACGCGCTCGACCTACATGCGCGAGATGGGAGCACGCGGGCCGCGCATCCACCTCGTCCGCGCGCTGTGGGACCCCGGTCCCGGCGGCGAGATGCAGCCCGAGTCGCAGCGGGTCGACCGCGCCTTCCTCGGTGCCCGCCGCAAGGAGGTGGATGCCGCGATCGCTTCCGCCGAGAGGCTGCGCTCGCTCATCAACCGGGAGCTGCGGGCGCTGCACGAGCTGCGCCGCAAGAGCAGGCGCCTCGACCGCCGCGCAAGATAGGGAACCGTAAACCGGGGACAGACCACATTTTCCAAAGAGCGGAATGGCGCGGAGCCGGCGATCATTTCGTTCTTTGGAAAATGTGGTCTGTCCCCGGTTTATCCACGCCGGAAGCGGAAGACCCCGACGCTGCCGCGCAGGTTCGGCAGGACGCGCACGGTCTTCCCGTCGTGGATCACGCGCTCGTCGAGGATCCGGGCACCCACCTTCTCGCTCAGGCCCTCGAAGTCCTTCACGGTGCACAGGTGGATGTTGGGCGTGTTCCACCAGTCGTGGGGGAGCGTCTTCGAGACTGGCATGTGGCCCTGCAGGATGTCGAGGCGGTGGCGCCAGTAGCCGAAGTTCGGAAAGGTGACGATGCCCTCGCGGCCGACCCGCAGCATCTCGTTCAGGACCTTCTCGGCGTCGCGCATCGCCTGCAGCGTCTGGGAAAGGATCACGAAGTCGAAGGCTCCGTCGCCGAAGGCAGCGAGCCCCTCCTCGATGTCGCTCTGGACCACGTTGATGCCGTTCTTCACGCTCGCGAGCACGTTGGCGTCGTCGATCTCGATGCCGTAGCCCTTCACGCCGCGGGTAGCGGCCAGCCCGGCGAGCAGCACGCCGTCGCCGCAGCCCAGGTCGAGCACGCGCGAGCGCTCCGGGATCCAGGAGGCGATCAGCTCGAAGTCGTAGCGTTGCATCATTCGCCCTCGCGCGGCGCGGCGCGCCCGGCGTAGCCGCGCATCTCCTCGAGCTCGGTCGCCGCGGCGACGAGCGGCGTGCGCCGCTCCCCCGCGCCCACCTCGTGCGCCACGTTGTCCATGTATGCGGCGACGAGCTGGTGGTAGTGCGGGTTGTCGAGCAGGAACGCGTCGTGCCCGTGCGGCGCGTCGATCTCCGCGTAGGTGACGTCCTGGTTGGAGGCGACCAGCGCCTTCACGATCTCGCGCGAGCGCTCCGGCGGGAAGCGCCAGTCGCTCCGGAACGAGGCGACGAAGAAGCCGGCGCGGGCGACGGAAAGGGCGCGCGCGAGGTCGCCGCCGGTCTCCTTCGCGGGGTCGAAGTAGTCGAGCGCCTTGGTCATGAGCAGGTAGGTGTTCGCGTCGAACACCTGCGCGAACTTGTCGCCCTGGTAGCGCAGGTACGACTCGATCTCGAACTCGACCTCGTAGTTGAAGCCGTACTCGTCGCGCTTCAGCACGCGGCCGAACTTCTCCATCAGCACGTCCTCGGAGAGGTACGTGATGTGCCCGAGCATGCGCGCGAGCTTGAGTCCCCGCGCGGGGATCGCCTTGTGCGCGTAGAAGTTCCCGCCGTGGAAATCGGGATCGGACACGATCGCCTGGCGCGCGACGTCGTTGAACGCGATGTTCTGCGTCGAGAGCCGGGGCGCGGCCGCGATCACCAGCGCATGGCCGATGCGGTCGGGAAACGAGAGCGTCCACTGCATCGCCTGCATCGCGCCGAGCGAGCCGCCGATCGCCGCGGCCAGCCGCTCGATGCCGAGGCGGTCCATCAACCGCGCCTGCGAGGCGACCCAGTCCTCCACCGTCACCAGCGGGAAGCTCGCGCCATAGGGCAGGCCCGTGGCGCGATCGACGGAGCCGGGCCCCGTGGAGCCGTGGCAGCCGCCGATGTTGTTCACGCCGATCACGAAGAAGCGCTCGGTGTCGAGCGGCTTGCCCGGGCCCACCAGGTTGTCCCACCAGCCGACCTTGCGCGGATCGTCGGCGTAGTAGCCCGCCACGTGGTGGCTGCCCGAGAGCGCGTGGCACACGAGCACGGCGTTGGAGCGCTCGGCGTTGAGCGTGCCGTACGTCTCGTAGACGAGCTCGTAGGAGGCGAGCGTCTTCCCCGCCTTGAGGATGAGGGGCTCGAGGAAGCCGGCGCGCTGCGGCTGGACGGCTCCGACGGATCCGGTTGCGACGTCGTTCATGTGGCCAATGAAAAACCCGACCGGCCAAAGCTCGTGTCGGGTTCTCTCGCGCCGCCACTCGCTTTAGCCGTATTTGTTTCGCGCCCGCAAGCTGAGCTCAAATCGGCGCGTGGAAGGCAATGATAGCAAACCGCGTCCCGCCTGTGCAGGTGGTTTCCCGCGCGGGCGCGCCGGGCGAGAATCGCGGCAAAGGCAGGGGGAGCGACGATGAGAGCCTGGATGGCGGTGCTGTGCCTGCTCCTCGCGGGACCCGCCCCCGCGGCGCAGAACGTGTACGCGGTCATGTCCCTGGTCGGCGACGGCCTCCTCGTCGTGCGCCACCGGCCGGTCACGGGGACCTCGCTCCCGGATACCGTGCACGAGTTCCTCCCGGTGAAGGATCCGATCTTCGACCGCACCGCGCTCCTCGCGGTGGACGAGGCGGTCGGCAAGGCCGAGCCCGGCGCGAAGACCGTGCTCCTCGGCGCCGATGCGTCGCTCGTCGAGGCGCAGTCGAGGGCGCTCGCCGACGACGACCCCGCGCGCTCGATCGCCGCGGCGGTGCGCGCGCGGCTCCCCGCGACCGGCGCCACGCGCCTCATCCTGGTCGTGAAATCGCGTCATCCGGCGTGGATCGAGTTCGGCGAGAGCCACGTCGGCAGCGGGATGCTCGAGGGCCTCGGCTACTACATCGACGATGCGGTGCTGCCGCTCGACCGCCAGACCACGGGCGACACGGACGTGGGCCTCCTCGCCCCGTTCGCCTATTTCACCGTCGCGCTGGTCGATCTCGCATCGGGAAAGGTCGTCGCGGAGAAGTCGGTGCACGCGGCGCGCTCGGTCTCCGAGAAGTTCTCGCAGACGCTCTCGCCCTGGGACGCGCTCACGGCGGAGCAGAAGGTCTCGTTCGTGCGCGACCTGCTGCGGCGAGAGCTGGCCGGGGCGGTGCCGGCGCTCCTCGCCGTGCGCTGAGCGCGGCCGGCCTCGCTCAGCGCAGGCCCACCGTCGACTGCCTCCACGCCGGATCCTCCCAGCGCTGGAACGTGGGCAACAGCGAGGGATCGCGTGCGCCGCCGACCGTCGCGAGCGAGTCCAGGCGCACCAGCTCGTAGCTGCGCCGATGGCCTCCTTCGCTCGCCGCCTCGCGCGCCACGAGCACGAGCTTCCCGCCGGGCACCCATCCCGCGAACTCGGCGTAGCCCACGCCGGGCGAGGACGGGGCGGGCGGCAGCGTGCGCAAGTCCCAGCGTCCGTGCGCCTTGCGGAAGACCCAGAGCTCGCGCCACGACTCGGTGTGCTGGACCGCCACCTCGAGCGCGGTGCCCTCGCGATTCACGCGCGTCGAGGCCCTCCAGACGAGGCCCCAGGTGCAACGCTTGACGAGGGGATCGGCCGCGTCGCGTTTGCCGGCGACGAGCAGCAGGCAGGTCTCGCCCGGAGCGCCCGCGACCGTGATGAGCCGCGGGCCGTCTGCGGGAGCCGCCTCGCCGGCTGCATCCGGCGGGACCGGGAGGGCCGCCCAGCGCGAGGCATTCACGCGCATTGCCGCATCGGCGTACGCGGCGCGATCGGCGTCGGTGAGCTCGCCGCGCTCCACGCGGGCGAGCTCGTCCAGCGCGCGCTCGGCGGCCGCCTGCGCCGGCTCGCCGCGACGCGCACGGTCGAATGCGATGCCGCTCCAGACCGCTGCGCGGCGCATGTGCACGCGGTTGCCCAGGTACGCAGGGAGCGCTTCCGGCGCGACGCGGTCGAGGAGCGCCGCGCGCGCTTCGTCCTCGGCGCGCTTGCGGGTGGGCTCGAGGCTTCCCGGCGCGCAATCGGCCCGCGTCAGCGCGAGCACCGCGCGCGCCGCCTGCTCGGGGCTCGCGCGGCCGAGGTCGAGCAGGCGCCGGAACGCGTCGCCGTCGTAGCAAACGACCACGTGGTCTTCGTCGCGTTGCACGGTTTCGAATCCGACGCCGTAATGCGCGGCGATCTCGAGGTGCGCGGCGAGCGCCGCCTGCGCCGACGCGCTCCGCGCGGCGCCGGAGCTCGCGAGCTCGGCGAGGCGCTGCGACGCCGCGCCCAGCGCCTCGAGGGCCTCCGCCCCGTCGCTGCCGCGAATCGACTCCGCGGGCGCGGCCTGGATGTAGGCCGCGGCGTACGCGACGGCGAGGGACTCGGTGCCGGGCGCGTCGCGCAGGAAGCGCAGCACCGTGAGCAGACCCGAAGCGGCGGACGCGTCCAGCGCCACGCGCCGAACCAGGCGCGCGCGCACGAACCCGCCACGCTCGAGGCGCGCGTCGTACACCTCGAGGTAGTCGCGGCGCTCGCCGCGCACCTCGAGCGGATCGCCCTTCCAGAGCGGCGCGAGCGGCTTCGCGGAGTCGCGGGGCGAGGCGCGCAGCGCCACGCCGTCGGCCACGACGATGGCGACGCCCGGGGCGGCGAGGGCGCAGGCCGCCGATGCGGCGGCGAACGCCGCCGCGGCGAGGCGTGCGAGAACGAGCGCGCGACTCATTTCTTGCCGCCGAGGAGCGCCGCGGTGATGACCCCGGTCGCCGAGGGCGGAGCGACGATCACCTGCACCTTGTCGGAAAGCTTGTCGGCGAGCGCCTTCTGGATGAGCAGCGGGTGCGCGGTGATCGCCTCTCCCTCGCGCGCCATCTGCTCGGCGCTCGCCTTGCCCACGCGCTCGAGCCGGTAGGCCTCGGCGTCGGCGAGCTTCTCGCGCGCGTCGGATTCGCCGCGCGCCTCGATGCGGCGCGCCTCGGCGCTCGCCTGCGCGCCGCGGATGCGCGACTGCTTCTCCGCCTCCGCCTCGAGCTTGCGCTGCTCGATCTGGCGCTGCTTGAAGGGGAGCACGTGCTGCATCGCTTCCTCCTGCGCTTGCGCCGCGATCACCTGCTCGCGCGCGGCCGCCTCGGCGATCTTCTCGCGCCGCTCCTTCTCCGCCTCGCCCTCGAGCGCCACCTCCTTCACGCGCTTCTGCTTGATCTCGAGCGTGTAGCGCATCTTGTCGCTCGCCATCTCCTCGGCGAGGAGCTGCTCCATGCCGTGGCGGTAGTCGGCCGGAAGGTCGACCTTGCCCACCAGCACGTCGCCGAGCGCGATGCCGTCGGCCGCGAGCCGCTTGCCGAGCTCGTCCACGATCTCCCCGCGGATCTCGGAGCGCTTCGTGGAGAAGATCTCGCGCACGGTGTAGCGGGCGAAGATCGGGTAGACGACGCCCGCGACCGCGGGCTGCACCACGTCCTTGTCGATGTCGCGCGGCAAGCGCCCCGCCGCCTCGCGCAGGCGCGCGGGGTCGAGGCCGTAGCGCACCGAGAGGTCCACGCCGATCGACAGGCCCTCCAGCGATTGCAGCGGCGCCGGCCCGTCGGCCCTCGCCATCGTCCCGGGCCGATAGGTGTGCTCGCGGATCGAGTACACGTGCATCTCGTGCACGAACGGCAGCACGAGGACCGTGCCCTCGCGCCATTGCGTGACCTCGCCCGTGAGCCGGTTCTCGCGGATGCCCGATTCGCCGGGGCCGACGGTGCGGATCGGCGCATGCGCGAGGATCGCCCAGGCGGCGAGGCCGCCGGCGGCGAGGAGGGCGAACCGGCGCATGGGCGCCGGCGCGGGCTGCGCGGGGCGAAGGCGTGCAAGGGCGGACTTCAGGCGGTCGAACATCGGGGGCTCCCTTTCGCGGCGAGGTGGCGATCCGGACGGGAGCATTGCAATGCCGCATGGGGGCGCGGTGCGACGCGCGCGCGGCCAATCCGGCGATCAATTGTGGCGAACCGATGGCTCGCGCCGCGCCGCGGCGATCAGGCGTTCAAGCGCTCCATCAGCGCCTGCAGCTTCGCCGGCTCGTCCGCCTTGAGGATCTTCGTGACGACCGGCGAGAGCTCGGCGAGGCTCGTGGCGAGCACGCGCTGCTTCACCGCGAGGAGATGCGCGGGATGCATCGAGAAGTGGCGCAACCCGAACCCGAGCAGCAGGCGCGTGAGCTCGACGTCGCCCGCCATCTCGCCGCACACCGCGACCGGCTTTCCGTGCTGGTGCGCCGTGCGGATCACGCTCGAGATGAGCGCGAGCACCGCCGGATGCAGCGGATCGTAGAGGTGCGCGACCTTGTCGTCGGCACGGTCGATGGCGAGCGTGTACTGGATGAGGTCGTTGGTGCCGATGGACAGGAAGTCGAGCTTGCGGATGAACATCGGCAGGGCGATCGCCGCGGCGGGCACCTCGATCATGCCGCCCACCGGCACCTCCTCGTCGAGCTTCGCGCCCTCGGCGCGCAGCTGCGCGCGCGCGTGGTCGATCGCGTGCAGCGCCTGGTTGATCTCGCTCCAGGTGGTGAGCATCGGGATCAGGATCTGCACGCGCCCGTGGCGCGAGGCGCGCAGGATCGCGCGCAGCTGCGTGTGGAACACCGAGGGCTCGGCGAGGCAGTAGCGGATCGCGCGCAGGCCCAGCGCCGGATTCGCGGCCGCGTACTCGCCGCCTTCCGTCGCCTTGTCCGCGCCGATGTCGAGCGTGCGGATGGTGACCGGAAGGCCCTTCATGCCTTCGACCACTTCGCGGTACGCCTCGTACTGCTCGTCCTCGTCGGGGAGGCTGCGCCGGTTCATGAACAGGAACTCGCTGCGGAAAAGGCCGATCCCGGTCGCGCCGCTCGCCTTCACCGCCTCGATGTCCGACGGCAGCTCGATGTTCGCCCAGAGCTGGACCGGCGTCCCGTCGAGGGTCGCCGCCGGCGCCGTCTTCAGGCGCTTCAGCTTGTCGCGCTCGAGACGCGCCTCGTTCTGCTTGAGCCGGTACTCCGCGAGCACGTGGCGATCCGGATTCACGATCACCACGCCCTGGGTGCCGTCGACGATGATCAGCTCGTCCTCGCGCAGCAGCGAGCGCGAATGGTGCAGCGCCACGATCGCCGGGATGCCGAGCGAGCGGGCGACGATGGCGGTGTGCGACGTGGCGCCGCCCAGGTCGGTGATGAACGCGAGGAAGCGGTGCCGGCGGAAGAGGATCACGTCGGCGGGCGAGAGGTCGCGCGCGACGAGGATCGCCCCGTCCTCGCGCACCGGCTTCGCGGGAATGCGCCGCTGGCTTCCGGCGAGCGCGGCGAGCACGCGCTCGGCCACCTGCCGCACGTCCGCCTCGCGCTCGCGGAGGTACGGATCCGTGACGTCGCCGAACTGCGCGAGCAGCTCGTCGAGCTGCAGCCGCAGCGCCCATTCCGCGTTGCAGCGGTGCTCGCGCACGATCTCGCGCGGCGCCGCGGTGAACGCGTCGTCGTCGAGGAGCATGAGGTGCACGCGCACGAAGGGTGCGAGCTCCGCGGCGCCGCTGTGGCGCACGCTCTCGGCGAGGTCCTTGAGCTCGTCGCGCACCTCCTTCACCGCGCGGTCGTAGCGGCGCTGCTCGCGCGCGACGTCGCCGGACGCGATCTCGTAGTGGTCCACCTCGGCCGACATGCCGGCGAAGAGGTGCACGTGCCCGATGGCGATGCCGCCCGACACGCCGATGCCGTGCATGGTGAAGCAGATGGTCGAGGCGGCTTCGTGGGCGACGTCGGGCGGCATGTCGAAGCCTTACTCGGGCTCGCCGAACTTCTCGGCGAAGAGCCGCTCCACGGTCGTCATCGCGGCCTCCTCGTCGGGGCCGTCCGCCTCGAGCTCCACCGTCGAGCCGAGGCCCGCGGCGAGCATCATGACGCCCATGATGCTCTTCGCGTTCACGCGCCGGTCGTTGCGCGCGATCCAGAGCGCGCTCTTGAACTGCGAGGCGGCCTGCGTGAGCTTCGCCGAGGCGCGCGCGTGCAATCCCAGCTTGTTGGTGATGGTGATGGAGCGCCGGATCATGAGTCGTTGGAGCACGAATGCGCCATGCGCGTGATGCCTTCGCTGCCGCCGGCGAGCGCCTTCTGCACGAGGACCGCGAGCGGCTCCTCGCGATAGCTCAGCGCGCGGATCAGCATCGGCAGGTTCACGCCGGCGATCCCCTCCACGCGTCCCGGCCGCAGCAGCCGCGCGGCGACGTTGGAGGGCGTGGCCCCGTAGATGTCGGTGAGGACGAGCACGCCGGCGCCCTGGTCGAGGAAGCGGATCAGGTCCTCGGCCACGGGGCGGATCGCTTCCGGGTCGTCGTGGACCGTCACCCCGAGCTGCCGCAGGTAGAGCGGGCGCTTTCCCAGCACGTGGCTCGCCGAGTGGATGAGGGACTCCCCGAACGCGCCGTGGGAGACGAGAAGGATGCCGATCATGGGCGCCATCTTAAGGCACGAGGGGTTTCCGCCGCGCGGTGCATAATTGAGGCGGCGTCGGAGCGGACCCAGGGCCGCCCGACACCGCCACCCATTGCAGCGGACCCTTGCGGCCGCTCGAGCGCCCCGCCGATGAACGCGAAGATGCCCCGACCCACGGAGATCACGCTGCACCAGAAGTCGCGCGTGCTCGACGTCGCCTTCGACGACGGCAGCCGCTTCGAGCTTCCGTGCGAGTACCTGCGCGTCTTCTCGCCGTCGGCGGAGGTGCGCGGCCATGGTCCGGGCCAGGAGGTGCTGCAGTTCGGCAAGAAGGAAGTGGGCATCCGCGAGGTCGAGCCGGTCGGCGCGTACGCCGTGAAGCTCGCCTTCACCGACGGCCACGACACGGGCATCTACTCGTGGGAATACCTCCACGAGCTCGGCGTGAAGCGCGAGTCGAACTGGAAATCGTACCTCGCGCGGCTCGAGCAGGCGGGAAAGAGCCGCGAGCCGTGAGCGAGCGCACCGGGAATCCCGCCGAGCCTCCCCGCGCCGGGCCGGCGAAGACCACGCATTTCGGCTACCGGCAAGTGGCCGAGGAGGAGAAGGCGCTGCGCGTGGGCGAGGTGTTCCGCTCGGTGGCTCCCAGCTACGACCTCATGAACGACCTCATGTCGCTCGGGCTGCATCGCCTCTGGAAGCGCTTCGCGCTGGAGCTCTCGGGCGTGCGCGAGGGATCGCGCGTGCTCGACGTCGCCTCGGGCAGCGGCGACCTCGCGCGCGCCTTCGCCAAGCGCGCCGGCGCGGCGGGCGAGGTCGTGATGACCGACATCAACGC
>DATIZV010000033.1:0-27485 GCA_035516915.1 Usitatibacter sp. | reverse complement strand
TGACCGTGGGCGGCAGCCCCGTCGCCACCCACGGCATCAACTCCGAGGGGCTGCGGCGGCGGGGGTTCTCCCCCGAGGCCATCGCGGGTCTCAAGCGCGCGTACAAGACGCTCTTCAAGTCGGGCCTCACGCTCGCCGACGCGCGGGCGGAGCTCGCGCTCCAGGCGCGATCCGCGCCCGAGGTGAAGACGCTCCTCGATTTCCTCGAGGGCTCGACGCGGGGCCTCTTGAGGTGAAGGTCGCGATCGTCGCCGGCGAGGCTTCCGGCGACCTCCTCGGAGCGGCGCTCATCCGCGCGCTGCGGGCGCGCTGGCCGGCCCTCGAGTTCGAGGGCATCGCGGGGCCCAGGATGATGGCCGAGGGCGCGCGCACGCTCTATCCCATGGAGAAGCTCGCGGTGCGCGGCTACGTCGAGGTGCTGAGGAGCCTGCGCGAGATCCTCGCGATCCGCCGCGGCCTCGCGCGCCAGCTCCTCGCCGCTCCTCCCGCGCTCTACATCGGCGTGGACGCCCCGGACTTCAACCTCGCGCTCGAGGCGAGGCTCAAGGCCGCGGGCGTCGCGACGGTGCACTACGTGAGCCCGTCGCTCTGGGCGTGGCGCGCCGAGCGCATCCACACCATCGGCCGCTCGGTCGATCGCATGCTGGTGATGTTTCCCTTCGAGGAGGAGATCTACCGCAAGGCGGGGATCGCGGTGGACTACGTGGGGCACCCGCTCGCCGACGCCATGCCGCTCGAGCCGGCGGCGGACGACGCGCGCACGCAGTTGAGGCTCGCCGGCGGCGCCACGCCGGTCGCGCTGCTTCCCGGGAGCCGCGTGAGCGAGCTCGAGCTCCATGCCGACCTGATGATCGAGACCGCGCGGAGGCTCCACGCGCAGCGTCCGGGCCTGCGCTTCTTCGTGCCGCTCGCCACGCGCGAGACGCGCGAGTACTTCGAGCGCCGGCTCTACGAGCTCGAGGCGCGCGAGCTGCCGATCACGATCCTCTTCGGCCATGCGCGGCTCGCGCTGCAGGCGGCCGAGGCGGCGCTCGTCGCGAGCGGCACGGCGACGCTGGAAGCGGCGCTCGCGCGCTGCCCGATGGTCGTCACCTACCGCGTGAAGCCGCTCACCCACTGGCTGGTGAAGAGGAAGGCGCTGCTGCCGTACTTCAGCCTGCCGAACGTCCTCTCGGGAGAGTTCATCGTGCCCGAGCTCCTGCAGGACGACGCGACGCCCGCGAACCTCGCCCAGGCGCTCCTCAACTGGCTCGACAATCGCGTCGCCCGCGAGCGCGTGAAGCGGCGCTTCGCGCAGCTGCATCGCAGCCTCGCCGCCGGCCACGACGAGCGTGTGGTCCGGGCGCTGATGCCGTATCTTTCCGCGTGTGAAGCCTCCGATCCTTCCTCCGGCACCGGGCTCCGCGCGGCTGTGCGGGGTTGACGAGGCGGGCCGCGGCCCGCTCGCGGGAAGCGTCTTCGCCGCCGCGGTGGTGCTCGATCCGGCGCGGCCGATCGAGGGCCTCGCCGATTCGAAGCAGCTCACGCCGCCTGCGCGCGAGCGGCTCGCGGAGGCGATCCGCGCGCAGGCCGCCGCCTGGGCGATCGCCTCGGCGAGCGTGGCGGAGATCGACCGCATCAACATCCTGCGCGCGAGCCTCCTCGCGATGGCGCGCGCCGTGGAATCGCTCGGCATGCGGCCCGACGAGGTATGGGTGGACGGGCTGCATGCACCGCGCGTCTCCTGTCCCTGCCACACCCTGGTGGGCGGCGACCGTCTCGTCGCCTCGATCTCGGCGGCCTCGATCCTCGCCAAGACCGCGCGCGACGCGGAGATGCGCGCGCTCGACGCGCGTTATCCCGGATACGGCTTCGCCGAGCACAAGGGCTACTCGACGCCCGAGCATCTCGCGGCGTTGAAGCGCCACGGGCCGTGCGAGATCCACCGGCGCAGCTTCGAGCCGGTGCGGGCGCTCACGCAGGGCGAGCTTCCGTTCTGAGATGAAGGCCATCGCCTCCCGCGACAATCCCGTGTTCAGGGCGATGGCACGGCTCGCCTCGAGCGCTGCGGAACGGCGCAAGCGCGGCGCCTCGGTCCTCGACGGCGCGCATCTGCTGGCGGCGTTCCTCGATTCCGGGCGCGCCCCCGAGGAGGTGATCGTGAGCCGGTCCGGGATCGCCGATCCCGAGATCGCGCGGCTCGCGGCGAGGAGCGCGCCCGCACCGGTCGCGATGGTCTCCGACGCGCTCTTCGCGGCGCTGTCCACCGTCGAGTCGCCCACCGGCGTGATCGCCGCGGTGAAGACGCCCGCCGGAGGCGAGGTGCCGGCGGATGCGCCGCTCGTGCTGGCGCTCGAGGACATCCAGGACCCGGGCAACGTGGGCACGCTCCTTCGCAGCGCCGCGGCGGCGGGCGCGGGGCACGCCGTCCTTTCCGGGCGCTGCGCCTTCGCGTGGTCGCCGAAGGTGCTGCGCGCGGCGATGGGCGCGCACTTCGCGCTCAACGTCGTCGAGGGCGCGGACCTCGTCGCGTTCCTGTCGCGCTACCGGGGAACGTCCGTCGCGCTCTCGGGGAACGGCGAACGCTCGCTCTACGAGCTCGACCTGCGCGGGCCGGTCGCGCTCGTCGTCGGGAACGAAGGCGCGGGGATCAGCCATCCAATCCTCGCCGCCGCGAAGATCCGTGCACGGATTCCGCTGGCGGGGCCGGTGGAATCGCTCAACGCGGGAACCGCCGGATCGATCGCGCTGTTCGAGGCGGTGCGGCAGAGACGGACCAAGGCAATTTCCCCGCGACATCCACGATGACAACCCACTCCCAACGCACCTACAAGTACTACGACTTCGTCATGGCGTCGTTCGTCGTCGTGCTCGTCTGCTCGAACCTGATCGGCCCGGCGAAGATCGCGCAGCTGCAGGTGCCGGGGCTCGGCGCGGTCACCTTCGGCGCGGGCGTGCTCTTCTTCCCGATCTCCTACGTCTTCGGCGACATCCTCACCGAGGTGTACGGATACGCGAGGAGCCGCCGCGTGATCTGGGCGGGTTTCGGCGGGCTCATATTCGCCTCGTTCATGGCCTGGGTGGTCGTGAAGCTCCCGCCGGCGCCGTTCTGGCGGCACCAGGATGCCTACGAGATCGCGTTCGGCTCGGCATGGCGGATCGCGCTCGCCTCGATGAGCGCCTATTTCTGCGGCGAGTTCGTGAACTCCTTCGTCCTCGCGAAGATGAAGATCCTCACCTCGGGACGCTGGCTCTGGACGCGCACCATCGGCTCGACGATCTTCGGCGAGGGCGTCGATTCGCTGATCTTCTACCCGCTCGCCTTCTATGGAACCGGCATCATCCCGAACGAGAAGCTCCCGCTCGTGATGGTCGCGCAGTTCGTGGGCAAGGTCGGCGTGGAGGTGGTCTTCACGCCGGTCACGTACTGGATCGTCGGCGCGCTCAAGCGCTCCGAGCACGAGGACTACTACGATCGCCACACCCGCTTCACGCCCTTTTCGCTGCGCGTGTAGCTTGCGGTGGGGAATGGTGCGGGCGAAAGTCCTGGAGGCGCCCATGTCCGCCGATCCAACGCCGTTTGCCTCCGTCAGCCGCTAGCGTTCGAGCCCGGCGCCGCAGGCCCAGCACAGGTCGAAGGAGGATGGGCTCTCCTCGCCGCAGGCGGGGCATTTTCGCGGCGGGCCGCCGGGCGCGCGCAGGTAGGCGTCGATGATCTCCCGTGCGCGCGGGGCGTCGCGCGCGTTCTCGACCCACACCTGCGGCAGCGAGGCGTCGATCGGCAGCTCGCCGGCGAGGCTCGAGGCGTTCGCGTTGAACACGCGCGCGCGGATGCCGCGGTCGGCGAGCAGGTCGAGGAGGAGGTGCGCCTCGGGCAGGTTGGTGGCGCTGTGCACGCGCTTCATGCAGGCATTATCCCCTCGCGACGCGATTGCGCGATGATGGCGGCAGGCGAACGAACGGAGCGCGGGGCGATGGCGGCGGAACGGGTGAAGGCGTGGCAGTGCATCGGCTGCGGCAGGATCGAGGCGCCGCAGGAGTGCGTCGGTGTGTGCGACTTCAGGCGCCTCGAGATGGTCCACGCCTTCGAGCACGAGCAGGCGCTCGCGGACGAGCGCCGCCGTTCGGATCGGCTGGAATCGCTGGTGCGGCATCTCGCCCGCATCACGCCGCGCCAGGGCGAATGGGAGCGCTCGTGGAAGGCCCTGCAGGCCGATGCCCGGCGCGTGCTCGCCGAGCTCGATGCGGCAGGGGAGGGCGCCCCCGCCGCATCCTGAAGCGTCAGAACCGGTACGAAAGCAAGCCGCTGAACCCGTCCTCCCGGACGCCGGAGCGGTTCGAGACGTTGTAGTAGGCGAGGCTCAGGCCCACGTGGTCGCCGAAGTAGCCGTTCACGCCGAGCGATGCGGTGACGGAATCGCGGTCCGGCATGTACGCGGGGATGTCGTAGCTGTTCCCGGTCGCGGTGAACGAGATCGGCATCGCGGTCACGAAGCGCTGGTCGCCGCGATTGTCGCGGTCTGCCGTCACGCGCAGCCACGGAGTCCAGCGGTCGAGCGAAACGGAAGCGCGCGCGCCGACACTCCACACCTCCGAATGGCGCGCCTGCTGGGCGATGTGCAGGTCCGCGGAGGCGGCGCCGCTCTCGTCGAACGCGTTCACCGTGACGTTCTGCCAGGTGGCCGAGACGAGCGGCCCGAGGGCGAAGCGGCCGAACTCGAAGTCGTAGCCCGCCGAGAGGTAGGCCGAGCCGTTGGATCCGTCGGTGCTCGCGCTCGCCTGGCGCACGACCGGGCCGAGCGTGATGTTGCGGCGGATGTCGCGGAAATCGATGTTCGAGACGGAGAAGACGCCGGTGCCGTAGAGGCCGCCGGAGCGCAGGCCGCCGAACAGCGAGAAGGTGTTCTCGTGCGTGCTGTAGCCGCCCGCGTCCTGGCCGAAGCCGCCGTCGGCGCGGTCGTTGCCGTACGCGAGCCCGAGGATCATCGCGTCCGACGCGCGCACCGTGACGCCCGCCGCGAAAGAGGAGAGGTCGTTGTTCGCTCCCGGATTTCCCACCGAGGAGTCGATGTTGTAGCTGCCGCCGCCCCCCGAGACGAACACGTTGAACTTGCCGACCGGCGCTTCGCGCGCCGAGAGCAGCCCGTCGTTGAGCGCGCGGATGTGGGCGTTGCGCGTGGCGAGGGGCGCTTCGGCGAGGAGCGAGTACTGGACGGGGCCCACGATCAGCGACTCGGCGAAGTCGGCGATGATCGCTTGCGATGCGGTGGTCGGGTGGACGCTGTCGGCGTAAAGGTAGGTCTGCGCGGCATCGGGCGCGACCAGGTTGGTCGGTCCGCAGAATTGCGCGCTCACCGTGGACGGGGTCGTGATCGGCGGGAACGCGCCGCAGGCGAGGCCCGTCGTATTGGTGAAGCCGTAGGCCGCGGGGTTCGCGGCGACCTCGGTTCCGAGCGCGAAGGTGTCCACCGGGATCACGTGCAGCCCGGCGCTCGCGAGTCCCGAGAAGAGCGTCGTGTTGTAACCGGCCGAGAGCTGCGTCACCGCCGCCGAGGTGGGGCCGGTTCCGGCGAACGCGGGCGTAGCGCCGATGTTGGGCAGCCCGAAGACGAGCACGTAACGCGCGCCGGCCGCCTCGAGCCGGCCGATCTGCTGGACCTCGGCGGTGGCGGCGCCGAGCACGTTGTTCTGCAGCGTCGCCTGGTCGATCGCTCCCGCCTGCAGCGCGGCGAGGTTCTGGAAGATGTCGTTCGCGCCGATCCACATTCCGTAGAGCGCGTTCGGATCCGCGTGACCGCCGCTTGCGGCGAGGTACTCGCCGATCTGCGTGCTCACCGGGCGCTGCGCGGCGCCCGGCGGCGTCGAGGCCGAGGGAAGCGCCACGCGCGCGCCGCCCTGTGCGTAGATGAAACCGCCGGCATTGCTGGCCGCGGGCGTGACGCCGTAGTACTGGGACACGAGCTCCGACCAGATCGGCCCGGGATTCGTCGTGAAGCGCCCGAGGGTCGCGACGACCTGCGGAGGCAGCCCGAGGCTCGCGAGGAACGGACGGTAATAGCCGTCATCGGAGAGGCTGTCGCCGAACACCACGACGTTGTCGAACTGCTGGGCCTGCGCGGCGGGAGCGACCATGCCGGCCGCGCCGGCGAAAAGCGCGAGGAGCAGGACGGGAAGCGGGCGCTTGCGGGGCTTCATGATTCCTCCTGGGGAAATTCTTGTTAGGTGGCGCTATCGTACCGTTTCCCGTCGGCGGACGTTCGGCGGCCGCTTTCGGTCCGCCGAGGCGCCGTTCCCGGCCTTCGCAGGCTCCGCGCCGTTCCCTCAGTAGACGCGCCGCACCAGGTGCGCCTCGTGCAGCATGTGGGTCGCGATCTCCTCGATCGACTTGGTGGTGGAGTCGAGGAACGGGATCTGCGCCTGGCGCATCAGCCGCTCGGCGGCGGAGACCTCGTAGCGGCAGTTCTCGAGCGCGGCGTAGCGCGAGTCGGGGCGGCGCTCGCTGCGGATGTGGTGCAGGCGCTCGGGCGTGATCGACAGGCCCCACACCTTGTTCTTGAGCGGCAGGAGGGAAGGAGGCAGCCGGTTCGCCTCGAGGTCCTCGGGGATGAGCGGGTAGTTCGCCGCCTTGATCCCGAACTGCATCGCCATGTAGAGGCAGGTGGGCGTCTTGCCGCTCCGGGAGACGCCCACAAGAACGATGTCGGCGTCCTCGAGCCCGCGGTGAGTCACCCCGTCGTCGTGCGCGAGCGTGTAGTTGATGGCCTCGATGCGGTGGTTGTAGTCCTTGGCGTTGCCCGCGCTGTGGGTGCGGCCCACGGCGTGCATCGACTTCACCCCCAGCTCCTGCTCGAGCGGGACGATGAAGCGCTCGAACACGTCGAGCACGACGCCGTCGGCCTTGTTGATCTCGGCGCGCACCTGGTCGTCCACGATGGAGGAGAAGACGAGGGGGCGCTGCGCCGATTCGCGGTGCGCCTCGTTCACCTGGGCGATCGCGTCGCGCGCCTTCTCGATGCTGTCGATGAAGGGCATCGTGACGCGCACGAAGTCCACCTCCCCGAACTGGGAGAGGAGCGACGAGCCGAGGCCCTCGACCGTGATGCCGGTCCGGTCGGAAACGAAGAAGACGCGCCTGCCTTGGGACATGATCTGGGCGGAGGGGAAGCGCCGCGGATGATGCGGCGCAACATTGTCATATCCCGTTGGCTATAATTGCAAGCTCCGACGGCCCGCTCCCCGAACCAAGATTCCGATCATGGCGAACCGCTACGTCCTCCCGCTGAAAACCCTGCGCATGGCCGACGTCGCGACCGTCGGCGGCAAGAACGCTTCCCTCGGGGAGCTCATCAGCCAGCTCGCCGCGAGCGGCGTGCGCGTGCCCGGCGGCTTCGCCACCACCGCCCGGGCCTTCCAGGATTACCTCGACCACAACCGGCTCGTCGAGCGCATCGAGAAGGCGCTCGGGGCCGTCGACGTCGACGACGTGAGCGCGCTCTCCCGGGCGGGTGCCGCGAGCCGCAAGCTGGTCGAGGAGGGCACGCTGCCGCCGGAGCTCGAGCGCGAGATCCGCGCCGAATACGAGAAGGCCGCGGGCGGCGCGCCGAACGCGAGCTTCGCCGTGCGCTCCTCCGCCACCGCCGAGGACCTGCCCGACGCGTCCTTCGCCGGGCAGCAGGAGAGCTACCTCAACATCCGCGGCATCGAGCACGTGCTCGACGCGGTGAAGCGCGTCTTCGCCTCGCTCTACAACGACCGTGCGATCGCCTATCGCGTGCACAAGGGCTTCAGGCACGCGGAGGTGTCGATCTCGGCCGGCGTGCAGCGCATGGTGCGGAGCGACCTGGGCGCCGCCGGCGTGATGTTCACCATGGACACGGAGTCGGGCTTCCGCGACGTGGTCTTCATCACCTCGGGCTACGGCCTGGGCGAGACGGTGGTGCAGGGCGCGGTGAATCCCGACGAGTTCTACGTCTCGAAGCTCTGCCTCGCGGCGGGCAAGCCCGCGATCCTGCGCCGCGCGCTCGGCGGCAAGGCGATCAAGCTCGTGTTCGACACCGAGGCGCGCGCGGGCCGCTCGGTGAAGGAGATCGAGGTGCCGGCCGCCGAGCGCGACCGGTTCTCGCTCGCCGACGGCGAGGTCGAGGAGCTCGCGCGCTACGCGGTCGCGATCGAGAAGCACTACGAGCGCCCGATGGACGTCGAGTGGGGCAGGGACGGCGAGGACGGCAAGCTCTACATCCTGCAGGCGCGCCCCGAGACGGTGAAGAGCCAGGAGAAGCGCCGCGACACCCTCACGCGCTACCGCATCGGCAAGCGCGGCGAGGTGCTCGCCTCGGGCCGCGCCATCGGCTCGAAGATCGGCCAGGGCCGCGTGCGCGCGGTCATGGACGTGTCCGAGATCGGTCGCGTGCAGGAAGGTGACGTGCTGGTCACCGACATGACCGATCCCAACTGGGAGCCGGTGATGAAGAGGGCCTCGGCGATCGTCACGAACCGGGGCGGGCGCACCTGCCACGCGGCGATCATCGCGCGCGAGCTGGGCGTGCCGGCGGTGGTGGGCTGCGAGAACGCGACGCAGGTGCTCCACGACGGCGCGGAAGTCACCGTCTCGTGCGCCGAGGGCGACACCGGCTACATCTACGCCGGGAAGATGGAGTTCGAGGCCGTGGAGCTCAAGCTCGACCGCATGCCCGAGATCCCGGTGAAGCTCGCGATGAACGTCGGCAATCCGCAGCTCGCCTTCGACTTCTGCCAGCTCCCGAACGACGGAGTGGGGCTCGCGCGGCTGGAATTCATCATCTCGAACACCATCGGCATCCATCCCAGGGCCTGCCTCGAGTACGACACGTTGCCCGCGGAGCTCAAGGCGCAGGTGGCGCGCCAGTCGCGCGGCTACGCGAGCCCGGTGCGCTTCTACGTCGACAAGATCGCCGAGGGCGTGGCGACCATCGCGGCGGCGTTCTGGCCGAAGAAGGTGATCGTGCGGCTCTCCGACTTCAAGAGCAACGAGTACCGCAACCTCATCGGCGGCACGCGCTACGAGCCGCACGAGGAGAACCCGATGCTCGGCTTCCGCGGCGCCTCGCGCTACGTCGCCGAGTCGTTCCGCGATTGCTTCCAGCTCGAGTGCGAGGCGATGCGCAAGGTGCGCGACCAGATGGGCCTCACCAACGTCGAGATCATGATTCCCTTCGTGCGGACCGTCGCCGAGGGCGAGAAGGTGCTCGCGCTGCTCAAGGAGAACGGCCTCGAGCGCGGGAAGAACGGGCTCAGGGTCGTCATGATGTGCGAGATTCCGTCCAACGCGATCCTCGCCGACGAGTTCCTGCGCCACTTCGACGGCTTCTCCATCGGCTCGAACGACATGACGCAGATGACCCTCGCTCTCGACCGCGACTCGGGCCTCGTGATGGAGGCGTTCGACGAGCGCGACGCGGCGGTGAAGCGCATGCTGCACCTCGCGATCCAGGCGTGCCGCAAGGCGGGGAAGTACGTCGGGATCTGCGGCCAGGGTCCCAGCGACTATCCCGACCTCGCCGAGTGGCTGATGGAGGAGGGCATCGAATCGATGTCGCTCAACCCGGATACCGTCGTGGAGACGTGGCTGCACCTCGCGAAGGCGGCGGCGCCGAAAGCGACGGCGTGATCGACTGGCGCTTCGCCCGATTCGAGGAGCTCTCGCCGCGCGAGATCCACGACCTCTACCGCCTTCGGGCGGCGGTCTTCGTGGTGGAGCAGGAATGCGCATTCCAGGACCTCGACGGCGCGGACCCCGGGAGCTGGCACCTGCTCGGATATGCATCGGGAGCGAGGGCCCCTGCTCGCCTGGGATCGGGAGAAGGCCGCGATGAGGGTGAGCTCATCGCCTATGCGCGCCTCGTCCCGCCGGGCGTGAAGTACGAGGAGCCTTCGATCGGCCGCATCGCCACCGCGCAGTCGGTACGCCGCACCGGTCTCGGCCGCGAGCTCGTGCGCGAGTCGCTCGCCCGCGCCGGCGAGCTGTGGCCCCGGCGCGCGATCCGCATCGGCGCGCAGCAGCGCCTCGAGCGCTTCTACCAGGACTTCGGCTTCGTCACCGCTTCGGCGCCGTACGACGAGGACGGCATCGCGCACGTCGAGATGGTGCGCCCCGCGGCGCACGCGAGGCAGCCGAGCGGCGAGGCCGTCGGTCGATAGCGCCGGTCGGCGGCGCCCAACGAGAGAGGAAAACCATGGCGGGTCAGCTTTCCGGCAAGTCGGCGGTGGTCACCGGCTCCACGAGCGGCATCGGACGCGGCATCGCGGAATGCTTCGCGCGCGAGGGCGCGAACGTGATGTTGAACGGCCTCGGCGAGTCGGGCGAGATCGAGCGGCTGCGCGCGGAACTCGCGCGGCAATCGGGCGCGAAGGCGCTCTACCACGGCGCGGACATGACGAAGCCCGCGGAGATCGCGGCGATGATCCGCGAGGCCGAGAAGGCCTTCGGCCGCGTCGACATCCTGGTGAACAACGCCGGCATCCAGCACGTCTCCCCGGTGGACGAATTCCCGATCGAGAAGTGGGACGCGATCATCGCGATCAACCTGTCGTCGGCATTCCACGCCACCCGCGCCGCGCTTCCCGGAATGAAGAAGGCGAAGTGGGGCCGCATCATCAACATCGCCTCGGCGCACGGCCTCGTCGCCTCGCCCTACAAGAGCGCCTACGTGGCGGCGAAGCACGGTGTCGTGGGCTTCACGAAGAGCCTCGCGCTCGAGGTGGCCGAGCTCGGCATCACCGCGAACGCGATCTGCCCCGGCTACGTCATGACGCCCATCGTGGAGAAGCAGATCGACGACCAGGCGCGCGTGCACGGCATCGCGAGGGAGAACGTGATCCGCGACGTGATCCTCGCGCCGCAGCCGACCAAGCAGTTCGTGCGCATCGAGGACGTCGCCTCGCTCGCGCTGTACCTCACCTCCGAGGCCGCCGCGCAGATCAACGGCACGCCGCTCTCCATCGACGGCGGCTGGACGGCGCGCTAGCGATGGCGATGCTGCGTCGGCGGCAGAAAGCGCCCCGCGGCCGTCCCCCGCGCGAGGCGTCGCAGGGCGCTCCGCGTTCGCACCGCCGCGCGCGTCCCGATGCGCCGGTTCCGCCGCAGCTGATCCTCGCGCCCGAAGCGCAGGAGCACGCGCGCAAGGGGAAGGGCGAAGCGCCGCGCGAGAAGCCGCAGGCGCTGCGCGCCGGCCCGCAGCCGCCGCAAGCGAAACGCAACTCGCGAAGCGCCGAGAACGTCGTGCTCGTCACCGGCTTCGAGCCTTTCGGCGGCGATCCGGTCAATCCTTCCTGGGAAGTGTGCGAGCGGCTGCCCGCCTCGATCGGCGGTACGCGGGTCGAGGTGTGCCGCGTGCCCTGCGAGTTCCGCCGCGCGATCGAGGTCGTCGCGGAGGCGATCGAGCGCCATCGCCCGTCGCTCGTGGTGTCGTTGGGACTCGCCGCGGGGCGCACGCACGTGGGGGTCGAACGGGTCGCGATCAACGTGGACGACGCGCGCATCGCGGACAACGCCGGCGCGCAGCCGGTCGACCAGCCGATCGCCGCCGGCGGCCCGCCCGCGTATTTCTCGACGCTGCCGGCGAAGGCGATGGTCGCCGCGATGCGGCGCGCGGGCGTTCCCGCGGAGGTCTCGAACTCCGCCGGCACGTTCGTCTGCAACCACCTCATGTACGGCGTGCTGCATTTTCTCGCCGCGAGCGGCAGGCGCGCGCGGGCGGGATTCATCCACCTGCCCTCGAGCGAGGAGATGGTGCCCGACAAGCGGGGAGCGCCCTCGATGTCGGTCGCGACGATGGTGCGCGGCATCGAGGCGGCGATCGAGGCGGCGCTCGGGCGTGCGCGCGACGTGCGGGTCGCCGAAGGCGCTCTCGACTAGCTAGAATCACGAATCGCCGCGTCCCCTACGGAAGCGGCCGCTGAATGCCATCACACGCAGCCAGCACCAACATGACCGACAAGCCTCTCTGGAATCCGCCGCCCGAACGCATCGCCGGCGCGAACGTCACGGCGTTCACGAAGCTCGTGAACGACCGCCACGGCCTCTCGCTCGCCGACTACGCCTCGCTGCACGCCTGGTCCGTCGCGAACCTCGAGGACTTCTGGCGCGCCCTGTGGGACTACGCCGGCGTGATCGGCGAGCGCGGCGAGCGCGTGCTCGTGGACGCGAGCAAGATGCCCGGCGCCCGCTTCTTTCCCGACGCCACGCTCAACTTCGCCGAGAACCTGCTGCGCCACCGGCGGCAGTCGGATGCGATCGTCTTCTGGGGCGAGGACCAGGTGCGCCGGCGCCTGAGCTGGGGCGATCTCCACGACGAGGTCTCGCGCATGCAGCAGGCGCTCGCGGCCGCGGGCGTGGAGGCCGGAGATCGCGTGGCGGCCTTCATGCCCAACATGCCCGAGACCGTGATCGCGATGCTCGCCACGGCGAGCCTGGGCGCCACATTCACCTCGTGCTCGCCGGATTTCGGCGTGCAGGGCGTGCTCGACCGCTTCGGGCAGGTCGAGCCGAAGGTGCTGGTCTGCTGCGACGGGTACTACTACAACGGGAAGACGATCGAGACGCTCCCCCGCATCGCCGAGGTCGTGAAGCAGCTTCCGACGGTGAAGCGCGTGGTCGTCGTGCCGTACGTCTCCGAGAAGCCGCGCGCGGAGTCGGTGCCGCGCGGCGTCGCGCTCGAGGCGTTCCTCGCGCCGCACGCGCCGGGGCCGATCGCGTTCCGCCGCATGCCGTTCAACCATCCGCTCTACATCCTCTACTCGAGCGGCACGACCGGCGTCCCCAAGTGCATCGTGCACGGGGCGGGCGGCGTGCTGCTCATGCACCTCAAGGAGCACCTGCTGCACGGCGACCTGCGGCACGGCGATCGCCTGTTCTACTTCACGACGTGCGGATGGATGATGTGGAACTGGCTCGCCTCGGGCCTCGCCGCCGGCGCGACGCTGCTGCTCTACGACGGGTCGCCCTTCGCCGCGCGCGGCACCATCCTCTTCGACTATGCGGCGGCCGAGGACATGACGCATTTCGGCACCTCGGCGAAGTACCTCGATTCCGCGGCGAAGGTGGGGCTCGACCCGATCCGTACCCACGAGCTTGCGCAGCTTCGCACGATGTTCTCGACCGGATCGCCGCTCGCGCCCGAGGGCTTCGACTACGTGTACGGGCACGTGAAGAAGGACATCTGCCTTTCGTCGATCAGCGGCGGCACGGACCTCGTCGCGTGCTTCGCCGGCGGCTGCCCGACCCTTCCCGTGTGGCGCGGCGAGCTGCAATGCCGCATGCTCGCGATGGCGGTGGAAGTGTTCGACGACGAGGGACGCGCGCTGCCGCCGGGCGAGAAGGGCGAGCTGGTGTGCACGCGGCCGTTCCCCACGATGCCGCTCGGCTTCTGGAACGATCCCGACGGCGCGAAGTACCGTGCCGCCTACTACGACAGGTATCCCGGCGTGTGGCGCCACGGCGACTGGTGCGAGCTCACGAAGCACGGCGGCATGGTGATCTACGGGCGCTCGGACGCGGTGCTCAATCCGGGGGGCGTGCGCATCGGCACGGCCGAGATCTATCGGCAGGTCGAGAAGCTCGACGAGGTGGTCGAATCGATCGTGATCGGCCAGGAGTGGGAGAAGGACGTGCGCGTCGTGCTCTTCGTGCGGCTGCGCGAGGGAGTCACGCTCGACGAGGCGCTCGCGAAGAAGATCCGCAGCACGATCCGCGAGAACACCACGCCGCGCCACGTGCCGGCGGTGATCCTGCAGGTGCCCGACATCCCGCGCACCAAGAGCAACAAGATCGTGGAGCTCGCGGTGCGCGCCGTGGTCCACGGCCAGCCCGTGAAGAACGTCGAGGCGCTCGCCAATCCCGAGGCGCTCGAGCACTTCCGCAATCGCCGGGAGCTGGGGAGCTGAGCCCGGCCCCAAGGGGCCTGTCCCCTTTTTCGGTTGCGGTGCTAGAACGAGCGGGGGGCTTCCATCGCGAAGCCGTGCGACGGCGTCGCGATGCGCTCCTCGACCATGCGGCCGAGGAAATCGACGTCGTAGACCTGGAGGAGATGCGGCTGGTGGCGCGGCAGCCAGTAGCCCAGCTGCGAGCGCACGTCCGGCATCGCGGAGAGGACGGCCCAGTCGCGCTCGTCCCACTGGAAGCGCAGCCCCAGCTCGCGAAAGGCGCGGTTGATGGAATGGCGGTCGGCGGTCATGGGAATCAGGTTATTCCCGGGGCGCGTTAAAGAAAAGTAAAATGAAATTACCGTTTCATTAAGCGATCGTTTAATGAAGAACGCCACGCTCCGCCAGCTTCGCGTCTTCGAAAGCGCCGCCCGCCACCTCTCCCTCACCCGCGCCGCCGAGGAGCTGCACCTCACCCCGCCGGCGGTCTCGATCCAGATCCGCCAGCTCGAAGGCCACGCGAGGGCCGAGCTTTTCGAGCGCGTGGGGCGGCGCCTCAAGCTCACGCAGGCGGGCGAGGAGGTGCTGGGCCACGCGCGCGAGATCCTCGGCCACATCCGCGCCTCGGAGGAGGCGATCGCCGGGCTGGCATCGCTCGAGCAGGGCCTCCTCGACGTCGCGGTGATCAACGCGGGCGATTACTTCCTGCCCTGGCTCATCGCCGCGTTCCGGGCACGCCATCCGCGAATCCGCGCGCGCATCACCGTCGGCAACCGCGACCTCCTGCTCGAGCACCTCGCCGCCCACGAGATCGACCTCGCCGTGATGAGCCATGCGCCGACCCAGCCCGCCTTCGCCGCGCTGCCGTTCGCGCCGCACCCGCACGTGGTCGTCGCCGCGCCGGGCCATCCCCTCGCGCGGAAGCGCGGCGCCTCGCTCGAGGACGTGGCGCGCGAGCCGCTCATCTCGCGCGAGCCCGGTTCGGCCACGCGCCTCGCCATGGACCAGGCGTTCTCGGAGTCGGGCGCGGTGCCGCGCATCGAGATGGAGATCGCGAGCAACGAGACGATCAAGCAGGCGGTGGCCGCCGGCTTCGGGTTAGGATTCCTCTCCGGTCACGCGGTCCAGCAGGAGCTCGCCCTCGGGCGGCTCGCGATCGTCCCCGTGAAAGGCTTTCCCTTCATGCGCCAGTGGTACGTCGTGCATCGACGCGAGAGGACGCTGCCGCGCATCGCGGAGGCCTTCGAGCGCTTCGTGGTCGGGGAAGGTGCGCGCCTCATCGGCGGCCTGATGCGCTCGCCGGGGAAGCGCAAGTGAGCGCGCGCGGGCCCACCTTCTACGCCTGGCTCTCGCTCGGGACGTCGATCGTCACCATCGTCCTCAAGTTCCTCGCCTATTTCCTCACCGGCTCGGTGGGCCTCCTGTCGGATGCGGTGGAGGCGGTGGTGAACATCGTGGCGGCGCTGTTGGCGCTCGGCGTGCTCACCTACGCGCAGGTCGGACCCGATCGCGAGCACAACTTCGGCCACGAGAAGGCGCAGTATTTCTCGAGCGGCAGCGAGGGCGCGCTCGTCTTCGTCGCGGCGGTGGGCATCGCCTGGACCGCGATCCCCCGCCTGCTGCATCCGCAGCCGATCGAGCAGGTGACGTTCGGCCTCGCGCTTTCGGTCGTCGCGGCGCTCGCCAACGTGTGGTGCGCCCGGGTGATGCTGGGGGCGGCGCGCGCGCACCGCTCGATCACCCTCGAGGCGGACGCGCGGCACCTGCTCACCGACGTCTGGACCACGGCGGGCGTCTTCGTCGGCGTGGTGCTCGTCGAGTGGACCGGATGGCTCCGGCTCGACCCGATGATCGCGCTCGCGGTGGCGGTGCAGATCCTGTGGACCGGCTGGCAACTCATGGCGCGCTCGTTCGAAGGGCTCATGGACCGCGCGGTGCCCGAGCCCGACCGCGCGGCGATCGTCTCCGTGCTCGAGGAGCTGCGCCACCAGGGCGGCGACTATCACGCGCTGCGCACCCGCGTGGCCGGCGCGAAGAGCTTCGTGGACGTCCACGTCCTGCTTCCCGGGCGCATGACGATCCAGGAGGGCCACGACCTCGTCGAGCACCTGGAGAACGAGATCCGCGCACGGCTTCCTCACGTCGAGGTGCTCACCCACCTCGAGCCGCTCGAGGACCCGAAGAGCTGGGACGATCCGCAGAACCCGTTGGCCGGGACATAGCTCCAAGCCTCCATGCTCGTCGAATCGACGCAACGTGGCCTCTACTGCGCCGCGGGCGATTTCCACATCGACCCGTGGGAGCCGGTGGAGCGCGCCGTGATCACGCACGCGCACTCGGACCACGCGCGGCCCGGCAGCGCGAAGTACCTGTGCGCGGCGCCCGGGCTCGCCGTGCTGCGCGCACGTCTCGGCGCCGCGGCCGGGATCGAGGCGCTCCCCTATGGCGAGGCGATCGCGATGAACGGCGTGCGCGTATCGCTCCATCCCGCGGGGCACGTGCTCGGCAGCGCGCAGGTGCGCATCGAATCACGCGGCGAGGTGTGGGTCGTGTCCGGCGACTACAAGCTGCAGCCCGATCCCACCTGCGCGCCTTTCGAGCCGCTTCGCTGCGAGACGTTCGTCACCGAGTCCACCTTCGGCCTGCCGATCTACCGTTGGAGCGAGCCGGCGCGCGTCGTCGATGCGATGAACGCGTGGTGGCGGGCGAACGCCGAAGCCGGGCGCGCGAGCGTGCTCTTCGCCTACGCGTTCGGCAAGGCGCAGCGCATCCTCGCCTCGATCGACGCGGCGATCGGTCCCATCCTCGTGCACGGCGCCGTGGATGCGCTCGACCGCGCCTACCGCGAGGCCGGCGTGGCGCTGCCCGACACGAAGGTCGCGATCGAGCTGGAGAAGGGCTGCGACGCCTCGCGCGCCCTGGTGCTCGCGCCGCCTTCGGCGCGGGCCACGCCGTGGCTCAAGCGCTTCGGCGATTACTCCGACGCGTATGCCTCGGGATGGATGGCGATCCGCGGCCGGCGCCAGCGTCTCGCGGTGGACCAAGGCTTCGTGCTCTCCGACCATGCCGACTGGGCGGGCCTCAATCGTGCGATCGAGGCGACCGGCGCCTCGCGGATATTCGCGACGCACGGCTACGCGCTTCCGCTCGTGCAGTGGCTGCGCGAACGCGGGCTGGAGGCCGCCGCGATGGAAACGCGGTTCGAGGGCGAGCAGGCGGCGGAGGCATGAAGCGTTTCGCCGCGCTCTTCGACGCGCTGGATGCGAGCACCGGCACGCGCTCGAAGACCGACGCGCTCGCCGCGTATTTCTCCGCCGCCGACCCGCGCGATGCCGCATGGACCGCGTGGTTCCTCACCGGCCATCGCCCGCGCCAGGCGGTTCCGAGCCGGCGCCTGCACGCCTGGGCGGCCGAGGCCGCGTCGATCCCGCTCTGGCTTTTCGAGGAATGCTTCGACAACGTGGGCGATCTCGCGGAGACGATCGCGCTCGCGCTGCCGCCGCCCGCGGCGACGAGCGACATGCCGCTGCACGAATGGATCGAGGAGCGGCTCCTGCCGCTGCGCGACCTCGCCGAGGCGGAGCAGAAGGCGCGGCTCCTCGCGTGCTGGCGCGATCTCGGCGGAACCGAGCGCTTCCTCTTCAACAAGCTCATCACCGGCAACTTCCGCGTCGGCGTCTCCGCGCTCCTCGTGATGCGCGCGATCGCGCAGGCGTTCGGCGTGGATGCGAGGATCGTCGCGCATCGCCTCGCGGGCGAATGGTCGCCGAGCGCCGGGACGTGGCGCGCGATCGTGCACGACGCGCACGGGGAGACCGACCGCTCGAGCCCCTATCCCTTCTTCCTCGCCCATCCGCTCGAGGGCGAGCCGCAAGCGCTCGGGAGCCGCGACGAATGGCTCGCCGAGTGGAAATGGGACGGCATCCGCGCGCAGCTCATCCGCCGCGGCGCGGCGACCGCGCTCTGGTCGCGTGGCGACGAGCCGATCGCCGGCCAGTTCCCCGAGCTCGTCGCCGACGCCGAGCGCCTGCCGCACTGCGTGATCGACGGCGAGATCCTCGCCTGGAAGGGCGATCGCGTGATGCCGTTCGCGGCGCTGCAGAAGCGCCTCAATCGCAAGAATCCGGGGCCGAAGATCCTCGCCGATTCGCCGGTGATCTTCCTCGCCTTCGACCTCCTCGAATGGGAAGGCGAGGACTGGAGGGCGCGGCCGCTCGTCGAGCGCCGGGCGAAGCTCGAGGAGGCGCTGCCCTCGATCCCGGGCGGCACGCGCTTTCGTGTCTCCTCGCTCGTGCGGGCGCCCTCGTGGGAGGCGCTCGCGATCGCGCGCTCGAAGAGCCGCGAGCAGGGAACCGAGGGCCTCATGCTCAAGCGCGCCGCCTCCCGCTACGGCGTCGGCCGCCCGCGCGGCGACTGGTGGAAGTGGAAGATCGAGCCCTACACGCTCGACGCGGTCCTCGTCTCCGCGCAGAAGGGCCACGGCAAGCGCGCGAGCCTCTACACCGACTACACCTTCGGCCTCTGGAACGGCGGCGAGCTGGTGCCGTTCGCGAAGGCGTACTCGGGCCTCACCGACGAGGAGATCCGCGAGGTGGACGGCTTCGTCCGCCGCAACACCACGGAGCGCTTCGGCCCGGTGCGGGTGGTGAAGCCGGAGCTGGTTTTCGAGTTGGGCTTCGAGGCGATCCGGCAATCGAAGCGCCACAAGTCCGGGATCGCGGTGCGCTTCCCGCGGATGCTGCGCATGAGGAAGGACAAGGCGCCCTCGCAGGCGAACACGGTGGACGACGCGAGGGAGCTGGCAGGCTGGAAGGCCGGGAATCCGCCATAATCCCTGTCCATGGCCACCGTTTCCACCGGTTCCCGCGTCGATCGCCGCCTGCAGCTGCGGGAGGTGCTCGACTGGATGGTCGAGGACGGCCTCGTCGCGCAGGAGATCGCGGCGAAGCTGCACCAGGACTCGCGCCTTGCCCGCGGGGGAAGCCGCCATCCCGTGATCGTGATCTCGGAGGCGCGCTGGCGCTCGCTCAAGCCCCCCAACCCGGTGCTCACGGCCGACCTGCTCACCGAGTGGCTGGCGGGCAAGCTCAAGATGCCCTTCTACCACATCGACCCGCTCAAGATCGACCTCAAGGCGGTGACCGCGGTGATGTCCTCCGAGTACGCGCAGCGCCGCGGCATCCTGCCGGTGGAGGTGAACGGGCGCGAGGTGACGATCGCGACGAGCGAGCCGCTCATGGCGAGCTGGGAGAACGAGCTCTCGGAGATGCTGCGGCTCAAGATCCAGCGCGTCTTCGCCAACCCGGTCGACATCGAGCGCTACCACGGCGAGTTCTTCAACCTCGCGAAGAGCATGAAGCGCGCCGAGGCCTCGGGCGTCGCGCCCGGCGCGAACATCAGCAACTTCGAGCAGCTGGTCGAGCTCGGCAAGGCCGGTCGCCCCCTCGACGCGAACGACCACCACATCGTCCACCTCGTCGATTGGCTCTGGCAGTACGCGTTCGACCAGCGCGCGAGCGACATCCACCTGGAGCCGCGCCGCGAGGTCGGCGTGCTGCGCTTCCGCATCGACGGCGTGCTGCACGAGATCTACCAGGTGCCGTACCCGGTGATGGTGGCGATGGTCGCGCGCATCAAGATCCTCGCGCGCATGGACGTGGTGGAGAAGCGCCGGCCGCAGGACGGCCGCATCAAGACGCGCATGCCCGACGGCGAGGAGATCGAGCTGCGCCTGTCCTCGCTCCCGACCGCCCACGGCGAGAAGCTCGTGATGCGCATCTTCGATCCGGACGTGCTGATGCGGGACTTCAAGGACCTCGGCTTCAGCCAGGAGGAGCACGAGGTATGGCAGAAGCTGGTCCGGGAGCCGGGCGGGATCCTGCTCGTGACGGGGCCCACGGGCTCGGGCAAGACCACGACCCTCTACACGACCCTCAAGCAGATCGCGACGACCGAGGTGAACGTCTGCACCATCGAGGACCCGATCGAGATGATCGATCCGCGCCTCAACCAGATGCAGGTGCAGCCGGACCTCGACGTGACCTTCGCCATGGGCGTTCGCGCGCTGATGCGCCAGGACCCGGACATCATCATGGTGGGCGAGATCCGCGACCACGAGACGGCGGACATGGCGGTGCAGGCCGCGCTCACCGGGCACCTCGTGCTCTCGACGCTGCATACCAACGACGCGCCCACCTCGATCACCCGGCTCCTCGATCTCGGCGTCCCGGGCTACCTCCTCAACTCGACGCTCCTCGGCGTGATGGCGCAGCGCCTGGTGCGCACGCTCTGCCCGCACTGCAAGGAGAAGGTGCCGTTCCAGCGCGAGGAGGAGCATCGCGTGTGGAACGCGATCTGCTCGCCGTTCAAGGCGAACCCGCCCGAGCACATCTACAAGCCCGTCGGCTGCCTCGAATGCCGCAACACCGGCTACATCGGCCGTGTCGGCCTGTACGAGATCATGCAGGTGACGCGCGAGATCCGGCAGCTCGTCACCGAGCGTACCGACATCGTGGCGTTGACGCAGGCCGCGTACAAGTCGGGCATGCGGCCGCTGCGCGTGTCGGGCGCCGCGAAGATCGCGCAGGGGCTCACGACGATCGAGGAAGTGCTGAAGACCGCCCCGCTGCCTTAGAAACCGGGGACAGACCACATTTTTCTTTGGACGAAACGATCTGAGATTGCTTCAATTCGTTTCGCACAAAGAAAAATGTGGTCTGTCCCCGGTTTTCGTCATTTGAAGCTCGCGCTCCGAATCCTGCTGCTCTTCGTGCTGCTCGTCGCGCTCGCCGCCGCGGGCGCGTGGGCATGGCTCGAGCGCTCGCTGCCGCAGCTCGACGGCACGGCCGCAGCGCACGGGCTCGCGGCGCCGGTGCGCATCGTGCGCGACAAGGAGGGCGTGCCGCACATCTTCGCGAAGAGCGAGCGCGACGGCTGGTTCGCCATGGGCTACGCGCACGCGCAGGACCGGCTCTGGCAGATGGAGTTCCAGCGCCGCATCGCCGCAGGCCGCCTCTCGGAGATCCTGGGCGAGCGCGCGTTCCGGGTGGATCTGCTCATGCGCACCCTCGGCATCGCGCGCATGGCCGAGCGCATCGTCGAGCATCTCGACCCCGACACGCGCGCGAACCTGCAGGCGTACGCGGACGGCGTGAACGCCTTCCTCGCCTCGAAGCCGGTGCTGCCGATCGGCTTCCAGGCGTTCCGCATCGAGCCCGAGCGGTGGAAGCCCGCCGACACCATGGGCTGGCTCCTGGTGATGGCGTGGGACCTCTCCGGCAACTGGCGCCTGGAGCTCGCGCGCCTGCGCTTCGCGGCGAAGCTCGGGCCCGAACGCGCCGCCGAGCTCCTGCCGCCGTATCCCGGCGACCATCCGCCGCCGCTGCCCGACCTCGCGCGGCTCTACGCCTCGATCGCACCGCAGGCCGATGCGTTGCTCGCCGCGTGGCCGCAGCCGAGCCGATCCATCGGCTCCAACAATTGGGTCGTCTCCGGCGCGCGCACCGAGACCGGCAAGCCGCTCCTCGCGAACGATCCGCACCTCGACCTGCAGGCGCCCTCGATCTGGTATCTCGTGCACGTCTCGACGCCCTCTGGAAACGTGGTGGGCGGCACGCTTCCCGGCGTGCCGTTCGTGGTGCTCGGCCATAACGACGATCTCGCCTGGTCCATGACGACCACCAACAGCGACACCGAGGACCTGTTCGTCGAGAAAGTGGTGCCGGGCGATCCGGCGCGCTACGTGACGCCCACGGGAACCGCGAAATTCGAGGTGCGCGACGAGCTGATCCGCGTCGGCAGCGAGGAGCGGCACGTGAGGATCCGCTCCACGCGCCACGGGCCGGTGATCTCCGACGTCGTACCGGCGGCGGCGCAGGAGGCGCCCGCGGGGCACGTGATCGCGCTCGCCTGGGCCGCGCTCACCGTCGACAACGCGGTCGCGCGCGCCGGCTTCCGCATGGACCGGGCGAGGAACGAGTCCGAGCTCCTCGACGCGATGCGCGACTTCACCGCCCCGCACATGAACGTGGTGTTCGCCGACCGCGGGGGACACATCGGCCTCATCGCGGCGGCGCGCGTGCCGGTGCGCCGCGCCGATAACGAGGCCATGGGCCGCGTGCCGGTGCCGGGCTGGGACGCGAAGTACGATTGGCAGGGCTTCCTGCCCTTCGACGAGATGCCGCGGGTGCTCGACCCGGCGTCCGGGGAGATCGTGACCGCCAACGACAAGATCACGCCGCCGGGCTACAAGCCGTTCCTCACCTTCGACTGGTTCCCGCCCTACCGCTCGGACCGGATCCGCACGCTCCTCGGGCGTACGACCAGGCACTCGCTCGCGTCCTTCGAGGCGATCCAGGCCGATACCGTCTCGCGCCTCGCCCGGGAGCTCCTTCCGGTCGCGCTCGCCGCGCATCCCGGGACCGAGGATGGACGCAAGCTGCGCCGGCTCCTCGAGGGCTGGAACGGCGCAATGCGAGCGGACGAGCGCGCGCCGCTCGCCTTCGCCGCGTGGTATCGCGAGCTCACGCGGCTCGTCTACTCCGACGAGCTGGGGCCGCTCTTCCCCGAGTCGTGGGACCTGCGCGCGACCTTCATGATCGCGGTGATGAAGGACGAGAACGGCGAGGCGCGCTGGTGCGACGACGTGACGACGCCGCAGCGCGAGACCTGCGCCGACATGGCCTCGCGCGCCTTCGACCGCGCGGCGGCCGACCTGGAGAAGCGCTACGGCGGCGTCGAGCGCTGGGGGGTGGTGCACTATGCCGCGGGGGAGCAGCGGCCGTTCGGCTTCTTCCCCGTGGTGAAGCGCCTCTTCAACATCACGCCCGAGACGCCCGGAGACACCTACTCGGTCGACGTCGGCCACTACGTGATCCGCGACGAGGCGCACCCGTTCGTGAACGTCCACGCGCCGAGCCTGCGCGCGATCTACGACCTCGCCGACCTCGATCGCTCGCTGTACATCGATTCGACCGGCGAGTCGGGCAACTTCCTTTCACCCTGGTACGCGAACTTCGCCCATCGCTGGGCGAAGGTGCGCTACATCACCATTCCCACGCGACCCGGCTCGATCGCCGCGGCCCACGCGCTCACGCTCGAGCCGCGCTAGCCGTCGCGATTCGCGCGGGTTTCGTCATTCCCGCCCGCGACGGAATCGCTCGAGGGCAGGCTGCGAGGGGGATCCACCGTCTCGCCCAGCAGCTCCCGCACCATCGCCGACTCGCGGGCGTAGAAGCCCTCGGTGTGGAAGGTCTCGGCGAGCTTGTAATGCTCGTAATCGAGGTGGTGGCAGATCTCGTGCACGAGGGTGCGCAGGAACGTCCGGAACTTCACCACCTGCACTCGCTGCGCGGTCCGCATCCAGACGGTGATCCGTGCGGCGCTGCCCGTTACCTCGTCGGGGTCGTAGAGCCCGTGCAGCTCGCCGCCGGAGTTCGCGGGACGCCGCTCGAGGACGCTCACGCGCACGCGCGGCGCGGCGAGCTGCGCGTTGATCGCGTCCACGAGCGCCTGGCAGGCGGCCTCGACCGCGCCGCGCGATTCGTCGGCGAGGGCGGGCTCGATCGCGCGTGCCAGCGGAGCGAGCGCCGCCGCATCGGGCAGCGCTACGCGGCGGATCTCGTCGCTCCTGCGGTAGGTGCGCTTGCTCCGGGCGGAGAGCCGGTCGTAGTAGGCGAAGGGCATCGGGATCGGGTGGAAGAAGGGGTTTACCTAGGATAGCCGCGTTTGCATCCTTCGCGCCGGCGGCGGCGTTCCGGCCGAAGCGCGGCACGCTCCTCGTCGCCGACTTCCGTGCGGGACGCAGCGCGCTGAAGCTCGCTGTCGACGGCTTTGACGCGGGCGCGTCTTGCGGACAACATCGGTGGCGCCTGCTCGTACCGACGCTGCAGGCGCCCGTGCATCAGGCTCGGTGTTTCAGCGGCCGAGCTTTCAACAACCCCAAGGGAGAGCTCCCCACATGAAGAACCACGATGCGCACCTAGTGCAAACGCTGGCGGCTGCCACGGCCGTCGCCACAGCCCTGACTTCTTTCGCTGCCAATGCTGCATGCACGGCCGGAACGCTCGACACTGCATTCGGTGCGGCCGGCACGGGCGGATACGTGCAGGCCGGACCGGTGCTCCTGAACGGAACCACGGGCGACGTCAGCGGCGCCTTGCTTTCTCCCGACAACGGGTTCGTCCTGAACATCGCCGCCGGGATGGACAGCTCGTCCAACACGATCCTGGGCATCGCGAAATTCAAGCACGGCGGCACGCTCGACACGACCTATGGCGGATTCGGGGTCGCTTCGCCCGGCGGCTTCGCGCCGTACGCGTCGGGCCCCGAATCGGCCATGACGCAGGATTCCGCCGGAAACGTGATCGACGTCCGGCTCGATGGCGCGGGCATCACCGTCACGCGCTTCACCGCGGCCGGGAATCTCGACCTGAGCTACGGAAGCTCGGGCTCGACCACCGTGGCCCTCGCCAACCTCACGGGCTTCGCGCCGATCGATGCGACGGCGCTGGCCGATGGCAGCGTGCTGGTCACGTCCGGGGCGAAGAATCCGTCGGCGTCGAACTCCTCGCAGCCTTTCGTCGCCAAGTTCACCCCCAGCGGCGCGCTCGATGCGACGTTCGGGAGCGGCGGCATCAGCTATTTCTATTCGCCCGCGGTCACGGATCCGTCGTCCTGGGGCGTAGGAACGGGGATCGCGACGCTGCCCTCGGGCAAGATCGTCCTCGTGGGCCGCTTCCAGCCGGCTGCCGGCCATCGCGTCACCTACGTCGCGCAGCTCCTCGCCGACGGCAGCCTCGACGCCACGTTCGGGACCGGCGGACTCACTCTCGTGGACATGAGCCCGGCCTACCCGTTCGCGCAGGGCCGCAAGATCGTCGTGCAACCGGACGGCAAGCTCGTCGTCGCGGGCAACGGCAACGATGCCCTGGGAAACTTCGTCGCGATGTTGTTTCGATTCCTGCCGACGGGTTCGCTCGACGCGGGCTTCGGGTCGGGCGGCAAGACGGTCCTCACGACGGCGTTCGGACTCATCGGCTATACGGTCGCGCTGCAGAACAACGGCAAGATCCTTGTGGGCTCGGCGATCCAGACCGACGCGGCCGGCGACAACTTCACGGGTGCGGTCATTCGCTTCACCTCGGCCGGGACGCTCGACACGGCGTTCGGCTCCGGCGGCTTCGCCATGGTGCTGCCGGCCGGATGGAGCTACGACTCGGTCGGCGATGTCCTCTATCTTTCCGGCGGAAAGATCGTCGCGCGCGCGCAGGCGGGCCAGGGTTCGCTGGTAGCCGATTTCATCGTTCGCCTCGACTCCGGATCGGGGTCGGGATGCCATTGACGCGCTGATCGCTCGACGAAGGGCCGCTTCATGCAAGCGGCCCTTCGCTCCGCCAAGCCGTGCAACGGCGGCGCGGGCGAATGCGACTTCCAGGGAAAACTCATGTTCGATCACGTCGTGTTCGGAGTCCGCGACTACGCAGCGAGCAAAGCGTTCTTCCTCAAGGCGCTCGAACCGCTCGGCGTAGCCGTCGTGCTGGAGGGGCCGCTCGGTCTCGAGCTCAGCACCGACGGCAAATCCTCACTGTGCATCTTCCAGACCGAGGAGAGGCCGGCGCATCTTCACCTGGCGTTCACGGCCGGGAATCGCCGGCAGGTCGAAGCCTTCCATCGCGCGGCCCTGGAGGCGGGCGGCAAGGACAATGGCGCGCCTGGCCTTCGCCCGCACTACCACGCGAACTACTACGCGGCTTTCGTCATCGATCCCGACGGGCACAACATCGAAGTGGTTTGCCACGACCCCGACGCCTGACCCATGACACCTCGAACGGCGGTTTCCCGCCCCATCGAGCCCATGGCATGAGGCCGTCGGGCGCGGCGCCGGTCGAGGGGCCCGCCGCGCGCCTCGCCTGAAGTGGCCGCGCCGGAAAGTTCGGCTCGACAACGCGTGCTACATTGCGGATTGCGTCCCAACGAGCCGTCCATGAGCCTTCCCGATCCAGCGACGCTGCGTCGCGTCCCCGGCGATCGCTTGCTGCATTCTCCCGGACCGACGCACGTCCCGGCCGAAGTGCTCAACGCGATGCATCGCCAGCCGATGGATCATGGCGATCCGAGGCTCGATGCGATCATCGCGAGCTGCGAGTCGGGGCTGCGGCGGCTGCTGCGCACGTCGCAAGCGGAGATCTTCCTCTACGTCTCGAACGGCCACGGCGTGTGGGAGGCGACGTCCGAGAACCTGCTCGCGCCCGGGGAAGCGGCGCTCGTCCCGGCGACAGGACACTTTTCGGAGCAATGGGCGCGGCAGCTCGAGGCGACGGGCCGGCGCGCGATCCGCACCGAGTATCGCCCCGGCTATCCCATCGACGCGTCGATCGTCGAAGGCGCGCTGCGCGCCGACGCGAAGCGCGAGATCGCCGCGGTCTTCGTCGTGCACACGGACACCGCGAGCGGCATCACGAACGACGTCGCGACGATGCGCGCGGCAATCGACGCGGCGAAGCATCCGGCGCTGCTGGTGGTCGACGTCGTGGCCTCGCTCGCGGCGGCGCCGTTCGCGATGGACGAGCTGGGCGTGAACGTCGCGGTGGGCGCGTCGCAGAAAGGGCTCATGTCGCCGCCCGGCCTGGGATTCCTCGCGGTGGACGCGCGCGCGGCGGAGGTCGCGAGCCGCAACACGGCCCCCCGATGCTACTGGGACTGGAACCGGCGGCGCGGAACGCAGAGCTACCAGAAGTTCTGCGGCACCCCGCCGCAGAACCTGCTCTTCGGCATCGAGGCGGCGCTCGCCCTCATCGAGCGCGAGGGGCTCGAGGCGGTCTGGGCGCGCCATGCGCTGCTCGCGCGGGCGGTCCAGGCGGCGGTGGAGCGCTGGGAGCTGGAGGGAGCGCTGCGATTGCACTGCCGCGTCCCCGAAGCGCGATCGGCTTCGGTGACGACGATCGAGGTGCGCGAGGGCATCGACGTCGAGGCGCTGCGCACGGTGGCGCGCGAACGCTTCCAGGTCGCCTTCGCCGGGGGACTGGGCCCGTTCCACGGACGCGCGTTCCGCATCGGGCACCTCGGCGACCTCAACGCGGCGATGGTCCTCGGCTGCCTCGCGGGCGTCGAAGCCGCGCTCACCGCGCAAGGCATCGCGTTCGGCCGCGACGGCGTGGCGCGTGCGGTCGCCTGCCTTTCCGAGGGTTCGAACGATCGGGCTCGGTCGAGCCGCGAGCGGCGCGCGCCCGCCGGCGTCCGCTCCTAGCGCACCGGCGGGCGCAGGTCGCCGAAGTGCGGGACGAAATGCCCGCGCGCGCGATCCTCGAGGAAATGCTCGAGGGTTCGCCGCACGACCGTGAACGCGAGGTCGTGCCAGGGAATCTCCTCCGCGGACACGAGCTTCACGTCGAGGCTCTCGATGCCCGCGCGGAAATCGTCGTTCACGAGGCGCGCGCGGAACATCATGTGCACCTGGCTGATGTGCGGCACCGAGAACACGGTGTAGAGCTCCTCGATCTCGACGCTCGCGTGGGCGTCCTCCAGCGCCTCGCGCATCGCGCCCTCCGCGAGCGTCTCGTTGTTCTCCCTGAATCCGGCGGGCAGCGTCCACAGGCCGTAGCGCGGCT
>DATIZV010000032.1:0-11061 GCA_035516915.1 Usitatibacter sp. | reverse complement strand
CGCGCGGCCCTTCGGCCGCGCGCGCGGGCGCCGCCGCGCGCCATGCCGGGAACGGCGGAATGAATCACGCGGCCGATTGTCCATGGGTTTGATCGCCCACCCGCGAGTGGGCTAAACTAATGGGCTTTTGGTGGCTCCCCGAGGGCGTTTCCCCGGGCCCATCGAGCCGAGCTTGAGAGGAACAATGGCTAGCAAAGCGAAGACCCTGACCGAGGCGGAAATCGTCAAGATGCCGAAGTCGGAATACATGAATGCGGCGCAGCTCAGATTCTTCCGCGAGCGGCTCCTCGAGCTGCAGCGCCAGTTGCGCGAGAACGCGGGTGCCACCACCGAGCACCTGCGCGAGCTCTCCTTCGCGCCGGACCCCGCGGACCGCGCGACCCTCGAGGAGGAGCACGCGCTCGAGCTTCGCACGCGCGATCGCGAGAGGAAGCTCCTGAAGAAGATCGACGGCGCACTCGCGCGCATCGAGGACGGCAGCTACGGCTTCTGCGAGGAGACCGGCGAGCCGATCGGCATCCAGCGCCTGCTGGCGCGGCCGACCGCCACGCTCACCATCGAGGCGCAGGAGCGCCGCGAGCTCAAGCAGAAGCTCTACGGCGAGTAGGGCCGCCGCCGGACCCGAGCCCCGGCCCGCAAGGCCGGGGCTTGTCTTTGTCGCGCGCCGCAGTCCTGCGAAATCGGCGATTTCCACGGCGCGATTCCGCGTGGCGAGGCGGCGCGCCGATCCTATAATGGAAGGCTCCATCCCGCGAGGAGCCCGCGATGCGCCAGCCGGACCCGGTCGATCCCGATCCCATCGTGAAGCGTCGAGCGGTGGCGCTCGCCACCGGCTTCGCGGCCGCCGTCGAGCCGGTCGCGCAGACGCAGGTCGTGACGGATTCGCACGGGCTCGTCGCGGGCGACATCCGCATCCCCACCCGCGACGGCGAGATTCCCGCCTATCGCGCCATGCCGGCGAACGCCCGCAACCTCCCCACGGTGCTGGTGGTACAGGAGATCTTCGGCGTGCACGAGCACATCAAGGACGTCGCGCGGCGCTTCGCGAAGCTCGGCTACCTTGCCGTCGCTCCCGAGCTCAATGCGCGCGAAGGCGACGTATCGAAGCTCTCGGGCATCGACGAGATCCGCGCGATCATCGGCAAGGTCGCCGACGAGCAGGCGATGTCGGATCTCGACGCCGCGGCCGAGTGGGCGGCGAAAAACGGCGGCGATCCGGCGCGCCTCGGCATCACCGGATTCTGCTGGGGCGGGCGCATCACCTGGCTCTACGCGTCGCACAATCCGAAGCTCAGGGCCGCGGTGGCGTGGTACGGACGCGTCGAGGGCCCGGGAACCCCGCTGCAGCCGAAGCATCCCATCGATCGGGTGAACGAGCTCAAGGCGCCCGTGCTCGGCCTCTACGGCGGAGCGGACGCCGGCATTCCCAACGAGGGCGTCGAGCGCATGCGAGAGGCGCTGCGTAGCGCGGGCAAGCCGTGCGAGATCCACACCTATCCCGACACGCCGCACGCGTTCTTCGCCGACTACCGGCCGTCCTTCCGCAAGGAGGCCGCGGAGGACGGATGGAAGCGGCTGCTCGATTGGTTCCGCAGGCACGGGGTCGCCTAGGCACGACGGGGCGGGACGGACCAACGTGAAAGCGCAGGCGACGCAGTCACCCCAGGACGCCTCGCGCGAGCTGCGCCGCCTGCTCGAGGAGAGGAGGCTCGCGACCGTCTTCCAGCCGATCTTCAGCTTTCGCGAAGGGCGCATCGAGGGCTACGAGGCGCTGGTGCGCGGTCCGCGCGGCTCGGCGCTGCACAAGCCCGCGGAGCTGTTCGCCACGGCCGTGGAGGAAGGGCTCGCGGTGGAGCTGAACCTCCTCTGCATCCGGCAGGTGCTCGGCGCATTCGCCGCGAGCGGCCTCGCCGGCAGCCTCTTCCTCAACGTCTCGCCGCGCCTCATCCTGCAGCGCGACCACGACCAGGACCGCGCCGCGCGCTACATGAAGAGCGTCGGAGTCGCGGCCGAGCGGGTGGTGATCGAGCTCACCGAGGACTACCCGACCGTCGACTTCGCCCGCGTGCACGAGTCGCTGATGCTGTATCGCTCGCTGGGATTCCGCATCGCGATCGACGACTTGGGCGAGGGCTTCTCGAGCCTGCGGCTGTGGTCGGAGCTGAGGCCCGAGTACGTGAAGGCCGACAAGCACTTCGTCACCGGCATCTCCGACGATCCGGTGAAGGTGCAGTTCCTGCGCGCGATCCAGCACATCGCCGAGAATTGCGGCTCGCTGGTGATCGCCGAGGGCATCGAGAACGCCGCGGACTTCAAGGTGGTGAAGGACATCGGCATCGCCTGCGGCCAGGGCTGGTTCATCGGACGCCCGGCCGAAGAGCCCACCGCGGAGCTTCCACCCGAGGCGCGCCGCGCCCAGGAAGACGCGCGCGTGCCGGTGGTGCCGACGCCGCGCCTGCGTGCGGGAACCGAGCCCCATGCGCACGACTTCGTCCGCGCCGTCGATCCGGCGAAGCCCGAGGCGCCGCTCGCTGCACTCCTCGATCGCTTCGCCGCGACGCCGGAGCTGCCGTCGATTCCCGTCGTCGGACCCGGCGGCGTGGAAGGCGTGGTATCGCGCGAATGGGCCGACCTCGCCGCGGCGAGCGCGGAGGGCGAGACGCTTCGCCGCCGCGCCTGCCTCGAGGTCGCCGACCGCGCGCCGATCCGCGTCCAGGCCGATCTCGACCTCGCCTCGCTCACCGCGATCCTGGTCGAGTCCGACGCCCGTCGCTTCGCCGACGGCTTCGTGATCGTCTCCAACGGCCGCTACCTCGGCATGGGCACCAGCCGCGACGTGATGCGCTCGCTGCAGAGCTCGCGCGTGCTCGCGGCGCGCTACACCAACCCGCTCACGCTGCTGCCGGGACAGGTGCCCATCAACGAGCACCTCGAGCGGCTCCTCGCGCGCCATGTGCCGTTCACCGCGTGGTTCGTCGAGGTCGACCAGATGAGGGGGCTCAACGACAGCGGAGGCTTCGCGCGCGGCGACGCGCTGATCCATGCCGCGGCGCGGCTCCTCGAGGAGGCGTGCGAGCCGGGCGTCGACTTCGCCGGTCACGTCGCCGGCGGCCGCTTCGTGGTGCTCGGGCAAAGCGGGGACTGGAGGGCGCGCGCCGCGCGCCTCGTCGAGAGCTTCCCGGCGCTCGTCCGCGAGCACGTGCCGGCGGAAGCCTTCGAGCGCGGCTATTTCGTCGTGAGGTTCCGCGACGGGCGGGAGAGCGTGCGGCCGCTGCCCAAGCTCACCATCGGCATCGTGCCGGTGCTGCCGGGTGTCTTCGAGACGCGGCACGAGGTGGTCGCAGCGGCCAAGCGCGCCGCCGAGGCGGCCAAAGCGCGCTCCGCAAGCGCGGTGCACGTCGACGAGGAGAGCGGCAACGCGTATCCGCAGTCGATGCTGTTCGGAACGCATTGAGGGCGCGGGCTATCCGCGCCGTTTCCACACCTGCCAGCGCTCCTTGCCCTCGAATACGGCGATCGAATCGGTGACCGGCGAGTCCTCGATCCGGTCGAAGGACGGCGCGAGGAGCGCGTCGAGCTCCTCCTGCGAGTGCAGCGCGAAGGGAGGGCCGCGATCGCCGGCATCGAAGTAGAAGAAGCCCGCGAGCAAGCCTCCCGGTTTCACGAGCTCCGCGACGCGCCTCGCCCAGTCGGGCCACAGCCGGCGCGGCAACGCGCACAGGAATGCGCGCTCGTAGAGGAGCGCGAACGGCGCTTCCGGGATGGGCGCGAAGAAGTCGCCCTGCCTGAGCCTCGCCGCGTGCGGCCCGATCCGCGCGCGTGCCGTGGCGAGCGCGGCCGCGCTGAAGTCGAGCCCGAGCACGTCCCAGCCGCGATCGGCGAGGAAGGCTACATCGTGCGCGCTCCCGCAGCCGGGCACGAGCGCCTTGCCGGGGTCGCGGCCGGCGGCGAAGGCGCGCAGGCCCGCGGGCACATGGCCCGCTTCCCACGGCGCGAAGCTCGCCTCGTAGCGCAGGTCCCAGAAGCCGGGCTCGGCGGGATCGCGGCGCGGAAATGTCGGGGAATCCATGGCCGAATCGTAACGCCGAACGGCTATACTTCGCGGCGCAACTCCCCGCTCCCATGAAGCGCTTCCTGCATTGCGCGATCGCATGCCTCGCGCTCGCCGCCTGCAATCCCGTCGCCCAAGCGCCGCGCCGCACCCTCGCGCTCGCCTCCTGCCGCCTCCCGGACGTCGACTCGCAGGCGCTGTGCGGCACCTACGACGTCTGGGAGAATCGCGCCGCGAAGAAGGGGCGGCGCATCGGGATCAACGTCGCGGTGCTGCCCGCGCGCATGCGCACCCACGATCCGGACCCGGTCTTCGTGTTCGCGGGCGGTCCCGGGCAGGGCGCCGTGTCGCTCGCCTCGGAGGTGATGCCGCTCTTCGCGCGCATCAACGACTCGCGCGACATCGTCTTCATCGACCAGCGCGGCACCGGAAGCTCGCACCCGCTCGATTGCGACGAGGACGACGACCAGCCGCTGCAGTCGCTCTTCGAGGATACGCTGCCCGAGGACCTCGTGCGCAAGTGCCTCGCGAGCCTCGACGCCGATCCGCGCCAGTACGTGACCTCGATCGCGGTCGAGGACATCGACGACGTGCGCAGGGCCCTGGGCTACGACAAGGTGAACCTGTGGGGCGGCTCGTACGGCACGCGCGTGGAGCTCGAATACGTGCGGCGGCACGGCGCGCACGTGCGCTCGATGGTGCTCGACGGCGTGGCGCCCGCGGACATGAAGCTGCCGCTGTCGTTCGTCGCGGACGGCGAGGCGGCGCTCGACAAGCTCGTCGCCGACTGCCGGGCGCAGCCGCTCTGCCGCCTCACCTATCCGAACCTCGGCGCCACGATCGAGGACCTGCGCCGGCGCTTCGCGCGCCGCCCGGTCCGCGCCGCGATCCAGGATCCGCGCACCGGCGAGCGCGACACGATCGAGGTGAACGAGAACGTGTTCCTCTCGGGCCTCTTCCGTCCGCTCTACGTCGCCGAGCTCGCGAGCCTGCTCCCCTACGGCGTCGCCTCGGCGGCGAACGGCGACTTCAATCCGCTGCTCGCCCAGAACCTGGAGTTCGCGGACGACGTGTCGGAGAACCTCTCGCTCGGCATGCACCTCGCGGTCGTGTGCTCGGAGGACGTGCCGCTCATCACGCAGGCCGACCTGGAGGCGGCGCAGCGCTCGTTCTTCGGCCGTGCGCTGGTCGACGACTTCATCAAGGCCTGCAGCATCTGGCCGCGGGGCGAGGTGCCCGCCGACTATTACACGCCGGTGAGATCGAACGTGCCCGCGCTGGTCCTGTCCGGCGGCATCGATCCGGCGACCCCGCCACGCCACGCCGAGGAAGTGATCGCGACGCTGCCCAACGCGCGCCATTTCATCGCGCCGAACCTCGGGCACGGCGTGAGCCTGCACGGCTGCGCGCCGCGCCTCATCGAGCGCTTCATCCGCCAGGGCACCGCGAAGGGGCTCGACGGGAGCTGCCTCGCCGACATTCCGCGGCCGCTCTACGTGCTGCCGCTCGGAGACTCGCCATGATCGCGGCGCGCGGGCTCGCCAAGCGCTTCGGCGCGGTGCAGGCGGTGCGCGACGTCTCCTTCGACGCCCCGGATGGCCGCATCACCGGGCTCCTCGGCCCGAACGGGGCCGGGAAGACCACGACCCTGCGCATGATCTCGACGCTCGTCGCGCCCACGCGCGGCACGGCGGCAGTCGACGGCCACGACGTCGTCGCCGATCCGCTCGCGGTCCGCGCGCGGATCGGAATGCTCTCGGACGCGCGCGGGCTGTACGGCCGCCTCACGGCGCGCGAGAACATCGCGTACTACGGCGCGCTGCGCGGCATGCCGCGCGAGGCGGTGGATTCCTCCGTCGCGCGGCTCGCCCAGCTCCTCGACATGAAGCCGATCCTCGACCGCCGCGCCGACGGCTTCTCGCAGGGCGAGCGCATGAAGGTCGCCATCGCGCGCGCGCTCGTGCACGATCCGCCGAACCTCATCCTCGACGAGCCTTCCAACGGCCTGGACGTGATGACGACGCGCAACCTGCGCGAGGTGATCCGCAGCCTGCGCACGGCCGGGAAATGCGTGCTCTTCTCGAGCCACGTGATGCAGGAGGTCTCTGCGCTGTGCGACGAGATCGTGATCGTCGCGCACGGGGCGGTCGCCGCGCACGGCACCGCCGAGGCGCTGCTCGCCGAAAGCGGGCGCGCCAACCTCGAGGACGCCTTCGTCCAGCTCGCCGGGGAGGCGCTCCCGCCATGAGGCCCGCGTTCCTCACGGTCTACCTCAAGGAGCTTCGCGACAGCCTGCGCGACCGGCGCACGGCGATCATGGTGGTCGTCGCCTCGATCCTCACCGGCCCGGTGACGCTGGTGCTCGTCGCGCACTTCGTCTCGGGCCTGGAGAGCAAGGCCGCCGCGCTCGAGGTGCGCATCCGCGGCGAGGAGAACGCGCCCGCGCTCGTGAACTTCCTGCGGCGCAACGACGTGCGCATCGAAGCGGCACCCGCCGACTACGAGGCGAAGATCCGCGCCGGGCGGCTCGACGCGGTGATCGTGGTGCCGGACGACTTCCAGGAGCATTGGCTCTCGGGCGACGGAGCGCAGCTCGAGATCGTGTACGACGACTCGCGCGCGGATTCGGGCCCCGCGACGCGCCAGGCCGAGCGCCTCCTCGAGGCGTTCAACCACGAGACCGGGATGCTGCGCATGATCGCACGCGGAGTGAGCCCGGACCTCGCCGATCCGGTGAAGGTCGAGCGCGTGAACACCGCCACGCCGCGGCAGAAGGGCGCGTTCCTGCTCTTCCTCATCCCGATGTTCGCGCTGCTTTCGCCGCTGCTGGGCGGCATGACGCTCGCGATCGATTCCACGGCGGGCGAGCGGGAACGGGGCTCGCTCGAGCCGCTCCTCGCGAATCCCGTGCCGGTGCGCTCGATCGTCGCGGGCAAGTGGCTCGCCGCGTGGACCTTCGCGAGCGGCGTGGCGCTCCTCACGCTCGCCGGCTTCGCGAGCGCCGCCTCGCTCTACGCGCAGCGCAAGCTCGCCGACCTCATGACCTTCGGCGCGCCCGAGCTCGGGGGCTTCCTCGCGATGGTGGTCCCGTTCGCGGCGATGACCGCGGCGTTGCAGATGCTCATCTGCACGTACGGCCGCTCGTATCGCGAGGCGCAGACCTACGTGAGCTACCTCGCGACCGGGGTCTCCTTCGTCCCGATGATCGTCCTCTTCTCGGGGCTCAAGGACGCGCGCTGGCAGCTGGTCGTGCCGGTGCTGGGCCAGCAGGCGGTGCTCACGCGCATCGTGCGTGGGGACGCGTTCCGCTTCATCGACTGGGCGGTTCCGGCGCTCATCGCCTGCGCCATCGCCGGGATCGCGCTCGCCGTCGTGGTCCGCCTGCTCGGCGAGGAACGCATCGTGTTCGGGCGCTCATGAGCGCCACACCGCGTCCCGCCCTCGACCTCGACGCGCTCTTCTCGGCCTCGGGGCCCCTCGCGCGCGCGGTGGCGGGATTTCGCCACCGTCCGGAGCAGGTGGAGTTCGCGCGTGCCGTGCTCGAGGCGATCGAGGCGCGCGGCATGCTGGTGGCGGAGGCCGGAACCGGCACGGGAAAGACCTTCGCCTATCTCGTGCCCGCGCTCCTCGCCGGCGGCCGCGTGATCGTCTCCACCGGCACCAAGACGCTGCAGGACCAGCTCTACCATCGGGACCTGCCCCGCGTTCGCGACGCGCTCGGCGTGCGCGCCGACGTGGCGCTCCTCAAGGGGCGCGCGAACTACGTGTGCCTGCATCACCTCGAGCTCGCCGCTTCCCAGGGCACCTTCGCCGTGCGCGAGGAGGCCTCGCACCTGCAGAAGATCCGCAGCTTCGCGGCGCGCACGATGAGCGGCGACCGCAGCGAGTGCTCGGAGGTGCCGGAAGGATCCGGCGCCTGGACGCAGGCGACCTCGACGCGCGAGAACTGCCTCGGCTCCGCATGCCGCCACTACCAGGACTGCTTCGTCATGAAGGCGCGCAAGCGCGCCTCGGAGGCGGACATCGTGGTCGTCAATCACCACCTCTTCTTCGCGGACGTGGCGCTGCGCGACGAGGGCGCGGCGGACCTGCTGCCGGAAGCGAACACGGTGATCTTCGACGAGGCGCACCACCTTCCCGACCTCGCACGCCTCTTCTTCGGCCGGTCGTTGTCCACCGGCCAGCTTCTCGAGCTCGGGCGCGACGCGCGCCTCGCCGAGGCCGCGCATGCGCGCGAGGGCACGGACATCGGCGATGCGGCGCTCCGCGTGGAGAGCGCGGCGCGCGACGTGCGCATCGCGCTCGGCAATGCGTCGGGACGCGTCGCGCTCGCGGCGCTGCGCGAGCGCTCCGCGTTCGACCGCGCGCTCGAGGTGCTCGAGGAACGGCTCGCCTCGCTCGCGAAGCGGCTGCGCGCGCAGGAGGAGCGCGCCGAGGAGATCCGCAATTGCCGCATGCGGGCGGAGGAGTACCACGTGCGGGTGCTCGAATGGCGCGAAGCCGATTCGAGGCCGAAGGAGGACGCCTATGGCGACGCAGCGTCGGCGGATTTCGTCCGCTGGCTCGAGGTGTACGCGCAATCGGCGGCGCTCTACCTCACGCCTCTCGACGTCGGCCGGATCCTCGCGGCCACCATCCGGCCCGGGGAGCGCGCCTGGATCTTCACCTCCGCCACGCTCTCGGTGAACGGGGACTTTTCACATTACCTTTCGGAGATCGGGCTCGCGGGAGCGCAGACGCGCTCCTGGCCCAGCCCCTACGACTTCGAGCGCCAGGCGCTCCTCTACGTGCCGGAAGGATTGCCCGACCCGAATTCGGAGGGCTATGTGGACGCCGTGATCGACGCCGCGTGGCCGGTGGTGCGGGCGAGCGCGGGGCACGCGTTCCTGCTCTTCACCAGCCTGCGCGCGATGGAACGGGGCCATGATCGCCTCGTCGCGAAGCTCGCCGCCGAGGGCCTCGGCTGGCCGCTGCTGCTGCAGGGGAGCGCCGCGAAGAACGAGCTGCTCGAGCGCTTCCGCCGCTCGCCGAACGCGATCCTCGTCGGCTCCCAATCCTTCTGGGAGGGCGTGGACGTGAAGGGCGAGCAGCTCTCGGTCGTGGTGATCGACCGGCTGCCCTTCAATCCGCCCGACGAGCCGGTGCTCGCCGCATGCATCGAGCGCATCAACCGCGCGGGCGGCAACGCCTTCATGGAGTACCAGCTTCCGCGGGCGGTGATCACGCTCAAGCAGGGCGCCGGACGCCTGATCCGCGACGAGGCCGACCGCGGGGCGCTGGTGATCTGCGACCCGCGGCTCGTCGAGAAGCACTACGGAAGGCGCATCTGGCGCGCGCTCCCGCCGTTCCGCCGCACGCGCTCGCTCGCCGAGGTCGAGGCGTTCTTCGGCGTGCGCGCCCCGCGCCTCAGTGAGCCGGCGCGATGAACTTCCAGCCCTCGGGGCACTGCGTGACCTTCGGGTAGTACGCCTTCGCCGATTCGCAGTAGTTCATGTAGAGCGGCCCCTCGGTCGGAGCGCCGGGGCCGGGCGTCGCCGCCGATGCCGGACCCAGATCCTCGTCCTGGGGAGTAGCGGGACCGTAGGCGCCCGGCGGATACCCGTAGGAATTCGGGTAGGAATTCGGATACGCGTACGGGTAGGAATACGGGTACGAGTAATACGGATAGTAGTAGGGATAGGGATAGCCGTAGTAGTACGGGTAGCCCCAGTAGTACGGGGAGCCCCAGTACGGCCAGCCGAGGTAGATGCCCCAGCTCCACCCGCCGCCGTGCCAGTAGCCACCGTGCCAGTGACCGCCGTCCCAATGTCCGCCGCCCCCGCCGCTCCAATGTCCGCCGCCGCCGTGGCCGCCCCCGCCGCCCTCATGGTGCTGCGCCGCAGCCGTTCCCGCGAATGCGAGCCCGCACGCGGCGAGCGCCGCAACCAGCACATTCCTCATCGCTTTCATCGCATGCTCCTTGTATCCGTCCCCCGGGGACTTCGTCTCATCGTTGGATTCAACGGATGAGACCATGTTTCGGATGACCGCAAAAAATTCCAGGTGTCCTGCACGCATCACCCAACCTTTACCGAGGAATTGTCCCGCCAATCCGGCGCGCAGATCTTGCGTGCCGGCAATCGAGGCGCGGATCAGCCCGTGAGCGGAAGGGTGAGGCGCGCCTCGAGGCCGCCCCCCTCGCGGGGCAGCAGGTCCAGCGACCCGCCGTGCAGCCGCGCGACGCGATCGGCGATCGCGAGCCCGAGCCCCGCGCCCGAAGAGCCGCTGCGGGCATCGTCCTTGCGCGTGAAGGGCTGCTTGAGGCGCGCCGCCTGGCCCGGCGGGATTCCCGGCCCCCGGTCGAGCACGGCGAGGATCGCCTTGCCGGGGGCGAGCGAGGTGCGCAACTCGATGTCGCCGCCCGCATGGCGCGAAGCGTTCGCGAGGAGGTTGCCGACCAGGCGCTGCATCGCGAGCGGCCGCAGCATCATCGGCGGAATGTCGTCGAGCGCGCAGCGCAGCGTCGCCCCGCCGCGGATCGCGCGGTCCGCGCACGAGCGCGCGAGCTCGGCGAGGCTCACCGGCGCGAGCGGCTCGGCCGCCTCGCTGCGCATGAAATCGATGAACTGGTCGATGATCGCGTTCATGTCGTCGAGGTCCTCGACCATGCCGCGCTGGGCGTCGGCGGCGACCTTGCCCTCGAGCATCTCGACCTCGAGCCGCAGCCGCGCGAGCGGCGTGCGCAGGTCGTGCGACACGCCGGCGAGGAACGTGGCGCGCTCGCGCTGGCTCTCCTGCAGGTCCTCCTTCATCTCGTTGAACGCGCGCGCGACGGCGCGGATCTCCGACGGTCCCGTCTCGGAAACCGGCGCGGGGTCGCCGCCCTTGCCGAGCTTCGCCGCGGCGCGCGCGAGCTCGGCGAGCGGGCGATTGAGCCGATAGACGAGGAAGAACGTCGCGCCCAGGGCGATCGCGAGACCCACCGCGCTCCACTCGAGGAGCGCCGCCGCCGGGTCGCGATCGATCCGGCC
>DATIZV010000031.1:0-14100 GCA_035516915.1 Usitatibacter sp. | reverse complement strand
GCCGACCGGCGCGGTCGCGTGGTACGCGAAGTCCACCCGGATCGTGTTGCCGCTCACGCTCGCGCGCAACGTCGACGGATCGAAGTACGCGGCGCTGTGGATCACCATGTTCACGCGATCGCTCGCGAGCGGCGCGCGCGGCACCGCATAGAGTCCCCAGTCCGAGGGCGGCACCACCGCGACGTTGGTGGTGAGCGACTGCGGCGCGGCCTCGGGATGGTTGATGTCGATGAGGCGCGCGGTCACCGAATAGTTGCCGGGCGGGAGCTCGCCCAGGTTCACGTCCGAGCTGCCGAACTGCGGGCCGAGCGGACCGTACGGCCCGAAGTCCGCGCTCAGGTACTCGTACTCGACCGCGATCGAGTTTCCGCTGCGCACGTAGCGCGTCGCCGGGAGGAACACCGGGGAGTCCGCGCCCTCCAGCTCCACGCCGACCTGCTGCCCGTACTCCGGTACCGCGGGAGTCGGTGCGACGGTGGGCGCCGCGAACGCGTTCATCGCAAGTGCCGTAGCCAAGAGGAGCAGGCGTTTCATGGATCGTCCTTTGCGGCGTATCGCTACAGCCGCACGATGTGCAGCCACGATAGGCGCAGGATCGCCACAAAGTAATGAGAGAAACGCGCGAGTCGAGGTCGGCCCGGTCCTTCGGCGCGTCAGCCGATTCCGACGCGGCCGGATGCGCGACGGCGACACCGGCTGGCGCATCCCGCTGGCATACCCCGGCGGGCACGCGGCGCAGCATCTCTCCAGCCCGATTGCCTCGCCGAGCCGGACGAGCGGCGAAGGACGGTGCCGGGAGTCGTGATGAACCTGCTGCTGCTCGCCTTCGCACTCGCGCTCGCCGCCGCTCCGCTCGCGGTGCAGGCGGCCGCCCCCGGCGAGGCCGGCGAGAAGACGCTGCGCCTGGCGCCGAAGGAGGCGATCGTGTCCTCCGGCCCCGTGTTCGTCTCCCCCGCGGGCATCGCGAGCGCGCAGCTCCATGCGCCGTTCCTCATGAGCGACGAGGACCCGGCCCACCTCGATTTCGAGCCCCACCCCGAATCGCGGCGGGGCCGTCCCTGGTCCTGCCACGGGGACAAGACGCTGTGCTACGACCCTTCCACCGGGCACATCGTCTACAAGCCGATTCGCAAATTCATGCCCGACATCCCAGGACTCCAACGTGAAGACATTTCCCTCAACCGGCGCCGCATCCTCTTCAAGTATTCCTTCTAATCCGCCCGGTGTAGGATTCCTCCTACAAAGGAATCCGACCGCGCCGACGATTCCCGGTGCGCCGCACCGTGGTGTAATGACCGCCTATCCCTCACCTGCAGGATCGCAAGCAATGATTCGGCTGCTGATCGTCGACGATCACGACGTCGTGCGCATGGGTCTCAAGCAGGTGTTCTCCGGGCGCGTGGACATGGAGGTCGCGGGCGAGGCGCGCACGGGCGAGGAGGCGATCGCGCAGGTGCGCTCGCATCCCTACGACGTGGCGCTGGTCGACCTCTCGCTCTCGGACATGTCCGGCGTGGACGTGCTGAACCGCGCGAAGGCGATCCGCCCCGAGATGGCCGTGCTCATCGTGAGCGGCTACCCCGAGGACCAGTACGCCATCAACCTGCTCAAGGCCGGCGCATCGGGGTTCGTCGCGAAGGACGCGCCCTCCGAGAACCTGGTCTCCGCGGTCGTGGCCGCCGCGCAGGGACGCCGCTACGTGAGCCCGCGCATCGCGGACAAGCTCGCGCAGGGGCTCGCGGGTCCCGCCGCCGACCAGCCGTCGCATACCCAGCTCTCCGAGCGCGAGTTCCAGATCTTCTGCAAGCTCGCCTCCGGCCAGAGCGTGTCGGAGATCGCGAAGGAGCTCTTCCTCAGCGTGAAGACCGTGAGCACGTACCGCTCGCGGATCCTCGAGAAGATGAACTTCAAGTCCAACGCCGACATCACTTACTATGCGGTGAAGAACCAGCTCATCGCATGACCATGCCGGCTCCGGACCAAAGACCGTTGGCGGGCGGCGCGCCCATCCATCTCCATGCGCCGATTCCACGGGAAGGCGGGGCGGATGCGCACTCGAAGCCCGCATCGTTCGACGCGCACGCGCGCGCCGACGAGCTCGTGAACGCGCTCGTCGTGGAGGACTCTCCCCAGATCGCCGAGCGGCTGGTGGAGCTCGTCTCGGTGCCGAGCCGCGTCGAGGTGGTCGCCACCGCCGCCACCGAGGACGAGGCGCTCGCCGCGTGCGACCGCTACACGATCAGCCTCGCGATCGTCGACCTGCAGCTCGCCCAGGGCACCGGCTTCGGCGTGATCCGGCGCCTGCGCGCGGCCACCGGCGCGAATCCCGCGTGCATCGTGGTGCTCACCAACCACGCGGTGCCGGCGCTCAAGGTCGCCGCCTTCGAGGCGGGCGCCGACTACTTCCTCGACAAGAGCAAGGACTTCGCCACGATCCCGCGCCTGGTCGGAGAGCTCCTCTCGGGCCGCCAGAACTGAGCGTTCGGGCCTCCCCGGCGCGCACCTGGAATCGGCTCAACCGCGCTCCGCGTTCGCGGCGGTCGCTTCGAGCGGGATCGAGATCTCGATCCGCGTGCCGGTTCCCGACGGAGAGTGCACCTCGATCGCGCCGCCGAGCGAGCGCACGCGGTGGTACATTCCCGCGAGGCCGCGCGACATGCGGCGCGCGCTCTCGATGTCCGCGATGCCGCTGCCGTCGTCGGACATGGTCATGTGCAGGCCCGTCGCGACGCGTTCGAGCGTCACGTCGAGGTGCGAGGCGCGCGCGTGCCGCACGGTGTTGTCCACCGCTTCCTGCAGCAGGCGGAAGCAGGCGATCTCGAGCTCCGGCGGAAGGCGCCCGAGGCCCGCGTCGATCTCGAGGTGCGGCTCGATCCCCGCCTTGGCGCATTCCTCCTCGACGTACCACTTGAACGCCGCGGCGAGCCCGAGGTGGTCGAGCAGCGACGGGCGCAGCTTCTCGATGATGCGGCGCTTGAGGTCGATCGCCTGGTCGATGAGCGAGTCGAGGCGCGCCATGCGCTCCCCGTATCGCGCATCGGAGGCGAGCCGCGCGCGCAGCCACGCGAGGTCCATCTTCGCCGGCGTGAGGATGCCGCCCAGCTGGTCGTGGAGCTCCCGGGCGAGCCCCGCCTTCTCCTGCTCGGCATCGCTCTGGAGGAACGCCGAGAGCGCCGAAAGGTCGCCCGACTCGCCGACCGCGCTGCGCAGCCTCGCGGCCGAGACGCGCGCCCTCTCGAGGAGCGCCGTGCGCTCGGCCTCGCCGGTCGCGTTCTGCAGGCGTGCGAGCGCCTCTTCGATCTCGGCGGCGAGCGCCTCGAGCCGGGGAGCGGGGTGCGATGCGTCTTGCGCGTCGGGCGATGCGCGCTGCGGCTGCGCTTTCATGGAGGCTTCGCAGTGAATGGGAAACGGCCACGACGCCCCAGCGCGCCGTGGCCGCGCGATGCGAGACGGGCGACCGCGCGCGGAACCGAATCCGTCACGTCGCCGCCCGGGCGATGGCTCTAGCCGCGGAAGATGCGTCCGTTGTCGACGTGCACGCGATCGCCCACGCGCAGGTCGCCGACCGTGTCCTGGTCGAACGTCTCCTCGTGGCCGTCGCGGAAGCGCACCGTGACGCGGTAGTAGTCGTTGCCGCCGTGGCGCTTCTCGATCTCGTTGCCGACGACCGCACCGCCCACCGCGCCGCCGACCGTCGCCAGGGTGTTGCCGCGCCCGCTGCCGATCTGGTGGCCGAGGACGGCCCCCGCGACGCCGCCGAGCAGCGCCCCCCCGCCCGAAGCGCGGTGGGAATCGCGCACCTCGTGGATCGCGATGACCTCGCCTTCGCCCGAGTCGTAACGCACCGGGGCGTAGTAGCCGGCGTCGCCCGCGTCCGCGTAGTACCGGCTATCGCTCGGGTACGCCGGAGCCGAGACGAAGCCCGGCCCCGGTTCCCCGGGATAGTACGGCTGCTCGCTCGCGCACGCGCTCGCCGCCACAGTCACCGCGGCGGCGGAAACCGCCGCGAGCCAATGTCGGGTTCGCATGGCGGCCTCCTATACGCCGCGGCGGAACACGCCCATCAGCAGCGAGACCACGAACGCGACGAGGAAGATGAAGAACAGGATCTTCGCGATTCCGGCGGCGCCGGCGGCGATGCCGCCGAAGCCCAGGACCGCGGCGATCAGCGCGACGATGAAGAAAACGGCTGCCCAATAAAGCATGAGGATCTCCTTCGCTAGGGTCGATTGTTCAATGGCGTCCTTTTTTCTCGGATCGCCTCCGATACGCACGCAACGCGAGCCGCACCGCCCTTGTTCCCAGCGTGACGAGCACGGGACGGCTCGCGACCTTCGCCGCGTAGCCCAGGGCCACGCGCGCGGGGTTCGAATCGATGCGCGACAGGCGCCGCGCGATCGTCGTTCGCTGCAGCTCAGCGGAGAGCGTCACCAGCTCCTTGCGCTTGCGCAGCACCTCGATCTCAGTCATCTCCCGCTCCCTGCAGCTGGCGCAGGGCGCGCTCGTCGCCCTTGAGCACCGCGATCGTCTCGTCGAGGATCGGATGGCGCTTGCGCGACTCGATCCGGATGTAGACGGCGCAGCCGATCCCGACGACGAGGAAGGCCGCGGTGAAGCCGCCGAGGATCGCGGGACGGCTCTCCTCGGAGGCCCAGAGCGTCAACGCGCAGACGCCGAGCAGCAGACCGAACGTGATCAGGTAGAGCGCGGCGACCGCCACCAGCACGAAGCGAACGAGCCACGCCTTCTCCTCGGCGAGCTCGATGGAGGCGAGCTCCATGCGCGTGCGCACCGCGCGCACGCCCGTCGCCGCGAGGCCGCGCACGTCGCCCACGATTCCGCTCGCCTGGCGGATCACGCGCGTTCCCTTCAGCGGCGCGCGATGAGGAAGCCGATCAGCACGCCGATGCCCGCGCTGATGCCGACCGCGCGCCAGGGATTCGAGCGCACGTACTCGTCGGTGGTGTTCATCGCCACCTTGGCGCCGTCCTGCACGTTCTGCTGCAGCTCGGAGAGCGTCTGGCGCGCCGCTTCGATCTGGCCCTGCACCTTCGCGCGCATCTCGCCGATCTTGTCGCTGCCCTGGTCCTGCACGGTCTTCAACAGGTCCTGAGCGTCGGAGACGACGTTCTGGATGTCACGGGCAACCGGGTTCGATTGGCTGCTGCTGCTGCGCATGGCGATCTCCTTTGTCGGGTGTTCGAGACTCGGACTCGTGCTGGCGTCCGGGATCGTGCGGGCCGCACGCGGCCGGGCGTACGAGCCCACCCCGCCAGATTAAGAAGGCGGCCGCGCGGCCTCTGTCGGAACCCTGCGCGGCCCGCGACAAGGAAAGCGCTCATTCCGGCGTCGGACTCGTCCGACAGCGGCGTGTCGGCTCGAACCGACACGCGTTTGCGGGCCGCGCCGACGGCTTCGCGACGGGATCGGTAATACGATCCGCTTCCTGTGCCCCCATCGCAGGAGACCGCAAATGAGCATGCGATTCCCCCGCGCGGCGCTCGCCGTCGCGCTTTGCGCCGTGGCGCTCGCCGCGTGCGACCGCCAGGACATGCAGCGCGCCGACCAGGCCGGCGCGCAAGTCGGCCGCAAGGCCGACGAGGCGCTCGCGAAGAGCAAGGAGGTCCTCGCCCAGGCGGGCCGCAGGACCGAGCAGGCGTTCTCCGACGCGGGCAAGCGCATCGACGCGGCCACCTCCGCGCCGGAGAAGGGGAGCGATGCGGCGAAGCCCGATGATCCGCACGCCTCCGGCACCGGCGAGGAAGCCCGCGCCGCGCTTTCCGACGCCGCGATCACCGCCTCGATCAAGACCGACATCCTGAAGGACCCGGACCTGAGCGTGCTCAAGATCGAGGTGGACACGCACGACGGCGTGGTGACGCTGAACGGGCTCGCGGCGAACGACGCGGCGCGCACGCGCGCCGGGGAGATCGCGCACGCGACGAAGGGCGTGCGCGAGGTGCACAACCACCTCACGGTGAAGCAGGCCTAGGCGGTCTTCTTCCTCTTCGCCTTGCGCCGGGCGCCGAGCCGGCCGCGGTCGCGCAGCCACTGCTCGAACTCGTCGGCGGGAAGCGGCGGGCAGAGCAGGTAGCCCTGGCACGCGGGGCAACCCTCCCGCGTGAGGAAGTGCAGCTGCGACTTGCGCTCGACGCCCTCGGCGACCACGTCGAGGCCGAGGCCGCGCGCGAGCCCGATCACGGCCGAGACGATCGCGGCGCCACCGGCCGCGTCGCCGCCGCGCGGGGCGCGCGACCTGCGCTGCGGCTCCGGATCGATGTCGGCGACGAACGCCTTGTCGATCTTGAGGACGTCGACCGGCAGGTGGCGCAGGTGCGAGAGGCTCGAGTAGCCGGTGCCGAAGTCGTCGATCGCGATGCGCACGCCCAGCGCGCGCAGCTTCGCGAGCACGAGGCTCGCGCCCTCGACGTCGCGCACCATGCTGGTCTCGGTGATCTCGAACTGCAGCCAGGCGGGCTCGCACCCGGTCGCGGCGAGGACCTGCTTGAGGTCGGTGATCGTCGCGGTGTCGCGCAGCTGCCCCGCGGACAGGTTCACGCACACCACGATGTCGCCGAGCCCGCGGTCGCGCCAGGCGCGCGCCTGCCGGCAGGCGTGCTCGAGCACCCAGTGCCCGACCGCGTGGCCGAGCCCGCTCTCCTCGGCGAGGGGGATGAAGCCCTGCGGAAGCACCAGGCCGCGTTCCGGGTCCTGCCAGCGCAGCAGCGCTTCCGCGCGGTGCACGGCGCCGGTCTGCGTCTCCACGATCGGCTGGTAGTGGAGCGCGAGCTCGCCGGTGCGCAGCGCGCGGCGCAGCGCCGTCTCCACCTGGAGCCGATGCGAGCGGCGCTCGGCGAGCTCCGCGGAGAAGAGGCGGAAGCCGTTCCGCCCGAGCTCCTTCGCGTGGTACATCGCGGCGTCCGCGTTCTTGAGGAGCGTCTCCACGTCCGCGCCGTCCTCGGGATGGAGCGCGACGCCTAGGCTTCCACTCACGTGGATCTCGTGGCCCTCGAGGGCGAAGGGCCTGCGCACCTCGTCGAGCACCTTCCTCGCGACGAGCTCGGGGGCGTTCTCGTCGGGGAAGTCCTCCATCACCACGACGAACTCGTCGCCGGAGACGCGCGCGAGGACGTCGCTCTGGCGCAGCGCGCCGCGGATCCGGCGCGCGAGCTCCTTCAGCAGCAGGTCGCCCACGCGATGGCCGAGCGTGTCGTTCACGTCCTTGAAGTGGTCGAGGTCGAGGAACATCACGCCCACGCGCGCATGGTTGCGGCGCGCGCGCCCGAGGGCGGCGTCGAGGCGGTCATTGAGGAGCACGCTGTTCGGCAGTCCCGTGAGCCCGTCGTGCGTCGCCATGTACTGCAGGCGCTCCTCGGCCTGGATGCGCGAGGAGACGTCCTGCGCGAGCGAGAGGATCGAGACGAGGCGGCCGGCGTCGTCGCGCAGCGCCGAGTGGTGCCACTCGACCCAGATCACCGAGCCGTCCTTGCGGTAGCTGCGGCTGAGCAGCGTCGCGTGGCGGCCGGGGCCCTGCACGAGCTCCGCCATCGCGCGCTCCACGGCGTGGTGGTCGTCCTCGTAGACCAGGCGCCACGAGGCGAGCGAGCGGCCGAGCGCCTCGGCCGCGCTCCAGCCGAAGATCGATTCGGCCTGCCCGGACCAGCGCACGATGCGCAGCCCCGTGTCCCACTCGATCACCGCGAGCGGCGTGTTGTCGAAGTGCGCCGAGAGAATGGTGTTCGCGCGGCGCAGCTCCTCCTCGACCACCTTCTGCTCGTGGATGTCGCTGGTGGTCGCGTAGTAGCCGAGGTACTCGCCCTCCGAGAAGCGCGGCGTGAGGCGCACGATCATCCAGCGCGCGCGCCCGTCGGCGAAGCGCACCAGCCGCTCGACCGCGAGCGACTCTCCCATCTTGAGGCGCTCGAGGTGCGGATGGAGCTGGCGGAAGCGCTCCTCGCCCAGCACGTCGACCACCTGGCGCCCGACGATCTCCTCGGGCTTGAGCCCGATGTAGTCGAGGAACGCGTCGTTCACGTAGCGGTAGCGCAGGTCCGCGTCCACGTAGCACATCGGCGTGGGGACGGAGTCGATCACCTGGCGCAGCTGCCGCTCCTTGTCCTCGATCTCGTCCTGCGCGAGGCGGATCTCGTGGATGTCGGTGGAGACGGCGTAGTAGCCGCGCACGACCCCCGCCGCGTCGCGCCGCGGCGAGATGCGCACGCGCACCCAGCGCTCCTCGCCCGAGGGCATGCGCATGAGGCGCTCGAAGGACGACTCCACGCCGAGGATCGCGCGCTCGACGTGCGGCCGGACCTCCTCGAGCACGTCGGCCGGATACACGTCCTGCGGGAAGCGGCCGAGCGCCATCTCGCGCGAGAAGCCGCGCGTCGCGAGGAACAGGTTGTTCACGAAGGTGCAGCCGCGCTCGAGGTCGACGTAGCAGATCGCCTCGGGGATGTTCTCGGCGAAGAAGCGCAGCTCCTCCTCGCTCGCGGCGAGCTGCGCCTGGGCCGCCTTCACGTCGTGGATGTCGTGCGCGACCACGTACATGCCGACCACGCGCAGCGACTCGTCGAAGTTGGGGACGGCCTTCACGTGGAACCAGCGCTGCGTGCCGTCGGGAAGCGTGGTGAGGCGCTCATAGGCCACGACCTGGCCCGCGTCGAGCACGTTCTGCGTGCGCTCCGCGATCCACGCCGCGACCTCGGGGCCCATCGCCTCGGCGGTCGTCTTGCCGACGATCTCGGCCGGCGTGAGGCCGCGCAGCGCCGCGAACTGGCGGTTGGCGAAGAGGATGCGGCGGTTGCGGTCGAGGTAGGCCACCGCGTCCGGGATGTTGTCGGTGAAGAGCCGCAGCCGCGCCTGCTGCTCGCGCAGGCGCTGCTCGCCGAGCTTGATGTCGTGGATGTCGCTGCCGACGATGTAGTAGCCGTTGAAGCGGCCCTTCGGGTCGAGGATCGGCACGAGGCGCACCAGGTGCCAGCGCGGCTCGGCGCCGGGCGGCCCCACCTGGCGCTCGTACTGGCACGCCTCGCCGCGCTTCAGCGGCTCGACGAACGGGTCGTAGTAGTCGCGCGCGAGCGCCTCGCCGATCACCTCGCGCACCGGACGGCCCACGATGTCGGCGGGCTCGAGCGCGCGCAGGCGCTGGAACACCTTGTTCGCGAAGACGAAGCGGAACTGCGCGTCGACCACGGCGACCGGGCCGGGAAGGTTCTCCGCGAAATAGCGCAGCTCCGCCTCCTGGCGCTGCAGCGCCTCGCGCATGCGATGGTCGACGTCCACGTCGAGCACCAGCGAGTAGGCGCCGCGCACTTCGCCCTGCTCGTCGGCATCCGGGACGAGGAAGACGCGCACCCAGCGCCGCTCCCCGCCGGGAAGCGTCGCGAGGCGCTCGTAGACGCGCTTCTCGCCGCGCAAGGCCGCCGCGATCTCCGGGCCGATCACCGCGACCGTCTCCTCGTCGAACACCTCGCCCACGTGGCGGCCCATCGCCTCCTGCACGCTGGCGACGCGCCAGTCGATGCCGGCCTGGTTGGCGAAGCGGATGCGCAGCTCCCGGTCGACGTAGCACATCGGCACGCCGATGTTCTCGAGCACGAGCTGCAGGCGCTTCCTCTGCGCGTCGAGGTCGCGGCGCAGGCGCCAGTCCTCCTCGATGTCGATGAGCACCACGAGGATGCCGCGCACCGCGCCCGCGTCGTCGCGGTCGGGGATGATGTGGCCGCGGAGCCTGCGCTGCTCGCGCCCCGGCCAGAGCGCCTCGCGCTCGTAGGTGACCGTCTCGCCGGCGAGGGCGCGCTCGATGTACGGCCCGGCGGCCGCGCTCACCGGCGCGGGCAGCACGTCGTAGAGCTTCATGCCGATCTCGCGCTCGGGGCTGAAGCCCGCCCACTGCGCCGCGGGACGGTTGACGAAGCGGATCACGCGCTCGCGGTCGACGTAGACGATGGGGAAGCTCACCGCGTCGGTGATGAGCGAGAGCTGGCGCTCGCGCTCGGCGAGCGCGGCCTCGGCGTCCTTGAGCGGCTGCACGTCCACCAGCACGACGAGCGCGGCCCACACGGAGCCCGATTCGTCGCGCACCGGGAAGTAGTGCGCGCGGACCCACTTGCCCTTGCGCGGCCCCTCGAGGTTCACGCGGTTGTACGCGGCCGGCTCGCCGGCGAGCGCGCGCCTCAGGTTCTCGCGCCGGCCATCGTCGGGAAAGTGCCCGAGCGCCTCGTCGGGCGTGCGGCCGACGAGCGTGTCGAGGCCGCGGCCGAGCTGGGCGAGGTAGGGGGGGTTCGCGTAGAGGTAGCGCAGCGACGGGTCGAGCACGCACGCCGGCAGGCCGAGCAGCGCGAGGCCGGGAGTGAGCGCCGCGAGGCGCTCGGCGACCTCCCCCGCGGTCGCGGGGCGATCGTTCATGGCCGGCGAGGGCCCTGGGAAGCGCGGATCATGGGGCGACCTATCATTGTCCTTTCGTGGAACTGTAAACTGCTAGGCCGTCCGTCCGCCAATTCCTGCCGCCCGGTCCCCCGGGCCGCGCCACGCCCATGAACCTCCATCGCCTCCTGCAAAGCCGCGCCGCCGAGGGCCGCCCGGTGCGCGCCGTGCTGATCGGCGCCGGCAAGTTCGGCTCCATGTACCTCTCCCAGGCGCGGCGCACGCCGGGGCTGCAGGTCCTCGCGGTCTGCGACCTTTCCCCCGAGCGGGCGCGGGCCGCGCTCGAGCGCACCGGCTGGAAGCCGGAGCGCCACGCCGCGCGCTCGCTCGACGAGGCGGCGAGGAACGCGACGACGTTCGTGACCGACGACACGCCGCGCGCGATCGCCCATCCGGCGACCGAAGTCGTGATCGACGCGACCGGGCACCCCGCGGCCGGCATCGCGCACGCCCTCGCATGCTGCCGCGAGAAAAAGCACGTCGTGATGGTGAACGTGGAGGCGGACGCGCTCGCCGGCCCGCTCCTCGCCAGGCGCGCCGCCGAGGCGGGGATCGTCTACTCGCTCGCGTACGGCGACCAGCCGGCGCTCATCTGCGAGCTCGTCGACTGGGCGCGCACCGCGGGATTCACCGTGATCGCCGCCGGCAAGGGCACCAAGTACCTGCCCTCGTACCACGCTTCCACGCCGCAGACCGTGTGGGGCCATTACGGGTTCTCCGAGGAGATGGTGGCGAAGGGCGACTTCAACGCGCAGATGTTCAATTCGTTCCTCGACGGCACGAAGAGCGGCATCGAGATGACGGCGGTGGCGAACGCGACGGGGCTCACGCCCGCGCCGCAGGGGCTCGCCTTCCCGCCCTGCGGCGTGGACGACCTCGCGCGCGTGCTGCGTCCGGCCTCGGCGGGCGGATCGCTGCACCACGCGGGCCAGGTGGAGGTGATCTCGAGCCTCGAGCGCGACGGACGCCCCGTGTTCCGCGACCTGCGCTGGGGCGTGTACGTGACCTTCGCCGCGGAGAGCGAGTACGTGCGGCGCTGCTTCCAGGAGTACGGCATCGTGACCGACCCGAGCGGCGAATACGCGTCGATGTACAAGCCGAGCCACCTCATCGGCCTCGAGCTCGGCATCAGCGTGGCGAGCGCGGCGTTGCGCCGCGAGGCGACGGGCGCCGCGACGGGCTGGCGCGGCGACTGCGTCGCCACCGCGAAGCGGCCGCTCAAGGCGGGCGAGATGCTGGACGGCGAGGGCGGCTACACGGTGTGGGGGAAGCTCATGCCGGCTGCCGATTCCGCGGCGAGCCGCGCGCTTCCCATCGGCCTCGCGCACCACGTGAAGTTGAAGCGCGAGGTGCCCGAGGGCCGCGTCGTGAGCTGGGAGGATGTGGAGTACGACGCGAATTCGGAGGCGGTGAAGATCCGGCGGGAGATGGAGCGGATGTTTGGCGCTGCGAGTGATGCGGGGAAAAGGCAGTTGGAAACCACAGATGAACACAGATGAACACGGATGGCCTTCAAGATGTGACCCGAAGTGCCCCTGAAGATCGACCGTGAACGAATCGCTCCGACGACGCCCGACAAATCATCTGTGTTCATCTGTGTTCATCTGTGGTTCCGCCGTAGTCGATAGCAGCCAATGAAGCTGAGCACGCGCCTCGCGCAGAAGGGAAGGAAGGCGAAGTCGCAGCCGGGCACGGTGAACCTGCCGGTGCAGCGCGCCTCCACCGTGACGTTCGCTTCGCTCGCGCAGATGGCCGAGGCGCAGAAGCGCTTCGAGGCGGACGAGGTCTCGCCCACGTACGGCATCGTGAACATGCCGCTGCGCGCCGCGTTCGAGGAGCTGATGGTGGAGCTCGAGGGCGGGCATCGCGCGGTGACGCTCGCCTCGGGCCTCGCGGCGGTGGCCGTCGCCATCATGGCCTGCGTGAAGGCGGGCGACCACGTGCTCGTCACCGACAGCGCCTACGGCCCCACGCGGCGCTTCTCCGATCGCACCTTGAAGCGCTTCGGCGTCGAGACCACGTATTACGATCCGACGATCGGCGAGGGAATCCGCGCGCTGATGCGGCCGAACACGCGCCTCGTGTACCTCGAGAGCCCCGGCTCGCTCACGTTCGAGGTGCAGGACTTCCCGGCGATCGCGCGCGTCGCGCACGAGGGCGGCGCCGCGGTGATCCACGACAACACCTGGGCGACCGGGGCGTATTTCCGCTCCTTCGATCACGGCGCGGACCTCGTCGTGCAGGCGGCGACTAAGTACCCGGCGGGCCACTCGGACGTGCTGATCGGCGCGGTGGTGGCGAGCGAGGCGTGGTGGCCGAAGCTCCGCGACACCTCGCGCGACCTCGGCCAGACGGCGAGCCCCGACGACATCTTCCTCGCGATCCGCGGCATGCGCACGCTCGAGGTGCGGTTGAAGCAGCACGAGAAGAGCGCGCTGGAAGTGGCGCGATGGCTGCAGTCGCGGCCGGAGGTGAAGCGCGTGCTGCACCCGGCGCTTCCCGGGGATCCCGGCCATGCGCTCTGGAAGCGCGACTTCCTCGGATCGTCGGGGCTCTTCGCGATCGAGCTCGCGCCCGTTTCGAAGGAACGGGTCGCCGCGTTCCTCGACCACCTGGAATTGTTCGCGCTCGGCTACAGCTGGGGCGGATACGAGAGCCTCATCGTGCCGGCGAACCTGCGCGGCGCGAGGAGCGTGCGGCCGTGGAACGGCGGCCCGCTGGTTCGACTGCACGTCGGGCTCGAGGACCCGCGGGACCTCGTCGCGGACCTCGAGCGCGGACTGGAGCGCATGAGGTCCGCGTGACGCCGGATGCGCTCGCGTTGGCGCGCGCCATCTCGGATGCGACCGAGGCGCACTTCGAGCCGACGTCGACCGAGCCGGTGGGCGGCGGCTGCATCCACACCGCGCTGCGCATCACCGGCGAGACCGCCGAGGGATCGCGCCGCTACTTCGCGAAGGTGAACGAGGCGGCGGGCGCCGCGATGCTCGCCGCGGAGGCCGAGGGCCTCGCCGCGCTCGCCGAGGCGAAGGCGGTGCGCGTGCCCGCGGTGCTCGCGCGCGGCGACGACGGCGAGCGCGCATGGCTCGTGCTGGAGTGGCTCGACCTCGTGCCGCTCGACGCGCACAGCGGCGCGCGGCTGGGGAGCGCGCTCGCCGCGCAGCACGGGATGCCGCGCGAGAAGTTCGGATGGGCGCGCGACAACTTCATCGGCGCCTCGCCGCAGGTGAACGGATGGTCGGAGGAGTGGCTGCCGTTCTGGCGCGAGAAACGGCTCTTCGCGCAGCTTCGCCTCGCCGCGCACCACCGGCTGCCGTCCCGGATGATCGACCGCGGCGAGCGGCTCGCGGCCGACTGCGACGCCTTCTTCCGCCACCACCGGCCGGCGAAGTCGCTGCTGCACGGCGACCTCTGGAGCGGGAACGCCGCGGCGCTCGCGGACGGCACGGCCGTGGTGTTCGATCCGGCGGTGTACGTGGGCGACCGCGAGGCCGACCTCGCGATGACCGAGCTCTTCGGCGGCTTCCCGAAGGATTTCCACGCCGCGTATCGCGCCGCGTTCCCGCTGGACGACGGCTACGCCGTGCGGCGCGATTTCTACAACCTCTACCACGTGCTCAACCACGCGAACCTTTTCGCGGGTGGATATGTCCGACAGGCCGGGCAGTCGAT